>JAIRPD010000127.1 GCA_031257195.1 Treponema sp. | reverse complement strand
GGATAGCGGTCGTATCCCCTGGAACAGCGGCCTTGCCCGGGGGAATGGGGGCCGCGCCCTCACGGACGGGGGCCGGCGGTTGAGGGCGGCCGTCCTTTCCCCGGGGCCGCCCCCAAAAGCGCCCGGGGGATGGCGGCGTTTTTCGGGGCGGTCTTCACACTATCCCCGGGATGTTCTATACTTAGGTACAGAAGGGCCCGTAACGGAAGCGGTGGCTCTCCGGGGGTCCACAAAAAAAACGCGCGACACGCGCCGGGAGAAATTATGGAACTCAAAAAATCACAGACATGGAAGAATCTGGAGGCCGCCTTCGCGGGGGAATCCCAGGCCCACACCAAGTACCTGTACTACGCCTCCAAGGCCGAAAAGGAGGGGTACGTCCAGATGGGGCACCTCTTTCGGGAAACGGCGTTGAACGAAAAAGAACACGCCCAGATCTGGTTCAAGCACCTCCACGCCGGGGGGGTTCCCGATACCGCCGCCAACCTGCGGGACGCCGCGGCGGGGGAACACTACGAGTGGACCGATATGTACGCGGGCTTCGCCAAGACCGCCCGGGAAGAGGGCTTTGAGGATATCGCCCGGGAAATGGAGGGGGTGGCCAGGATCGAGAAGGAACACGAGGAACGCTACCTCAAGCTTCTGACCAACCTTGAGGGGGGGCTGGTGTTCAGCCGGGAGGGGGACCAGATCTGGCAGTGCGCCAACTGCGGCCACCTGGTGATAGGTAAAACCGCCCCCGATTCCTGCCCGGTGTGCAAGCATTCCCGGGCCTATTTTCACATCCGGGCCCAGAACTACTAGGGCCGCGGAAAAACGGCGCCGCCGGTTTCCCGGCGGACGGAACCACCTTCCCAGGGTTTCCCCCCGCGCGGGGGCGCCCGGAGGGTGAACCGCGGCCGGGACGGGGCGGCGCCGCCCCAGGGAGGAAACTATGACGGCGGGGATAAGCCGGGAAGCGGCCTGGCGGCTCTTTCGCGAACACAACAAGGACCCCTTTCACCTTCAGCACGCCCTCACGGTGGAGGGGGTGATGCGGTGGTACGCCCGGGAATTGGGCTTTGGGGCCGACGCTGAGTACTGGGGCGTGGTGGGCCTCCTCCACGACATCGACTTTGAGGAGTACCCGGAACGGCACTGCCTGAAAGCCCCGGAGCTGCTCCGGGCCGGGGGGGTGTCGGAGGAGGCGATCCACGGGGTATGCAGCCATGGCTGGGGTATTGTGGACGTGGAGGCGGAGCCGGTTCACCAAATGGAAAAGGTCCTCTTCGCCGCGGATGAGCTGACGGGCCTTATCTGGGCGGCGGCGATTATCCGGCCCTCAAAGAGCGTCCAGGACATGGAAGTAAAGTCCCTCAGGAAGAAGTTTAAGACCCCCGCCTTCGCCGCGGGCTGCTCCCGGGAGGTGATTGAGCGGGGGGCCGCCCTCCTGGGCTGGGACCTGGACGCGCTTTTTGAGAAAACCCTCCTGGCCATGCGGAGCTGCGAGGCGGCGGTAAACGGGTTCATGTCATCCCTCCCGCGATGAGGGTCCTCATCGCCATGTCCGGCGGGGTGGACAGCTCCGCCGCCGCGGCCCTGACCCTGGACGCCGGGGGAGAGTGCGTGGGGGTAACGATGAAGCTTGTGGCGAACCGGGAAAACGCCGCCGCCGCCGGCCGTTCCTGCTGCTCCTACCAGGATATTAACGACGCCCGGGCCGCCGCCTGGAAGCTGGGCATCCCCCACTATGTGTTGAACTACACCGAAGCCTTTACCCGGCATGTCATTGAGCCCTTTGTTGAAAGCTACGAGCGGGGGGAAACCCCCAATCCCTGTATTGAGTGCAACCGGCGCCTTAAGTTCTCCCTTCTCCTCCACCGGGCCGGGGAACTGGAGGCGGCGCGGATTGTTACCGGCCACTACGCCCGGATAGAGCCGCCCCGGGGCCCGGGGAGGCGGTGGCTCCTTAAGAAGGGGCGGGACCCCCGGAAGGATCAGAGTTATGTTCTTTACATGCTGAGCCAGGAGGAGCTGGCCCGCGTCTCGTTCCCCCTGGGGGGCCTCACCAAGGGAGAGGTCCGGGACATCGCCGAAAGCCGGGGCCTGGCCAACGCCCGGAAAGAGGAAAGTCAGGATATCTGCTTTGTTCCCGGGGGGGATTACGGGGACTTTATGGAAGCCTACCGGGGGAAATCCTACCCGCCGGGGGATATCCTCGACCGGGAGGGGCGGGTTCTGGGCCGCCACCGGGGGCTTGTCCGCTACACCCTGGGCCAGCGCCGGGGCCTGGGGGTCGCCGGGGGGGTCCCCCTGTACGTGGCGGCCAAAGACCCGGCGGAAAATACCCTGACCCTGGGGGAAGAGCGGGACCTGTACTCCAGGAGCCTCGACGCCGGGGGGGTAAACCTTATCGCCGCGGAGGCCCTCCCCTCCCCGGTCCGGCTGGGGGTTAAAACCCGGTACCTTCAGAAAGAGCAGTGGGCCCGGGTGGAACAAACCGGCCCCGCCGCGGTCCACCTGGAGTTCGAGGAACCCCAGCGGGCGGTTACCCCCGGCCAGGCGGCGGTGTTCTACGACGGCGAAACCCTGGTGGGGGGGGGAACCATCGAGTCCGTCCGGGGGTCCTAACGCCATTCCCCGGACCGGCCACCGTAACGCCCGCCCCCGCCGTCGGCTGGGGGCCCGGGGACAGCGGGAGAGGGGCAGGGTGTATAGACGCGGGATTTCCGCTATACTCTACCCATGCGGGAATATACCGCCCTGGCCCTCTGCGCCGGGGGCGCGGAAAAGGTGGTCTCCAACGAACTTAAAAAGATCTTTCCGTCGGCCAGGGACGCCGCCGGGGGCGTTTCCCCGGCGGGGGGTCTGGTCATCCTGGAAAGCGGCTTTGGCCGGGTCCGGTTTAAGACGGACCTGGCGGGGCTCTACCGGGCCCTCATGTCCCTGCGGACGGCGGACCGGCTGCTTCTGGAGGCGGGGAACTTTCCCGCCCCGGACTTCGACGCCCTCTTTGAGGGAACGGCCCGGATCCCCTGGGAGGACCTGATCCCCCCGGGCATGGGGTTGACGGTCAGCAAGGCCCGGTCCAACCGCTCCCAGTTGAGGGCGGAAACCTCCCTGCAGGGGGTGGTTCACAAGGCGGCGGCGGACCGGCTGTGCCGGCGCCGGGGGATAAACCGCCTGCCGGAGCCCGGCGGGTCCGCTCCGGGGGGGGATCCCCGGCGGGGGGCGGGGACGGCGGAACTGCGGGTGTACCTGGAAAAGGACCGGGCCCAGGTGCTGCTGGACCTTTCGGGGGAGCCGCTCTTTAAGCGGGGCTACCGCCGGGAGGGGGGAACCGCCCCGCTGCGGGAAACCGCCGCGGCGGCGATCCTCCTCCTCGCGGGGTGGAAGCGGAAATTTCCCCTCTACGATCCCCTCTGCGGTTCCGGCACGATTGTGGCGGAGGCGGCCCTCTACGCCTGGGACTTCGCGCCGGGACTGGGCCGGGGGTTCGCCCTGTCCGCCCTGGCCCTGGGGGACCGGCGGCTGGAGGAGGAGATCCGCGGGGAGCTGGGGGCCCGGGTGGACCTGGGCCGGCCCCTGCGGATATACGGGAGCGACGCCGGCGGGGAGGCCGCGGCCCTGGCGGAGGCTAACCTGCGGCGGGCCGCGGCCCTGGCGGGGAGGAAAGGCGGAAGGCCCCGGAATCCCGGCGGGACGGCGGGGGCGGAGGAGAGGCTTCCCCCGGGGGTGGAGATCCGGCGGCTTTCCCTGAACGAGGCCGGCCCTCCTTCGGGGTGGCCCCCCGGGGGCGGCCCGCCCGGGGAGGACGGCGGGGCGGCGGAGGGTCCGGGGGACCGTCCGGGGGGCTATATTATCACCAACCCGCCCTACGGCCGGCGGCTGGGGGACCGGGAAGAGGCGGAGACCCGGTACCGGGAGATGGCCGTCCTGGGGGGGGCCTTTCCGGGCTGGAAGCTGGGGGTCATCTGCGATCATCCGGGGTTTGAGTCCCATTTTGGGAAAAAGGCCGGCCTCTGCCGGGAACTAAAAAACGGGGCGGTGGACGCTTATTTCTATCTCTACGATAGGCTTTGATAAGCGCCGCCGCCAGGGGGGGAAGGAAAGCGGACCATGGCTATTGTGGTTGAACACGCGAAGCGGCGGCGGCGGATTCTTGAAACGGCCCTGGATGTCTTTATGGAAGAGGGGTTTGAGAACGCCACCTGCCAGAAGATCGCCGGCCGCTGCAAGATCACCAGGACGACCCTGTACCTGTACTTTCGCAACCGGCGGGAAATCTTTAACTACAGCATCAAGCAGCTTATGGCGGAGGTGGAACGGGATATTATGGGGGTTAAGGAGGACCAGGTTCTGTCCTATCCCGGCAAGATCAAAAAGACCCTTTTTCTGATCCTGGGGCGGCTGGAGGAAAACCGGCGCCTCCTTTCGGTTATTCTGGATTACCTGCTTTCCCTGTCCAGAGCCTCCGGTTCCCCGGCGGCGCCCAAGGGCAGGGGCGGCGTTTCCCTGGCCGATACCAGGGTGCGCCGCAGGACGATTCGGCTGAGGCATATTCTAGCCCAGATGGTTATTGAGGGCATTAAGGCGGGGCAGCTTAAAAAGATGGACGTGGGAACCGTGGATACCATGCTCTACGCCCTGATTGAGTCGGCGATTTTCCGGCTGGCGGTGCTTAAGCGGGATTCCGCGGCGGAACTGGGCGGGGCGGTGGAACTGATCATTAAGGAGCTGTCCGTTTGACGGGCGGCCCGGGGCGTTTTCCCGGCGGCCCGGGGGCCTACTTAGACTCTTTAAGGACCATGTCAATCGTAATCGCCGCGGCGACCACGGCGATCTTCCGGTCCTCCTTTACCGCGCCGCGGTTTAAGGAAACGATGTATTTGTCCGCGGTGGTAAAGGTTTCTTTGAGGACGCCGTTCCATTTTTTGGTGATGGTCCCAATCGGGACGACTCCGCCGCCGTTGTTGTCCGCCGGGGCGGTGATGTCAAAATGCCAGGCGATCCAGTCGCCGGTAATGGCGGCGATGAAGTTGTTGTCCGGATCGAGGATGCTGAAGGCGGGTTTAAAAACCCTAAAGCGCTGCTTGATCCGGGCGGTGATCTTCCCCTGGGAATCCAGGACCGTGATGTTAGACATCAGGAAGGTCCAGCCCCGTTTGATCGCAGCCAGTGTTCTTCCTTCCAGGTCCACAATGTCCAGCCTAAAGGGAAAAAAAGCCTTGCTCAGAATGAGGCTCAGGACTTTGAGGACGGCCGGCATGGTCTCTTTGATGGCGCCGATCCGTTCCCCCGCGCTGTTATAAATCCGGTAGGTGTTGGTGAATTTTAAAAACGCCACCTTTTCGTCAATAAAGTAGTCGTCGTACTTAAAGAATTCCCTCTCGCTGGTTTCCATGGGCGGCTCCTTTATGTTTTCCCTTCGCGTTCGCGGCGGCCGTCCCCGGCGGGCCGACTAGAACCGGAACCCCACGGTAAGGCTTGGAATAAAGGTGAACTGCTTAAAGATGGTGAATTTACTGTCCGATTCCAGAATCAACTCCGTTTTATCGTCGCTTACCTTGCCGGCGGGGAAGTCATCATACCAGTCACCCGGCTGCCCGCTATGAGGATAGGCGCTGAAGTCGGCGTAAAATTTGTAGTACTTGAACCGCAAAAAGTCAAAACTCGCCGCCATCCCCAATTCCATAAACACGTTTTGGGTAAAGAAGAAACGCATGGCCACGTTTCCCAGGAGGCCGATTCCCACGTCGTTGTACACTTCCTTCATTTTGATGTTCTGGTAGTTAGTCCCGCCTCTCTGGGTGTATTTTCCCCCCAGATTCTCGATTTTTACCTCCCAGGTGGCGTCAATGTCGGCTTTGTAGGAACCGCCGTAGAGCAGGTCGTTGATACTAATCCCCGCGTCAATCATAAGGGAAAAGCGGTCGTTCAGGGGGACCCGGAAGGAGGGTCCCAGGGCCCCGTTTATAAAGACAATGTAGTCGTATTCGCTGTAGTTAAGGGTTAAATCCCCCTCGGTTACCTCGGAAGGGAAGAGGAGCCCCAGCCGCGCGAAACCGCCGATGGTATTGGGGACAAACCGGAAGCTGATCAGCACCCCCGGCTCGGTAATGTTCCTGAGGGTCTGCCCCCTGTCGGTAACCCACGCCTTTCCATACTGGAAACCCAGCCCTAAATCTATACCCATTTGGCCAAAGACCAAGCCGCCCCAGCCGATTAAGAGAACAATAAGGAAAAATTTCTTTTTCATGCAAGAAAATATACCACGACGGGAGGTATTTGTCAATTTTTTCGGGCGTTTTTTAAAACCGGGGGGCTGGGAACCTGGCCGGGGCGCCGTCCTCCGCGGTATCTCCCAAAGGACTTACGGGTGTAATAAAGTTTATTTCAAATGAACTATTTTCTTGACTTTTGGGTTTCCTTTAGTACTTTATAGATATAAGCGAAGCGTCAAATGCCTTCCAGCAGTTTAGAGCAAAGGAGCGAGAAATGACGGAAAGACAAGACAAAATCCTGGCGATTGTGGCGGGAAGCCGGCGGGTAGAGGTAAGCGTCCTGGCGGAGGAACTGGGGGTCTCCCAGGTAACGATCCGCAAGGACCTGGATCAACTGGAAGATATAGGCTTTGTCCGGCGGGAACATGGCTACGCCCTGTTTGGCTCGGTCGATGATGTGGGTACGAGGATGGCGATTAACTACGACATCAAGCGGCGGATAGCCAGAACCGCGGCGGAGACGGTGGAGGAGGGGGAAACGGTGATGATCGAATCCGGCTCCTGCTGCGCCCTTCTGGCGGAAGAGCTGGCGAACAACAAGCGGGTAATGATAATCACCAATTCGGCCTTTATCGCCAGCCACATACGCCACGCCCCCCACGCCAACGTGATCCTCCTGGGGGGAGAGTACCAGGGCAGTTCCCAGGTGGTGGTGGGTCCCATGACCAGTAAATGGGCGGAAATCTTTATGTCCAGCAAATTCTTTGTGGGAACCGACGGGTTCACCGAGAAATACGGCTTTACCGGCCGGGATCACCTGCGGACCCAAACCGCCCGGGATATGGCCCAGCAGGCGGAGGAGGTGATAGTCCTCACCGATTCGGACAAGTTCCTCCAGCAGGGGGCGGAAGGACTGGTTAGGACGGAACAGGTGGCCGCGGTATTTACCGACGACAGGATTCTCCCGGAAAAGGAAGCGTTTCTGCGGGAAAGGAACGTGCGGGTCCATAAGGTTGCCAGTACCAGAATAGGCGCGGCGGCTTAAAAAAAAAGAGCCTGACCACAACGATCCCCAGGGGGGACCGCGGCGTGGTCAGGCGCCATCCCGAGTACGGCTTCCGCCGCATAGGCTCGCGGAGGAAAGCCCCAAAAGGCTTTTCCCCGCGATAATCCGCGAAGCGGATTACGCCTATTGCAGAAGCTGAAGCACCGCCTGCGACCTCTGGTTCGCCTGGGCGAGCATGGCGGTACCGGCCTGGCTGAGGATCTGGTGCGTGGTATACGACACCGTCTCCTTGGCCATATTGGTATCCCGGATGCGGGACTCGGAAGCCTGCATATTTTCGGCTCCTATGTCCAGGCCGCGCACAGCGTGCTCCAGGCGGTTTTGGTAGGCGCCCAGATCAGCTCTTTGTTTGTTGATCTTCTTGAGCGCCTCGTCAAGGGTTCCAATGGCACGGTTGGCGCTGTCCGGCGCGGACATCGTCAGAATCGACTCGTCACTAACATTTCTGACCCCCAAAGCTTTGGCGGTCATAGTGCCGATATAAACCTGTTCCCGCTGATCCATGTTGGCGCCGATATGGAACCACATAGAAGCGGTAACCACGTTTTCGCCGACAAGCCGGCCAAACCGTCCGGTGAGCAGGTTCATGCCGTTGAACTGAGCGTGGGACGCGATCCGGTCAACTTCGTCAACAAGCTGCGAAATTTCCACCTGGATGTACATCCGGTCTTCATCGGTATAGATACCGTTTGAAGACTGTACCGCGAGTTCCCGCATGCGCTGGATGATGTCCTGGGTTTCCTGCAGGTAACCTTCCGTGGTTTGAATGAACGAAATACCGTTCTGGGCGTTGGTAGACGCCTGGTTCAAACCCCGAATCTGGCTGCGCAGCTTTTCGGAAACAGCGAGTCCAGAAGCGTCATCCCCGGCTCGGTTGATGCGCAGACCGCTCGACAGTTTCTCCATGTTCTTATCCAGGGATACCTGGGTAACCTTGAGGGACCTGTCGGCGAACATCGCGCTAAGGTTGTGGTTAATGATCATACTATCACTCCTTTGGCAGTTTTCGGCGGCGTTTTGTCCCTATGACAAAAGCACCCGCCGCGGCCTCCATGCCGTAACTTTTCTTTTGGGAACCCCGCTTTACGGAATCCCCTGTGCCATGGGTTACAAGAACCCGACCCTCGACCCACCGTCCCCGGAAGGGTGAGGATAGCCGGACTTCATCGCCCCGGAGGCCCGACGGGCACGCGGCTCTTCAGTCCAGTTCATTATAAATGTCGGTTTTTTGAAAAAAGGCTTTAGCGTTTTTAGCGGTTTTCTAAAAATAAAGCCGCGGCCAGGGAGGCCCGGGGATCTTTTCTGGCGGGCCGGGACCCGCTCAGGGAGGCCGCCGCGGCGATAAAGGTCCTAAGCCGGGCGATCTCCGGGGCGGCGGAGGCCGCGCCGGGAGCCGCCGAGGGGAGGGGGATTTTTTCATAGAGGCCGGCGAAAAAGCGGTCCTCCCCGTGGTAAAGGCGGTACAGGTCCAGGTAGGCGTTGTTCACCGGAAGGCTGGAAACGCCCCGGTAGGTTTCGCTTTTAAAAACGCCGGCGTAGTCGCGGGCAAACCGTTCCCGCGCGGCCTTGATGATCGCCTCTTTTTTGGCGCGTTTTTCTTCCCCGCTTACGCTGGAAGCATAGAGGGTTTCCAGTTCGGCGGTAAGCGCGCCGGTAAAGGCCAGGAACGCCGCCCGGTCCGCCCGGTCCGCGTCAATCCCCCGGTATTCCCCCGAATCCGGGCCAAACCGGCTTTCTATGTAGAGCCGGGCCCCCTGGGTTCCCACAAATTCCGCAAGCTGCTCGTTAAAACCGGACTGACCCCGGATAAACACCGTGGCGTGGAGCAGTTCATGGATGATAAGATCCGCCAGTTGATGGGGACTGTAGTTTTTCATGTACGAGTAGAGGGGATCCCGGAACCAGCCCAGGGTGCTAAAGGCGTCCACCCCCCGGATCCATACATCCAGGCCCTGGGCCTTAAGCCTGGCCGCCTCTTTCCGGGCGTCCTCGGGGTCAAAAAAGCCCTTGTAGGGGAGCGCCCCCACCACGGGGAAGCGCCAGTAGTGGCGGGTAAAGGAATCCGCCGCCGAGGCGGAAACCACCGCCGCCAGGTAATCCCGGTCTATTTCCACATACCGGGTATAGTTTTTGCTTTCTTTTAAGCCCAGCTCGTCCAGGGCAAAACGGCGAATGTCCCGGACCCGTTCCACAAAGTCCCCCGTTTCCCCCCCGCGGGCGAGTTTTTCCAGGGGTTCCGCCCTGCTCAGATACCCCAGCATCACCGCCCCCTGCTTGAGGGTGTAGCAGCCGGAAAAGAGGAACAGGCCGAGGATCAGCAGGGCCAGCGCCGCCAGAACGGGAAGGATCGAAAGGCACAGGCCGGAAACGCCGGCGGCGGAACCAGCCGCGGCCCAGAGGGGGCGGGAATTCATCGATGAATTACCGGTTACCGGCCAGTAACAATTCCCGCAGGACGGACAAATCCGCCGGAATGGTCCGGGAACGGGGGGTTCTACCCAGGGCGCTTTGTATGGCGGGGGGAACAGGGACCGGCCCGGTAAGGGGCTCCACGGTCGCGGAAAATTTCGCCGGATGGGCGGTGGCCAGTACCGCCACAGGCCCCGTTCCGGCGGGTCCCAGCTTTCGCGCGGCGGTCCAGCCCACGGCGCCGTGGGGATCCAGGTAGTAGCCCCAATCCCGGTAAACCGCGGCGATGGTCCCCCGGGTTTCATCATCGGTAACCGAAAGGCCCCGGACCACGCGCCGCGTCTCCCCATGGCTCCAGTGGGCGGACATACGCTCAAAGTTACTGGGCGCTCCCACATCCATGGCGTTGGAAATGGTGGCCTGGGAAACCCTGGTTTTGTATTCCCCGCTTTCCAGGTAGTCCGGCACGGTTCTGTTGATGTTGGTGGCGGCGATAAATCCGGCGATGGGGGCCCCCATCGCCATGGCGTAGAGGCCCGCGGTAAGGTTCCCAAAATTTCCGCTGGGAACGCAGAAGGTGATTGGCCCCCGGGGAACCGGCCCGGCCCGGCCCGGCCCCGGAACACCGTCCTGAACGCCCGCGGCGAGGCGGCGAGGGGTGGCCTCTTCGCCGGCGTCAAGACGGCCCGCCAGGGCTTTTCCCGCGGCGGCGGCGTAGTACAGCGTTTGGGGGATAAGCCGGGAAATGTTAATCGAGTTGGCCGAGGAAAGGGCAAGTTTTTCCCGCAGGGGGGGATCGGCAAAGGCGGCCTTGACCAAAGCCTGGCAATCGTCAAAACTGCCCTCCACCGCCAGGGCGGAAATATTGCCCCCCAGGCCGGCGATTTGCTTTTCCTGAAGCTCCGAAACCCGGCCCTGGGGGTACAGGACGGTAACGGAAATGCCCTCCACCCCGTAAAAACCGTCCGCCACCGCCCCGCCGGTATCCCCGGAGGTGGCCACCAGGATCCGGAGGGGCCGGTCCTCACCCCTGCGGAGCCAGGAAAAGGTCCTTGCCATAAAACGGGCGCCAAAGTCCTTAAAGGCCGCCGTGGGGCCGTGAAACAGCTCCAGCGCCAAACCGGCCCCCGCCGCCCCGCCCTCCGGGTTTATCAGAACCAGGGGGGCGCTGAAGGTAAAGGCCCCGGCGCAAATCTCCTCCAGCGCGGCGGCGGGAATTTCCCCCTCCACATAGGGGCCTATGGTCTCCAGGGCGATTTCCAGGAAAGACATGGAACCCAGGGAGCCGGCCACCCCCTTTCGGTAGGGGGGAATCTGTTCCGGGATAAAGAGCCCCCCCTCCGGGGCCAAACCCCGCAGGGCGGCCTCGGCGAATGAAACGGCTCTATTTTTGTCCCTGGTACTATAATATCGCATAGGCTTGAAATAATCCAACAAAAATTGTATAATGACTAGTATGGCGAAAGCAAGTACCCAAGAATTGGACATAAAGAAAATAATCCTTGTGGTGGATGATATGGCGGTGAGCCTTACGACGATCCGTACCATTCTACAGCATGAGTACGATGTCCGACTGGCCAAATCGGCGGCCCTGGCGCTGGAAATGCTCAAGCAGTTCAGGGCCGATCTTATCCTGCTGGATATAGAAATGCCCGAAATTTCGGGCCTGGAGTTTGTGGGCCTCCTTAAAAAGAGCCCCGAATTAAAAAACATCCCGGTTATTTTTGTTACCAGCCACGCCAACCCCCAGTTTATTGACCAGGCCATGGCGTTTGAGGCGGAGGGTTACATCGTAAAGCCCTTTATCCCCGAGGCGCTGATCAAGCGGGTTAAATCCGTCCTGGGAGAGGACGGGGGAAACGAATAGGCTTCAGCCCTGGCCCGCGAGGGTAATATCGATTTTTTGATAGGGGATCTCGATCCCCTCCCGCTCAAAACGTTTCTTGATGTCCATGATGATAGAATTCTTTAGTTCCCAGAACTTGCTTTTTTCAAACCACAGGTTAAAAAGGATGTTCACCCCCGAATCGCCAAAGCTGTCAACCCCAAAGAAGGGGGCGGGATTTTCCAGGCAATAGGGGTTTTCCGCGGCCAGCTCCAGAAGAACGGCCCTGGTTTTTTCCAGATCGTCCTTATAGGCCACGGAAAAACTCAAGTCAAGCCGCCGGATAGGAAAACGGGTAATGGTGGTCAGATTGCTCTTGATAATCGTCTCGTTGGGGATTCGGACAAAAAGATTATCAAAGGTTTTAAGCTTTACCGAAAGGAGATCCACGGAAAGGACCGTTCCGGTGATATTGTTGACGTTAATCGCGTCCCCCACGGCGAAGGGTTTTTCCGAAAGGAGGAAGAAACCGGAAATAAGGCTGGAAACCGAAGTCTGGGCGGCAAAGCCAATGACGATACCGGCGATTCCCGCGGCCCCCAGAATGGCGGTGGTGTCGATTCCCAGGCGGTTAAAAACAAAGAGGATCGCCAGGACATACCCCGCGTAGCGCACCCCCTTTTTTACCATGTAGTTCCGCTGATCGCTGATCTTGCCCTTGAGGAATTTGCCCAAAAGGGTCCGGCACAGCCTGAAGACCGTGAGGATAAAGGCCACCGTAAGGATCATGGCGGCCAGCTTTATCGCCAGTTCCGCCGGGCGGGCCTCGTCCAAAAACTGCTTTAGTCCGTTGAGGATTATTTCGGTGTTCACGTTACAGCCCCGTTATGTTTTTTATGATCCGGCTTCCCCGCTGAATCAAGAGGTCCCCCACCCCGTTCTTATTACCCTCCGCGACAAGGACGCCGCCGGGGGATCTAAGGCTTACCCGGAAGTTCCCGTTCTCGGAGGCGTCGAGTACCGGGGTATCGGTTACCAGCGCCCCCTCCTTTTGGTAGATGGAAAGTTCACCGGCGTACAGGGGAAACTGGCTCAGTTCCAGGATAGCTTTGGTCCGGTTTTGTATCAGCGCCCCGCAGCGTACCAGCGCCCCCTCCGGGTCCGCCCCCTCCCCCGCAGAAACGGACAGCGACAGGCACAAAACGCCTTTCATGGTGGTATCGCCGTACCATGTTTCGTTTAAGGGAAAGGGGGTAAAGGTAAAGAGGGTTTCACCGGAAACGGCGGCCCCGGCGGAAGCCGGCTCGCCGGGAGGCTCCCCGGGGAGGGCGGGCGGCGGGAAAACCGTCAGCTTTAACAGGGGGGGAAGCTCCAGGTTAAGGGGCAGTTCCACCCCGGGAAAAAGCCGGGGCCTGTCCGGCAGGTTCACCAGGAAGGGCTTTTCCGGAAAAACGGGCCGCAGGGCCGCCCGGGGCGGTGAACCGGCCCCGGCGGTTTCCGCCAAACCCGCGGGGGAATCGCCGTTAGGCGGACCGCCTTCCCAGACGGCGCTGAAGGCCGTTCCCCCGGGAAAAGCGGCGGGATCAGGAGCCGCGGTTTCCAAAGGACCCGCCCAACAAGACCGGGGGGGGTCTTTGGGCTGGGCCGCCCGGCCCCGCGGGGCGGCGGCGGCGCTCCGCTCCCGGCGGCGTTTGTTCCAGCCCAGGGGGCGGCAGAGGCCCCGCCAGAGGCCGCCCTGGCGGCACACAAAAACTTCCGCCCCGGCGATACGCCACTGATACCACGCGCCGTCCCGGGACTCAAAAGGTTCCCACATCATCCTCGCCGCCCGCCTCAATTTCCAGGTTTCCCAGCAGTTTACGCGCGTCCCCGTCGGGCAGCGACTGAACGTCCTTGAGCCTTCGCTCAATCTGCCTTGACCTGGTCCCGGTCTTGGCAAGCTCCTCGCTGGCGCTGTCCAGCTTCTTTTTCGCGGCCTCCAAAACCTCGGCGAATTTGCCAAACTGTGTTTTCACGGCGCCCAGCAATTCCCAGATCTCGCTGGTCCGCCTTTCCACGGCCAGGCTCCTGAATCCCATTTGAAGGCTGTTAAGAAAAGCCGAGATGGTGGTAGGCCCGGCGATGGTTATCTTAAGCTCGTTTTGTATGCTTTCAAAGAGGCCGCGTATCCGCAGCACCTCCGCATACAGCCCCTCAAAGGGCAGGAACATGATGGCGAATTCGGTGGTACCCGGGGGGTCCACATACTTTTCACGTATGTCCCGGGCGAATTTTTTTATCTTGTTTTCCAGATCCCGCTTTGAGCGCTCGATTACCTGCGCGTCCCCCGTGTCATAGGCGGACATCAGGGCCTCGTAATCCGCGGTGGGGAACTTCGAGTCCACCGGCAGCCAGATCGATCCATCCGGATCGTCCTTGGCGGGAATGCGTATCGCGAATTCCACGTTGTCGGCGCTCCCCGCCTTTGTCTTAACGTTCTCCGCGTACTGGCCCGGCGACAGGACCTGTTCCAGGATCGCCCCAAGCTGGTACTCCCCCAGAACGCCCTTGGTCTTAACGTTGGACAGGACCCGCTTTAAATCCCCCACGCCGGCCGCCAAATTCTGCATTTCCCCCAGACCCTTTTGAACCTTGTCCAGGTTATCGCTGACCAGCTTGAACGATTCGGTAAGCCGCTTTTCCAGGGTATCGTGGAGCTTTTCGTCCACGGTTTTTCGCATTTCTTCCAGCTTCGCGCTGTTGTTTTGCTGAATTTCCGTTAACTTTTTTTCCATCGTTTCCCGGTTCTTCTCAAAGACCAGCGTTGTTTCCCTGGTTAAACTGTTGAGCCGGGCGGAGAATTTTTCCTCAAAGCCGCCCAGGGAACGCAGGAGTTCCTCGCGGTTGGCCTTGAGGGCCTGGGACAGTTCCTCCCTGGTCTCCTTCGCGGACCCCCGGGACTCTTCCCTGTTCCGGGCAAACTCGTCCCGGAGCGCGGCGTCGCTCTTGTCCAGCCGCTTTTCGTACCCCTCCAGGGCGCGCAGCGCCTGGTCCAGGGGATTTTTGTTCCTCCCGCCGGAAACCACCGCGAACACAACAAGGTGCAGGACGGCAACGGCGAGGACAATCAAACTGATAATGATAGTTGGGTTCACGGACGCTCCGGGTTTCAGTTTACCGCATCCCTTGCTTTTGTCAATCCGCCGTTCTATACTTACCGCCATGAACGGAAAGCAATTACTGGCGGAACTTGACGGCCCCGCCGCCGCCGCCCTGTTTACCAAACTCTACGGCCCCCAGGGCGCCGTTTACGGCAGGGACCGGTACGCCTCACTTATCCAGGGGATGCTGACCGACGGGGAGGGGGGCTTCCCCCGGACCGATTTTCCCGAAACCGCCGGGGACCTGCGGCTCTTTACCGCCCCGGGCCGGACCGAGCTGGGGGGAAACCACACGGATCATAACCAGGGCCGGGTACTGGCCGCGTCTATCCAGCTGGACCAGGCCGCGGTGGCCGCCCCCCGGGCCGACCTTCGGATCTTCTTCCGTTCCACGGGGTTCCCCGACGTGATGGTGGACCTCGCCGGGCCGGGGGGCGGGCTGGACCTGGCCCCCCGGGAAAGCGAGAAGGGCGCCACCGCGGCGCTGATCCGGGGCGTGGCGGCGGAGTTCAGCGCCCGGGGAACGGCGGTCCGGGGCTTTACCGTCAACGCCGATTCCACCGTCCTCCCCGGCTCGGGCCTCTCCTCTTCCGCCGCGGTGGAAGTCCTCTTTGGCCGGATCATCGACAATCTGTTTAGCGGGGGCGGGCATGATTTCCTGGAAATCGCCCGCGTAGGCCAGCGGGCGGAAAACCGGTACTTTGGCAAACCCTGCGGCCTGATGGATCAGACCGCCTGCGCCTGCGGGGGGGCGGTGGGCATTGACTTCGCCGATCCCGGGAAGCCCGCGGTTAAACGGGTTGAGGTGGACCTGGCCGCGGGGGGATACGCCCTCTGCGTGGTCAACACCGGGGGCAGCCACGCGGACCTAACCCCGGACTACGCCGCCATCCCGGCGGAGATGAAGGCCGTGGCGGCCTTTTTTGGCAAGGGCGCGCTCCGGGAATGCGACGAGGGGGCGGTAAAGGCCGGCGCCCCGGAGATCCGGCGAAAGCTGGGAGACCGGGCGTTGCTGCGGGCCCTGCACTTCTTCGCCGAAAACCGCCGGGCCGCGGAGATGCTGGCCGCCCTGGAAGCCTTCCACGCCCCGCCCCCGGGGAACGGCGGAGAGCCGGAGGCGGCCCGGAAGGCCCGGCAGGACGCCCTGGCGCGATACCTGAACCTGGTCAACGAGTCCGGGGATTCATCCTGGGAACTGCTGCAAAACGTCTACTCCCCCCGGAACCCCGAGGACCAGGGGATTTCCACCGCCCTGGCGCTGACCAGGGATTTCCTCGACGCGGAAACCGGCGGCGCGGCGGGAGCCTGCCGGGTCCACGGCGGCGGCTTCGCCGGCACCATCCAATCGTACATCCCCCTTCCCCTCCTGGAACGCTACCGGACCCTCATGGACGGCCTCTTCGGTCCCGGGTCCGTTACCCCCCTGATGATCCGCCCCCTGGGAGCCGAAGAACTGATCCTGTGAAGCCCCGGGGGATCCGCCCCCCCCGGCCTTCCAATCACCCCCGGTATGTACGCTGTCAGCTTCCTGTCCTGTACTCTGTCAGCGTCCCTTTCTTTATTGAAGCGGCCCCCCGGCACGCGGTACACCGGAACCCCCTTCCCTATTGGGGGACCCGCCAACTTCGTATCACGTCAGTCCCCTGACCTAACAAAGGTCAACACGTTGCCGGAAGCCCATCCACCGCCATACTGAAGGTCAATCCCGCGGCCGCGGGGCGGCCTCGCGGTTAAACAGCCGCGCCCTTGCGGCCGCGCCCTGGGAATAACCGTTAACGGGGATACCGCGCGGCGTACCGCTAACGAACGGCTAGTCCCGCCAGGTAATTTCGCAGCGGACCCCCATAAAGGGACGCTCCCCCAGCCGGGTCCGGCGGGAAAGGCTTAACCGCTCCAGGCCGAAACAGCCGGAAAAAGCCCGGGAACCCAGGGTTTTGACCGAGGGGGGAAGCGCCATCTCCTTGAGGCCCAGGCAGTTAAAAAAGGCCCCCTCTTCTATGGAAACAAGGCCGATGGGGATATTCACCCTTTCCAGCTGAACACAGTTAAAAAAGGCCCGCCGGCCCAGGACCGTCAGGGTAGAGGGCAGGGATACGGTTTTGAGGAAGCCGCAGCCCGCAAAGGCCCGCTCATCAATAACGGCCACGCCCATGGGGACGGTAACACTGGACACCGGGGCGCCGGCAAAGGCCTTTTGCCCAACCCGGTCAATCCCCAGCGTTGGGGGAATCACCACCTCCCGGGCCGTTCCCCGGTATTTAACCAGCACCCGGTCCCGGACCAGGAAATCCTCCGGCCCGGCTTCCTGGGCCGGAAGGGAACGGGGGAGGAGGAGGAGCGAAAAAAACAGGCACAGAACCATAACGCCTTACTACCATAGAAACAAGGAAAAAACAATGATATACTCTTGTCATGCCACAGCGGACGGATCTGTATACAATACTCTACTCATACGCGAGGAAAACCCGGTCTCCCGAGGTAAGCATGGAAACCTTTATCTCCTTTTTGGAGCGATACGCCAAGCGGGTTTGTGGGAACAAGCCCGAATGGATCCGGTGGACCGAGGATACGGCGGCCAAGGTTTGGGCGGACGTGAACCAGCTGGCCGAAGAGGACAAGCTGGAGGTTAGAAACGGGGCGGGCGAAAGCCGGGTATACGTAACGCGGTATTACGCGGAGCAGGTTAAAGAGGCCTACGATAACGCCGAGCAGCGCGCCGACGTGCCCTTCCCCGACGAGACGTATCTTAAAATCACCCTGCCCAAAGACCAGCTGCGGACGGTAAGCGTTACCGGGGGGCTTCCCGCCTTTCTGGATGAACCCCAGGAGGCGGTGCTGCCGGTGATCAAGCTTAAGTTCCCCAACGACGCGGAGGCGTTGATCCTGGCGCCGATGATCCCCCTGACCCTGCTGGAATTCGCCCTGAGCAAGGTTAAGCACTACCTCCTTCGCCAGGGCAACAAGGACTATGTTCAGCACAAGATGACCCAGTACTTTGGGGGCAAGGAAGAGTACCTGCGGGATATGCTGGAGCGGATTATGAACCGCCCCGGGGACTGCGTGGGGGACATCAAGGACGGCAGGGAAAGTTCCTTTTATTTTTGGACCTACTTTGGCAACCTGCTTAAATCGGACCTCAACCAAAAGGGAGAACTTTTGGCGGACGAGACCGGCGCTGTCCAGGCGGTGTACGTTTTGGGGGTCTGCAGCAGTTACTACAAGACCGCCGTGGAGCGGTCCAGGGTGCGGGAAACGGCGTTCAAGAATTTTGAACTGGAGCTGGAAAAGCTCCCCTACTATTTTTCCCGGGAGGCGATTGCCCGGTTCAAGGACAGCAAGGGCATTCCCCTGCTGGATCAGTACGGCGAGGAGGCGCTGGACGCCTATGTCAAAAAGCGGATTGCCGCGCCGGCGGTTCCCAATGAGCTGCCGGAACTGCTTTTTATCACCCCCCCCAACAGCTCTCCCCTGCTGATGAAGAAGGCCAAGGTGCTGCCCCTCTGCGCCCGGCTTTTTACGGAAACCCGGCCGTTGGTGCTGGAGGCCCTTTCCAGGCGCTGGAAAAAACTGGTTAAGGACTACCTTCGGGAACTCGCCATGGAGGATGACGGGGAATTTGACAAACTGATCGCGTCCTACGTGGCCGAATTTTCCCCCCTGTTGCACACCCTGCTTAGGGACCCCCGGCTGTGCTTGATCCACGAAGAGGTACACGCCTCCCGGGGAACCATTCCCGACGCTTCCCGGCTTTTTAACAAGCGGGATCTTCTGCCCCTCCATTCGCTTTTGGCGCTTAAACGCCGGGAAATCATAAGCGATATCCGGCTGCTTATGCCCTTCTGGTATTCCGTTCCCCTTTTCTACGGCCTGGCCGCTTTTTTCTCCGGCCTGGGAAAAAAGAAGCCCCAGCCCGCCTCCGCCGCCGAAAAGCCGCCGGAAAGCCCCCGCCAGGGGAAAACCCCGGGGGAAGATCGCTCCAAGGAATTGCAGGAAAGCGCCCGGAAGCTCCAGGAAAAGATGATCCCCAAGGAGCGTTCCCCGGACAGCTACTTACAGGAACTGAGCGGCCGGTGGAACAGGCTGATGAACAAGCGGGACAGGGACAATCTGGTGGAGGATATCAATTCCCTCCTCCGGGACAGGCTGCGCCGGCTTTTGCGGCTCCAGAAAAAGTCCTCCATCAGCGAGGATTCCCTGACCGAAATGGCCGTTTCCATCATAAACAGCTCCGACGGGCTGCGAAAAATACAGGAACAAAAGGCCCTGACCCTCTACGCCAAGGTGTATCTGCTCAAGCTTATCGCCGGGGGAAACGTCCGGGCTTAAAACGGCCTTTGCCGCTGCGGGAAAAACCGGCAACGGTCCGGCGGGAAGCAACGGACAAATTTATTTAGACCCATAAAAACAAAAAAAGTTGCGAATTTCCTGAATTTTTCGTTTTTTTACCTCGACACTATTTCGATTTCTGTTTAGAATAAAAGAATGTTACATTGGAGCGAGTATACCGCCGATTGGCCGGACCTGGACTACCCCAATTTTATCGCCCTGCTGGATGATATTGAAAAAAAATGGGGTGAAAAACCCGCCCTTTTTTACCGCCCGGGAAAACAGACCGAATTTACCACCTGGTCCCACCGCTTTTACGCCGCCGAATGCCGTCGCGTAGCCAGGGGGCTCCTTAAGGCGGGGCTGAAAAAGGGGGATCGGGTGGCCCTGTGGGCGGAAAACCGCCCCGAATGGATGGCCGTTTGGATGGGCGCCGCCGTGGCGGGCTGCGTGATCGTTCCCATCGACTATCTGGTAAGCGAGGCGGAGTGCAAGAACATCATAGAGATCACCAGGGCCAAGGCCTTCTTCTATTCCCAGCGGAAGGAGGAATTTGTCCGGTCCCTGGATATTCAAACGGAGCTTCAGGTCTGCATCGACGCTGGGGGGGACGCGGGAAACGCCGGGAACTTTAACCACTTTGGCGCGGACGCCGCCGGTACGGTTCTGCCCGGGGTAGAGAGCGTCGCCGGACGGGACCCGGTGTCCATTGTTTTTACCTCGGGAACCATGGGCTTCGCCAAGGGGGTTACCCTCCACCATGGGGGAATCATCGCCAACGTCAACGCGGCCCTCCTTGCCCTCCGGCCCTCCCCCGAAGATCGTTTTATCAACGTCCTCCCCCTGCACCACACCTATCCCACCACCTGCTCTTTTCTGGCCCCCCTGGTACGGGGTACGGGGATCATCATTGTGGAAAAGCTGGTGGGCAAGGTGGTGATTGACGATATCCGGGACGGGGGCGGCAGGCTCCTCATCGCCGTGCCCCTGCTCTACGACAAGGTCAAGGACGCCCTGGAGGCGGGGCTGAAAAAAATCCCCCTCCCCGGAAAGGTCCTTATTAACCTGCTGCGAAGCATAGCCCTGGCCAGGGCGAAAAAGAGCGATACCGCCTTTGGCCAAAGGACGCTTAAGTTTGTCCGGAAAAAGGCGGGGCTCGCCAGCGTAACAATGATGGTCGCCGGCGGCGGCCCTCTGAATCCCCAAACGGCGGACTTCTTTGAGTCGCTGGGCTTTAACATCTATAACGGCTATGGGATGAGCGAAAACAGCCCCCTGATCAGCGTGGGCGCGCCGGGTTTTAAGAACAATGTCTCCGTGGGGCTTCCCGTCAAATACACCGAGGCGCGGATCGACAGCCCCGATGAGTCGGGGGTGGGGGAAATCCTGATCCGGTCCCCATCGATCATGCTGGGTTACTACGAAAACCCCGAAGCCACCAAAGAGGTGATTACCGGAGACGGCTGGCTTATGACCGGGGACCTGGGTTACCGGGACAAGAGGGGGTTCATCTACATCAACGGGCGAAAGAAAAACCTCATCGTGAGTTCCGGGGGTAAAAATGTGTATCCCGAGGAAATTGAGCAATGCTTTAACGGTTCCCGGGTGGTGGGGGAGATCCTCGTCCTGGGCCGGAAAGAGAGGGACGGCGGGGAGCGGATTTTCGCCGTGGTGGTCCCCGACCGGGAAGCGCTGTCCAGGGATCATCCGGGAAAGATCAGCGCCCAGGGCCAGGTTACCGGCGAGGCCGACGCCCTGATCCGCGGCCTGGTAAAACAGGAAATAGAAAGGATAAACCGGACCCTTCCGGCCTTTAAAAAAATCGCCGATTTTACCCTGCGTTACGAGGAATTCGAGAAGAACGCCCAGAAGAAAATCCGGCGCTTCCTTTACAAGAGCTACGCGGAACCCCTTTAGAGCCGCCGCGCTCCAATCGCGGCCCTAATCCTCGCCTAAATAGGCCCGGCGAATTCCGTCGTTGGCCGCCAGGGCCTTGCAGGTATCGCTCATGGTGATCTCCCCGGTTTCCAGCACATAGCCGTAACCGGCTATCTCCAGAGCGGCGTGGGCGTTCTGCTCAATCAAAAGCACCGTAACGCCGTTTTTGTTGATCTCCCGGATGATGTTGAAGATCATGTTCGCCACCAGGGGGGCCAACCCCAAAGAGGGCTCGTCCAGCATAAGAAG
Source organism: Treponema sp. (assembly GCA_031257195.1). Lineage (GTDB taxonomy): Bacteria > Spirochaetota > Spirochaetia > Treponematales > Breznakiellaceae > JAIRPD01. Next base: position 11,440 of record JAIRPD010000127.1, on the reverse strand, counting down.
CTTGGGGCTGGACATAAGCCCCCGGCCCACGGCGAGCATCTGCTGTTCCCCCCCGGAAAGGGTCCCCGCGCTTTGCCGGGTCCGCTCCCTCAGCCGGGGAAAAAACTCGTAGCACCTTTCCCGGTCCCGCTTTACCCCGGCCTTGTCGTTCCGGGTGTAGGCCCCCAGGTTAAGGTTTTCCTCCACCGTCAGGTTGGGAAACACATGCCGGCCTTCGGGGATCATCACCAGACCCTGGGCGACGATCTCCCGGGTGTCCAGGGAAGAAATGTCTTTGCCGTTCCAGACAATTTTCCCGCCATCCCCCTTAACCAGGCCCATGATCCGGTTAAGCATCGTACTTTTACCCGCCCCGTTGGCCCCGATCAGGGTGATGATCTGGCCATCGGGCACCTCCAGGTTGATTCCCCGCAGGGCGTGGATACCGCCGTAATAGACCGAAAGGCCCTCCAGCTTAAGCACCCTTTTCCCCCTCTTCCACCCCCAGGTAGGCGTCGATCACGTTCTTGTCCCGCCGGATCTCCTGGGGGGAGCCGCGGGCTATGGTAACCCCATAGTCCAGCACATAGAGCCGCTCGCAGATCCCCATGGCCACCTGCATGTGATGCTCAATAAGAAGCACGGCGATTTTGTACCGTTCCCGGATGGCCAGGATAAAGTCCATCAGTTCCTGGGATTCCCGGGGATTCATTCCCGCGGCGGGCTCGTCCAGGAGGAGGAGCCTGGGCTCCGTGGCCAGGGCCCGGACAATTTCCAGCCGCCGCTGCTTGCCATAGGGCAGGGAGACGGCGTTATCCCCGGCGTTTTCCGCGAGGCCCACCAATTCCAGGAGCCCCATCGCGGCGTTCCGGGCCTCCGCCTGACCCCGGCGGTAGCCCGGCAGGTGGAGCGTGGCCTCGAAGATCGTGGGCCGCTTACGCAGGGTGGCGGCCACCATGATGTTCTCCAGCACCGTCATCTCGTGGAAAAGCCGGATATTCTGAAAGGTCCGGGCTATCCCCGCCCCGGTAATCAGGTGGGGCGGGCGGCCCGTAATGTCCCTGCCGTTAAAGAGAACCCGCCCCTCGCTGGGGGTGTATACCCCGGTAATCAGGTTAAAGGCCGTGGTTTTTCCCGCCCCGTTGGGGCCGATAAGCCCCACAATCTCGTTGTCCCCCACGGTAATGTTCAGGTCCGACACCGCCGCCAGGCCGCCAAAGCGCATAAAGACCTTTTTGGTCTCAAGCATGGCCCGCCCCCTCGCGCCGTTTTAACAGGAAATCCCAGGAAAATTCCTTTTTCCCCATCAGCCCCTGCTGACGGAAAATCACCACCAAAAGCAGGAGGATGCTGAACACCACCATCCGCAGCCCCGGCAGGCCCTGGGTCTGGACAAAGACAAGGTTCAGGGGGCCGTCCAGAAAACGAAGCATCTCCATGGAAACGGTAACCACAATGGCGGAGATAAAGGACCCGGTGATGCTGCCGTTCCCCCCCAGGACAACGATAAGGACAATGTTATAGGTAAGGTTAAAGGTAAACATCTTGGGGTCTATGGTATTCATCAAATGCCCCAGCAGGGCCCCCCCTACGCCGGCCATGAAGCTGGAGATGACAAAACTTTCTATCTTAATCCGGGCCACATGGATCCCCATGGCCTGGGCGGCGATCTCGTTATCCCGCACCGCCTTGCAGGCCCGCCCAAAGGAAGAATTTACCAGGGCCGCCATAAACACCACCGACAAGATCGCGATAAACCACACCATGTAGGTGGTGGAATATTTGGGAAGCCCCTTGAGGCCCAAGGCGCCGTTGGTAACGGATTGCAAATTGGTCAGGACCACCCGGATAATCTCCGAAAAGCCCAGGGTGGCGATGGCCAGGTAATCATCCCGGAGCCGGAGTACCGGGGTGCCAATCAGGAAACCCGCCAGGGCCGCCACAAGCCCGGCGATGATCAGGGCCGGGATAAAGGGCAGTTCCACCTTCGCCAGGAAGGGAACGATGGGGGTCATAAAGAAGTTCATCTCTTTTTGGGCGGGACCCATGGTAAGGAGGGCGCTGACATAGGCCCCCAGGGCCATAAAGCCCGCGTGGCCCAGGGAAAAGAGGCCCGTAAAGCCGTTTACCAGGTTCAGCGAAAGGGCCAGGATAATGTAGATCCCGCAGAGGTTAAATATCCGCAGATGGAAGGACCCCAGCGTCGCGTTGGACAGGCTAATGAAGAGAAGAATCAGGCCAACCCCGCCGGCGGAAAGCCCCCATCGTAGGCGTTCGTCTTTGCTCACCTTTTACACCTTCTCTATCTGGTTTTTGCCCAACAGGCCCGAGGGCTTAACCAGCAGTACGACGATGAGCATGATAAACGCGAACGCGTCCCGGTACCCCGTCAGGGTGGGAAGAAAGGCGATGATCATGATCTCGATAAAACCTAACAGCAGCCCCCCCAAGACCGCCCCGGTAATGTTCCCTATGCCCCCAATGACGGCGGCGATAAAGCACTTAAGCCCCGGCATCATCCCCATGGTGGGGTTGAGCTGCGGGTATTTAAGGGCCCACATGACCCCCCCAATGGCTGCCAGCACGGAGCCTGTCCCAAAGGTAAACGAGACAATCCGGTTCACGTCAATCGCCATAAGCCGGGCCGCGGGAAGGTCCGTGGAAACCGCCCGCATGGCCATGCCGGTCTTGGTCCGGTGGACGATGTACAACAGGACCGCCAGCAGCGCCCCGGTAAGCACCGGGATAAAGAGGCTGATGGCCACCACCGACACGCTGCCCAGGTGGACTACCTGGTTAAAAAAAGCCGGCGCGGGAAAGCCCTTGGGCCGGCCCCCAAAGATCACCGTGGCCAGGTTTTCTATCAGAAAGGAAGCGCCGATGGCGCTGATCATGATCGAAATCTTGGGGGAATTCCGCAGGGGCCGGTAGGCAAGCCGTTCCAGCCCTACCCCAAAGACCCCCGTAAGCCCAAAGGCCACGATAAAAGCCGTCCACCAGGGCATAAAGAGAAGGGATATGGAGTAAAACGCCACATACCCCCCCAGCATAAACACGTCCCCGTGGGCAAAGTTGATCAGCCGCAGAATCCCGTACACCATGGTATAGCCGATGGCGATAAGGGCGTAAAGGCTCCCCAGGGACAAGGCGTTGGAGATGTTCTGTAACAAAAACCCTATATCCATATCAGCCTTTACGCCCCATCCCCGGAAGGACGGGCTGCCCGGGGGGAAACGGCGGTGTATTCCACCGGGAATCCACCGCCGTTACGTTACCGCCCCCTTCCCGCGCGCCGGAAGGGGCGGCTCCCCAGGACACCGGTGATTGGCGCCGCGCCAATCACCGCCGCCCTAGGGGTTCACAATGGTCTTAAAGACGAACTGGCCTCCCTCTACCACCTTGATGTAGGCGCTCTTGGTGGCGTCCCCGTTGGCGTCCAGGGTAACCGTACCGGTGGCCCCCGCGAAGCCCGAGGTGGCGGCAATGGCGTCCCGGATCTTCGCCGGGTCCGTGGAGCCCGCCCGCTTAACCGCGTCCAGGGCTACCAGGTAGCCGTCATACCCCAGGGCGGTAACCGCCGCGGGGTTCTTGTGGTACTTGTCGCCGTAGGCCTTCAGAAAGGCGGAGGCCTCCGGGGTGCCGGCGTATTCGCTGGCGAAAAAGGTGGAAAACACCGCCCCTTCTACCTGCTCCTTGCCTACGTCGATAAATTCCGGGGCTTCCCAGGTATCGCCGCCGATGATTGGCGCGGTGATCCCCAGCTCCCGGGCTTGCTTGATTACCAGGGCCGATTCGGTGTAGTTCCCCGGGGCGAAGATTACGTCCGGGTTGAGGCTCTTGATCGAGGTAAGCTGGGCGCTAAAGTCCTGGTCCCCGGTGTTATAGTTCACCGTGGTCAGGATTGCCCCGGCGTCGCCGGTGAGTTTCTTGAAGCTGTCGGAAAAGAACTTGGCTAGTCCTACGGAATAGTCGTTGGATACTTCCTGGACGATGACCGCTGTCCGGGCGTTCAGGTCGTTGTAGGCGTAGTTGGACATGACTACTCCCTGGAAGGGGTCGATAAAACAGACCCGGAAGTACCAGTCGTTCCCCGCGGTAACCAGGGGATTGGTGCAGGATAGGCCGATGCAGGGGACTCCCGCTTCTTTGGCTACTTCCCCTCCCGCCATGGATAGCGAAGAACCCCAGGATCCGAGGATTACCTGGACTTTGTCGCTGTTGATGAGCCGTTCTACGGCGTTGGCGGCTTCTACTTTGTCGGACTTGTTGTCTACCACTACGAGTTCTACCTTGATTTCCTTGCCTCCCACGGTTACGGTGGGAAACAGCTCGTTGGCTAGTTGGATGCCTTCTGTTTCCATGGCTCCCCCGGCGGCGTTGGCCCCGGTCATGGGCTCAAATACCCCGATTTTCAGGGTTTCCCCCCCGGTGGTCCCTCCCTTGGGTCCGCAGCCGGCGCATAGGGCCAGCGCGAGCGCGGCTGCCAGCGCGATGGGCGCTTGTTTCTTCATTCTTTTCCTCCGTTCCTTCTCAAATTTGGTCGTTCCGCAAAGCTCAGTTATACCGGAATCCCCAAAAAAATGCAACCCCCTTCGGGGGGTTTTAGAACCACCGGGGTCCTTTCTTCGCCCCCTTTGCCCCTTCGGGGGGAGGGGGGGTCAGAACCACTGGGGGCCTTTCTTCGCCCCCTTCGCCCCCTTCGGGGGGAGGGGGGGGTTCAGAACTACCGGGAACCCTTCTACGAGCCCTGGAACGGGCCCTACTTAGGGAACGGGATCCGCGCGTTCTCCTACGGGTTCTAAAAAGCCCGGAACGGGCTCCGGAACGGGCTCTGGAACGGACCGCAGGACGGCGGGAAACCGTTCCACCACTTCCAGGAAGGTTTTGAGGACCCCGGGAAACCGTTCTATCTTTTCCGGGGAGGTTTCCAGGACCCCCAGAACATGTTCTACAACTTCTAGAACATGTTCTACACTTTCTAGAACATGTTCTAGGGTTTCTGGAACATGTTCTACAACTTCTAGAGCATGTTCTAGGGTTTCTGGAACATGTTCTACGACTTCTGGAACATGTTCTAGGGTTTCTAGAACATGTTCTACGACTTCTAGAGCATGTTCTACACTTTCTAGAACATGTTCCAGGACTTCTGGAGCGTGTTCTACGGGCTCCGAAAGGCCCGGGAGAGGCTCCGCGCGTTCTCCCACGGGTTCTGAAAAGCCCGGAACGGGCTCCGGAACGGACCCCGGAACGGGCTCTGAAAGCGCCGGAATGGGCGCGGGCTTTGGAACGGGCTTTGAAATAGGCATCATTCCCCCAGGACCCTCACCAGGACCTTTCGGGTCCGGGGGCCGTCATACTCGTTAAACCACACCCCCTGCCAAGTCCCCAGGAGGAGCCCGCCCCCGGAAACAATCACCGTTACCGAAGGACCCACCAAGCTCGTTTTCACATGGGCCGCGGAATTCCCCTCACCGTGGAGAAAGTCCCCCCGGTCCGGGGAAATAGACCCCAGCGCCAGCATCACATCCCGGGGCACATCGGGATCGGCGTTTTCGTTCACCGTTACCGCCGCGGTGGTATGGGGGACAAAGACCACACACAGCCCCTCCCGCACCCCCGAGGCGGCCACCGCCCGCCGCGTCTCCCCGGTAATGTTGATCCACTGATTCCTGAACTTGGTGGAAACAGAAAACTCCGAAAGCGCCGTCATCGTCGAACCTCCCGGCGGAGCAGGTCAAGATTTTCCGGGCCGCGGGACCGTTCCCCCCGCTCAAGCGCGTGAACCAGCTCTACCACCCGGCGGTTCACCGGCGCCGCCGCGCCATATTTCAGACCCCAGTCGCAGACTACCCCGTTAATCGCGTCCACCTCGGTCCTCCTGCCCCGGTCCAAATCGGCAATCATACCCGACCGAATCCGGGCGTGCTTCCGCACCGCCAGGGGCAGGACAAACCCCGCCGCAAACCGGGCCAGGGGGCCGGAAAAGAACGCCTCCGCCCGGAGCCCCCCCCGCACCGGGGCAATCGTCTCCCCCGCGGCCCGGCAGACCGCCACGCACTCCCCGATAATCCGCAGCGCCAGTTCCCGGCCCCGGCGGTCCCCCGCGACGCGCCCAAAGGTCCAGCCCGTCAGCGCCGAAAGACCGCTAAAAGCCGCGTTCACCAGGAGCTTACTCCACCGGAGGCCCATAAAGTTTTCTTCGATGGTAACCGGACACACCCGTTCCAGCAGGGCCTTGATCTCCGGGAGCCGGGGTTTTAGCACCTCCGCGGCGGGCCCCTTCCAGGGAACCCCAATGCCAAAACGCATACTTTCCCGGGCGCTGGTCAGCTCCGCGGCCCCCGGCCCCGCCAGGCCCGCCCCCCAGACAGCGATCCCCCCCATCACCCGGTCTTCCCCCAGGACCCCGGCCAGCCCCGGCTCGGGGATGCCGTTCTGCAGGGTAAGGACCGTCCCCCCGGGGGCGAGGAAGGGGATAAGCCGTTCCGCCGAAGCCCGGTTGTCCAGTTGTTTAGTAAGGAGGATGATCAGGTCGTAGCGCTTTTCCATCTCCTCCGGGAGCAGCGCGCTCACCGGGACCGTCAGCGCCGCGCCCCCGGTGATCCGGGCGCCGTTCTTTCGCAGGGCCTCCACATGGTCCCGGTTCCGGCTTATCAGGTCCGGCCGAAGCCCCGCCCCGCTGAGGAAGGCCCCCAGCACCGTACCCATGGCGCCCGCGCCGTAGACAGCCGTTTCCATTCCCCTAGGCCCCCGCCGCCGCGGCGCCCAGCAGGTCCTCCCGGGCGGAAAGCTTAAGGGCGTCGAACAGCTCCGCCACGTCCCCCTGCATGATCAGGTCCAGCTTGTAGAGGGTCAGGTTGATCCGGTGATCCGTCAGCCGGTTTTGGGGGAAATTGTAGGTCCGGATCCGCTCCGACCGGTCCCCGCTGCCCACCTGGGTCTTCCGGGCCTCCGCCCGTTCCGCCTGGGCCTTGGCCTCCTCCATCTCGTATATCCGGGCCCGGAGGATCCGCATGGCCTTGGCTTTGTTTTTGATCTGGCTTTTTTCGTCCTGGCAGTGGACGGTAATCCCCGTGGGCAGGTGGGTGATCCGCACCGCCGAATCGGTGGTGTTAACGCACTGGCCCCCGGGACCGCCGGCCCGCATCACGTCTATCCGCAGGTCCTCCTGCTTCAGGTCGATCTCCGTCTCGTCCGCCTCGGGAAGCACCGCCACGGTAACCGCGGAGGTATGGATCCGCCCCGAGGCCTCCGTGGCGGGGACCCGCTGGACCCGGTGTACCCCCGACTCGTACCGGAGATTTTCGTACACGCTGCCGCCGCTGATCGAAAAGATAATTTCCTTAAAGCCCCCCAGCCCGGTCTCGTTGGCGCTCATGATCTCGAACTTCCAGCCCCGGGTTTCCGCGAACCGGGAATACATGCGGTAGAGATCCGCGGCGAACAGCGCCGCCTCGTCCCCGCCCGTACCGGCCCGGATCTCCATGATAATGTTCTTGTCGTCCAGGGGATCCCGGGGAATCAGGAGGAACTTCAGCCTGTCGCCGGCGTCCTGGAGCCGGGTTTCCAGCTCCCGCAGTTCCTCCCGGGCCAGCTCCTTCATGTCCGGGTCTTTTTCGTCCTGGATCATGGCCCGGGCCCCCTCGATCCGTTCCGCGAGGACGCTTGTTTCCCTGGCCGCTTCCGCTATGGCGTTAAGCTGGGCGTACTCCTTCATTGTGTCCCGGTATTTACGCTGATCCCGGGTCAGCGCCGGGTCCTCAATGAGCCGGGAAACCTCCGCGTGGCGCCGCAGCATGGAATCGAGCCGTTCGTTCATGGGTATCTCCTGTTCCTCATTCACACTAGCAAAAAAAACTGGTATACTCAAGTTATGGGAGTGGGGGATGTTTTTTCGGGGCTGGCTGACAACATAGGGCCCCTTTTTTCCAGGCTGGGGGCCGTTCTTAAAGCCCAGCGGCGGCTCCTCTTGATCGCCGCGGCGGGCCTCCTGGTCATTATCATCCTTCTGATTATCCTCGCCGTCAAGCGGTCCCTCCCCCCCCGATCCGCCGCCCCGGCGGAGGAGGTTCCCCTGGGGGACGCCGGGGCGATCTCCCCGGCGGAGGACTTTTTCCTTCCCTATGAGCCGGATTTTGTGCCCGGCGTGCTTTTGGAGCGGGAGCCCAGGGACGGCTGGAGCGAGGAAGACGCCCGGCCGTTCTGGACCGATCCCGCGGAGGGAAACGAGGAAGCCTGGCGGCGGCGGATTGAGTCCGGGGTGGACGCGATACTGGAGAAGGTCCCATGAAAAGGAGGGGGCGGTGAAACCTTTCGCGGTTCCTCCGGGCGTTCCGGCGGCCCTTCGGGCGGTCCCCCTGGCCCTGGGGATCCTCGCCGCGGGGGCGGTTTTTTCCTGCGCCGGCGGCCCCGGCGCGGGGGACGCCCCCATAGCCCGGCTGCCGGCTCAAGCCCCGGCGGCGGAGGCTTCCGGCGGGGGGAACCCAACAGCGGCCCCGGAGGCTTCCGGGCCCCCGGGGCCGGCCCTGGCGGATCTGCCCCCGGAACTTCCCGCGCCGCCGCCGGAGGAGGGGGACCTCCCCAGCCCGGAACTGGACCTGGTGGAAAGCGCCTACCCCGCTTCCGCCCCCCCGGAGGAAATTCCCGGGCTGGTTCCCGAACCGGAACCCCCGCCGCCGCTGGTTCAAACGCCTCCCGTCCCCGCGCCGCCGCCGGTTCCCCCCGCCCCTCCGCCCCCCCCGGCGGCGCCGCCCGCCCCCGGCCCCACGCCCCCGAGACCGGGGCGGCAAACCCCGCCCCCGGCCCCCCCGGTGGCGGTCCGGCCCAGCCTGCCCCCTCCCCCGCCGGAGCCTCCCCGGGAGCCCCCCTTTACGCCGGTAATACCGGACATGCCCTTCCAGCCCGTATCCCCCCTGCCCTCCATGCCGGCGGAGGAGGACCTGGCCTATTCCCGGACCGTCAAGGCCCTGGCGGGGCAATACGTGGAAATCCCCTTCCGGGGGCCGGGCTGGGTCTACCTGGGGGAATTTGGTTCCCGCCGGGGGGTCAGTTACGACGCCCGGCGCATGGAGGAAGACGGCATGACCTTTATATTCCGGGCCGACCAGGAGGGGAGCTACAGCCTTAAATTCAACCGCCAGGACTTTATCCGGGATTCTGTCCTTAACGACTACGTTAAGGTGATCGTGGAAAGCCCCCCCCAGAGTACAGGCGCCGCCTGGTCCAGGTCCCAGGCGGTCCCGGACCGGGTATACGCCGGACCCCGCTGGCCTCCTTCCACCGGCCCCGGCGGCGTCCCGGGGGACCCGGTTACGGCCCAGGCCGGCCCGCTGGAAGAAGAGAACGCGCCGGAGGCGTCCGCCGCGTTCTCCGGGCCGCCGCCGGCCGCCGGCGCGGCGGCCGCGGAAAGCGCCGCCGGGTCCGCCGTTCCCGCCGCCGGGGACGCCCCGGCCCCGCCGCCCTCCGGCCCGGTGGAACGGGGGGAAACCGCGGCGGCCTCCGGCGGTTCCCCGGCGGGCGCGACGGTCTCCCCGGGGGACTTACTGCGGCGGGCAAAGGCGGACTATGACGGCGGCCGCGTCGCCGCAGCCCTCAGCGCCCTGGATCAGTACCTGCTGAGCAACCCCGCCGGCGGCGACGAGGCCTACTGGCTCTACGGCCAGGCCCTGGAGGCGAACAACCCCGCCACCCGGGACATCCGCCGGGCCCTGGAATACTACCGCCGCCTGATGCGGGAGTACCCCCAGAGCGGCCGCTACGAAGACGCCCGGCGGCGGGCCGCCTATCTGGAACGGTACTATTTTAACATTCAGTAGGAGTCCGGGTTCGCGGCGAGGAAACTCCCCTTGAGCGCCATGATCCGGCCCCAGCTTTCGTCGATCCGCTCCCGGGTTACCCTGCCCGACAGGACCAGGCCGCGAATAGCCTCCACCGCCTTTGAGGCCAGGGCCGGATCGTACTGGCCGCCGTTGTTGGAAAGGCAGAGCAGGTCCACCCCGGCGTTGATCGCCCTCTCCAGGGCCTCCTCAAAGCCATAGTGGGCCCTGATGGCGGCCATGTCCAGGTCGTCGGAAACAACCACCCCCTTAAAACCCAGCTTGTTCCGCAGCAGCCCCGTGATAATCCGCGGGGAAAGGGTAGCGGGATAGCGGGGGTCCAGGGCCGCGTTAAAAACATGGCTGGTCATCACCATCAGGCCGGGGCCGGCCAGGCGGCGGTAGGGGATAAGCTCCGCCCGCCGCCAGGTCTCCGTAACGTCCACCCAGCCCAGGTGGGTATCCCCCGCGGAACTACCGTGGCCGGGAAAGTGCTTCAGGCAGGAAAGGATCCCCCGGCGGCGGTGGGCCTCGATCCAAAGGGCGGCGTGCTTTACCACCACGGAGGGGCTGGCGGAAAAACTCCGGCCATAAGCGCCAATAACAGGATTTTCCGGGTTCAGGTCCAGGTCCACGCAGGGGGCGAAGTTAAGGTTCACCCCCACCTCCGCGAGGAGCCCGGCGGTCTCCTCCGCCTGGGCCCTGGTCAAGGCCCCGGTCCTGTCCGCGGCCATCTCCCTCGCGCCGGCGCTGGGGGGGAACCCGTACTCCCCCCGGAGCCGGTTCACCCGCCCCCCCTCCTGGTCCAGGGCGATAAAAAGCCGTACCGGGGCAATCCGCCGCAGATCGCCGCACAGCCGGGTAAGCTGCTCCCGGGAAAGAATGTTCCGGGGCCGGCTCCTGGAGGGCGTGTCGTAGTCAAAGAGGATCACCCCCCCCACGCCCAGGTCCTTCACATCCCGGTAGATATGGCTGTCCGGCTTAAGCTCCGCGCCCCGGAACCCCACCAGCAGCATCTGGGCGATCTTCGCCTCCAGGGCCGGTTCGGCCTCCGGGAGGGGCGGGACGTTCCGGGGCGGCGCCGGGGCGGCCCGGACCGCCAGGGCCAGGACCAGCGCCAGGCCAATCACCGGCCCGGCCCTCACCGGATCTCCCTCCAGGAAAGAACCGTTACCACCTCCGGGAACAGCCCCCCGTCCCCCGCCGGGGAGCCCCGGCGGACGGTAAGCTCCAGCAGGCGGCCCTGCGCCCCCTCCAGTTCCGCGGCCCGTTCCGGGGGACCCAGGGCGTACACCTCCCCCCCCGGCTGGGCCTCAAAACCCACCCAGGACCGGGGCGCGCTGCCGTAGATTTTAACCATCCCCCGCAGGGACTCCCCCTCCGTACCGCGCCAGGAAGCCGGGGCGGCGCAGGCCAGCACCCCCAGCAGCGCCGCGGCCGCCACCGCCAGCCCCCGGGGAGGCAAAGACCGTCCCCCCATCAATAGGACAGGACCCCCGTGGTAAAGGGCGACATCCTCCCCGGCCGGGTAATATCCAGCTTGAAGGTTCTAAGGGGTCCGGTTCCCTCGAGGAAGCTGTCGGAGATTTTCTGGAGGCACACCGAGTGCCCCGGCGCGGCATAGGAAGCCAGGAGGGGATAGATAA
>JAIRPD010000055.1 GCA_031257195.1 Treponema sp. | reverse complement strand
GTCCCCTGTGAGCCCGCGGCGATCCTTTCCGCCCCGGAAGAAATTCCCGCCCCGGCGGTTCCCGCCATCGTAAAAAAAGCCCCCCCCAAAAAATGCAAAAGCCCCTACGCGATACCGGTAGAGGGGATCCTCAATCAATACCCCGACGGCCAGTACTGGATCATCGACGAGGAAACCAACCGGGCCGCCCAGACCCTGCGGGAAACCCTCAGTGAATTTGGAATCCAGGCGGAGGTAACGGGGATCCGCAAGGGCCCGGTGATCACCATGTTCGAGATGCTCCCCGCGCCGGGGGTGAAGCTTTCAAAAATCGTGAACCTCCAGGATAACATAGCCCTGCGGCTGGCCGCCTCCAGCGTGCGGATCGTGGCCCCCATCCCCGGCAAGCACGCCGTGGGCATAGAGGTGCCCAACAAAAAGCGGAGCATCGTCTCCTTTAGGGAAATCATCGAGGGGGAACTGGGCCGCAAAAAAGAAGGCCGCAAGCCGGAACTGCCCGTGGTGCTGGGCAAGGACATTACCGGCGAGGCGGTAACCGTGGACCTGACCCAGATGCCCCACCTCCTCATCGCCGGGTCCACCGGGTCGGGAAAATCGGTCTGCGTCAACTCCATGATCCTCTCGATCCTGTACCAGCTTGCCCCGGCGGAATGCCGCCTTATTTTAATCGATCCCAAGATCGTGGAACTGAAACTGTACAACGACATCCCCCATCTTTTAACGCCGGTCATTACCGAGCCCAAGCGGGCCTTCCAGGCCCTGCAGTACTGCATCTACGAGATGGAACGGCGCTACGCCTGCCTGGATTCCATGGGCGTCCGGGACATCAGGAGCTACAACCGGCGGATCAAGGAACGGAACATCGCCGTGGAACACATACCCTACATTGTGGTGGTGATCGACGAGTTCGCGGACCTGATGGCTACCACCGGGAAGGAACTGGAAGGCACCGTGGCCCGGCTGGCCGCCATGAGCCGCGCCGTGGGGATTCACCTGGTCCTGGCCACCCAGCGGCCCTCCATCGACGTGATCACCGGCCTGATCAAGGCCAACATCCCCAGCCGCATCGCCTTTATGGTGGCCAGCAAGATGGACAGCCGGATCATCATCGACATGGTGGGGGCGGAAAAACTCCTGGGCAAGGGGGACATGCTCTACGCCGGGGCGGTGGACCCCTTCCCCATCCGCATGCAGGGGGCCTTTATTTCCGAGGAAGAGGTAGAGCGGGTGGTGGAGTACGTTAAAACCCTGGGGGAACCGGAGTACATAGACGACGAGATCTTCTACGACGAGGAAGATGATGACCCGGGGATTTCCCTTTTTTCCGAGGGAGAGGACCCCCTCTACGACAAAGCCCTGGAAGTGGTGATCCAGCAAGGCAAAGCCAGCGCCAGCTACATCCAGCGCCGCCTTAAAATAGGCTACAACCGCGCCGCCCGGCTGGTGGAAGAGATGGAACACCGGGGCGTGGTAGGCCCCGCCCAGGGCTCGCGCCCCCGGGAACTACTGCGGACGGCGTAACTCCCCCCTCCTCCCAGTCTCAAATCCGCCACGGAGGGCCGCCATGGATGGCGGCTGTTTGACCGTGTGGAGTTTTTGCCAAAGGCAAAAACTCCCAGCCCAAAATCCGCAAGGACGCGGATTTGAGGCGGTTGCTATAAGCCCTCCAACGGTGGTAAACATGCCGCTATGTGTTGGATAAACGCGGAGCAAGAGACAGCGTACACGCCCGGGGGACTCCCCTTTACCACCCCGGGAAACTCCGCCGCGCCAAAGGGAAGCCCCCGCGTCTTCCGGGGGAACCCCTTTAGGTCAAAGGGGTTCCCCTTCGCCTCAAAGGGGAGCCCCGCTGACCCAAAGGGGCTCCCCGCTGGCTTAAAGGGGATCCCCCTCAAGTCAAAGGGGCTCCCCGTCAACCCAAAGGGGTTCCCCCGCGCGCTCAAGGGGAGCCCCTTCGCGCCGGAAGGGAACCCCGCCGGCCGCCGGGGACGTAACAACGCCATCACCGGGGGCGCTTTCGCCCCCGCGGTATATCCCACATCCACCCGCGGAGGTTCACCATGGTAAACAAAGACTGGCTGCCAAAAGCCCGGGAAGGCGTCCTCGCCATGGCCAAAGACTGGGAAAAGGACATTGTCCGGTGGACGGTAATCTGGGGCAAGAACGCCCAAGCTGACCCCCGGTCAGCGGGCTGCCGCTTGCCCGCGGAGGCGGAATGGGAATACGCCTGCCGGGCGGGGGCATTCCCACTTTGCCGTCAGGGGACCTTGACGAAGCGCCGGATTTCCTCCACCCTATATCCATGCTTGGTATTTGTCAAAACCCCGAAAGCATAGCGGTCCTTCGCCATTCGGTAAGCCACGTTATGGCCCAGGCGGTAACCCGCCTTTTTCCGGGGACTAAAACCGCCATCGGTCCGGCTATAGAAAACGGTTTCTACTACGATTTTCAACTGCCCCGGCAGATAGGCGGCGAGGATCTTGCCGCCATAGAGGCGGAAATGAAGCGGATCATAGACGCCAAGCAGGACTTTGTCCGGGTAGAGCTAAGCCGGGAACAGGCGCTTGAGCGCTTTGCCGGTGAACCTTTCAAGATCGAGCTGATCAACGATCTCCCCCCGGGGGAAACCATTACGGTGTATGAAAACCGGGAAGCCCCCGCCGCCGGCGCCCCCCCCCAGAGCGGCGGCTGTGTCTGGGCGGACCTCTGCCGGGGGCCCCATGTGGCCAATACCCGGGAAATTCACTCCGGGGCCTTTAAGCTTCAAAGCGTCGCCGGGGCCTACTGGCGGGGGGATGAAAAACGGCCCATGCTTACCCGGATCTATGGCACCGCCTGGGAAACACCCAAAGACCTTAAAGCTCACCTGGCCTTCCTGGAGGAGGTGGAACGGCGGGACCATCGCCGGGTGGGCCGGGAGATGGACCTCTTTTCCACCCACGAGGAGGCCGGGGCGGGGCTGATTTACTGGCACCCAAACGGGGGCCGGATGCGGGTGGCGGTGGAAGATTTTTGGCGGCAGGAACATTACCGCAGCGGCTACGAAATCCTCTACACCCCCCACATCGGTAAAAGCTGGCTCTGGGAAACCTCAGGCCACCTGGGTTTTTACAAGGGTAATATGTACAGCCCCATGGAAATTGACAACCAGGACTATATCATCAAGCCCATGAACTGCCCTTTCCATATTATGATCTACAAGAACAAGGGCCGCTCCTACCGGGACCTGCCCCTGCGCTGGGCGGAACTGGGCACGGTGTACCGCTACGAGCGGAGCGGGGTTCTCCACGGGTTGCTGCGGGTCCGGGGTTTTACCCAGGACGACGCCCATATCTTCTGCACCCCCGAACAAATGGAAGCGGAAATCCTGGAGGTGCTGCGGTTCAGCCTGCATCTATGGAAAGTCTTTGGCTTTAAGGATATTAAGGCCTACCTGGCCACCAAGCCCGCGGAAAGCGTGGGAGAACAGAGCCGCTGGGACGCCGCCCTGGAAAGCCTCCGCCGGGCTGTGGAAACTGAAGGGTTAGCCTACGAAATCGATGAGGGGGGCGGCGCTTTCTACGGCCCCAAAATTGATCTTAAAATCAAGGACGCCCTGGGCCGGGAATGGCAGATGACCACGATTCAGTTCGATTTTAACGAGCCCGAGCGCTTTGATATGACCTTTGTGGACGCCGACGGTAAACATAAGCGGCCTTACATGATCCACCGGGCCCTGCTGGGCAGCCTGGAACGTTTCTTTGGGGTGTTGATCGAGCACTTTGGCGGCGCTTTTCCCGCGTGGCTTGCCCCGGAACAGGCGGCGGTTATCCCCGTGGCGGAAAACGTTAACGGGTACGCCCAAAAAACCGCCGCCGCCCTTAAGGCCCGGGACCTCCGGGTAACCGCGGAACTGGAAGATGAGCGGCTTAACGCCAAGATCCGCGCCTGCCAGACCCGTAAGATCCCCTATATGCTGGTGGTGGGTCAGCGGGAAGCCGATGAGGGGACGGTGTCCATCCGCCTTCGGGATGGCCGGCAGCTTCCGCCGATGAAGGTTGAGGATTTCGCGGATTACATGGAAGAAAAGGTTAGGTCCCGAAGCCAGGAGCTATAAAAGCGGGAGGCCGCCGGCTTGGCGGCGGCCTCCGGATCCAGAGCGGGCTGTTCAAAAGCCCGGTTTAATGCCCTTCCGCCGGTCCCGGCTTATTGGCTGTTGATCTCAATAAGCCGCTTGGCGCTTTCGATCCGTTTTTTGATCTCCAGGGAAAGAACCCCGTTTTTAAAGATCGCGGATACCGAGCTGGTGTCGGCGTTTTCCGGCAGGGTAAAGGACCGGCTGAAAGAGATGAGCCGCCGTTCCCGGATCAGATAGGTGCCTTTCCGGTCGTCCTCTTTTTCATCGTCCCTGTCCGATTCGATGGTCAGTTTTCCCCCTTCCACATGAACCTTGATGTGCTTTTCGTCAAAGCCCGGCAGGTCCGCTTCCACCTGGTAAGCGTTTTCCGTCTCCCGGATGTCCACCAGGGGGAGCTTGTTCATCAGCCGGTTTCCCGTAAAAGAGGAATCAAAAAAGGATTCCATCAGTTCGTCCATCACATTCATGGGCCGATAAAGCGATACCGTTTTCATCATAAACCTCCGATTCTATTTTGTATGAACCCTTCACCAAGGGCTTCACAAATTATATAGCAAGAACCGTGCCAAGTTCCGCCGCCGGCGCCCGGGCCGGAAAAATATCCTGGTGTACTATAATTCTTTGCGGTATAAGGAATTAGAAAACCCCTTCACGGCCCGGGGTATAACCCGCCCGCCGGAGGGGGAGGGCGGCGAACAGTCTGTTTCCAAGGTAGCCGATTACGAAATACCGGGTGTATAGAAATGATACAGTGTGTAATTTTTGCCTTTTTACTGTATCAAAATGATACACTTATTCACGCCATACAATCCCGCGGGTTTTACTGTTTTGCCGCACCGGGGGGGGTCTTTAAACCGGATCGATCCGTTCGGGCAGCCAGGCCCCCTCGGTTTGCTCAATATAGGCCAGGATCTCTTCCGCCGGAGCCTGCCGGTCCAGGAGGCGGCAAAAACCCTCGTCCCGGCAAAAAAAGGTGATCCGCTGGAGCAGGGAAAGATGCGCCTTCGCGGAGGCGGAAACCAGAAGGATCACCGCGTGTACCGGCTTTCCGTCCAGGGCCTCCCAGTCCAGGGGAGTTTCCGGAAAAGCCAGGGCGGCAAACTGATCTCCCGCCTTTTCTATCACAGGGTTCCGGGGATGGGGCAGGGCCACGCCGTTTCCCATGGCGGTAGGCATCAGCTCTTCCCGCTCAAGCACGGCCGTGAGCAGTTTCTCCCGGTCCACCGCGCCGCGGCCGGCGCGGTCCGTTACCATGTTGACCAGCCAGGTGAGCAGTTCCACGGACCGCGTCCCCGGCGCGTGATAAAAAAGGCCGCCCCGCCGCAGGAGGGCGGCAAGGCTAAGTTCCGGATTTTCCATAACCGCTCCCGGTAACGCCAAAAATGGCGCGATTGCAGGAATCTATATCAAAACCCTCGGGGTCGTAGTCCCGGCCCAATTCCTTTTGGACCAGGCGGCGCTCCCCGTCACTGCCCCGTTCCAGGGCGGAGATAAAGCGGCGGAACCGCAGGGGGCCGTCGATGAAACGGGGAGGGGGAGCGCCCGCGCCGGCGACACAGCTGATTCGCTCGTCCGGTTTTGCCTGGTACCAGGAGAGGATCATGATTTTTACCGTCCACTTGGCGCCGATCTCGCAGGTAAACTCGCTTGTTCCCCGGCGGCTTAGATCCCCTATGGAAAGGGCGTCATCGTCCAGTTCAAAACGAACCTTTTCACCGCCGTTCCAGTTGAACATGGACTGGATAAGCTGGGCCAGACCGGTCAGGGCGTACGAGTCGGGAAGCACCAGGCGGCGCCAGATGTCGGTGCCCCCCAGGCTGATCTGGATGATCCGCCAGGAAGTGCCGCCCGCGGCGCCGTTTTTTTTGAACAGGGAAATGTTGGTCCGGCGAAAACCCGCCAGGGCCTCGTCGATCAGGTCCTTAATGTCCTCGTAGGTTTCGATCATGCTGTCCACGGAATTGTCCATCGCCTCCAGCTCGGACCGGGGCGGGTCCTCATCGGTATCCAGGTCTTCCAAAACGCTGGCGGCGTGTCCCTGAATCTGGGAAAGGACCACAAAGGTATGCCTGGGCAGCCATGAGGGGTCCATATCGCTCTTTTGGAGCTTGGCCGCCAGCTCAACCACCGCCGTGTGCAGCTCCGCCACCCGCTGCCGTATGGGGCCCATGCCGGCGTCGGCAAAGGCGGAGTAGGTTTCCTCAAATTCCCGGAACACCTCCAGGATGTAATCCGCCAGGTACCCCCGGTCCCGCCCGTTTAATCCCGCCGAAGGAGGAATGATCCGGGCGATGACCTGGTCCAGGTCGCCGTCGCCCCGGAACAGGGCGTCCCGCACAAAGGATTGGACCACGTACTCGGAAATAGGCGCCCCCCGGCGGTAAAGGATCTCCTCGATCACCGTCCTGTCGGGAAGGCTCCGGACCCCTTCCAGGTCCTTGCGGTCGGGGATTTCCTTGCCGGCATACCAAAACCGGGTTTCAATGCCGTAGGGAACCGTTTCTATGCTGTCGGTAACCTCGTACAGAAATTCCTCCATGGCCAGGGCGGGAAGGGACCGCATTCGCTCGCCGCCAAACCAGTAGGCGTAGGCAATCTGCTCCTCCGTGGAGGACCCCGGGCCCAGATAGGCAAAGGAGCCCTTAAAACCCTCTTCCGCCGCGGAAATCCAGCTTTCCAGGTCTTCCTTTGCCCAGGCCTTGGCCTCCACCCGCTCCAGGATAAAAATCCCTTCCTTCCAGTCCAGGGTGGAAACGGAGAAGAGATCCCCCGGCACAAACGAAGACTCCCGGTAGATGTTCCTCATGTCCAGGGTATGAATAGAAACCTCCGGGGGATCCTCAAAGGGATCGCTGTTAAAGGCTTGCTCGTTTTCCGGATTGTCCCTGGCCACGTACTGGGGGGCGTATTCCTCCCCAAAGAGGGTGTAGAACGGGTAAAAGTCCTCCGGGGGGCTTTCCGTGGTGGTGGAGGATATTTCGGCGCCCTTCCATTGGAAGCGGTACTCCTGGGGCAGCAGCACCGGGTTGGCAAAGGGAATACAGCGGTGTCCGGGGATGAATATCCCGTTGGCGATTTCCAGCCTGGTGGGCTTGATGACAAAGCGCTGGTGTTCAAAGGCCCCCCGCCGGGAGATCCACCGTTTGCCCCCCAGCGGAAAAGCCATACGCCGGGTATCCATGAACGAGGCTATTTCCGCTGCCAGCCGGCCGTTCCGCTTGGCCTCCACCATCCTGATAAAGGCGCTGATATCTTCCAACGTAAAAGGCTCGGTTACATTTTCGAGGAAGTCATATAAGGCATCTTCCTGATTGATCGTCATTACTATACAAATAGTTTACCGGATAAAGGTCCGGCGGGTCCCTCAAGCCCAATCCCCTTAAAAGGAAACCCCTAAACCTACTCTGCCCCCCAGATTAAAGGGCCACAGGTCTACCCATTCCCCATCCGTGTTTTCATACCGCAAAACGCTGTCCCCCAGGGGCGCGTAGAATTCTCCCCGGATACCGATGTTCAGGCTGACAGGTGATTTTCCAAACGTTATTTTCCAGCCCAGGCCGGGGGTTATCACCAGGCAGGGCATACTCATTAGGAAATCCCCCAGCCCCAGGCCCGCGTCCAGGTGGAAAGCCCCCTTAAAGGGATACCAGCGCGCCTGGGCGTCGGCCACATAACCAAAGATATTGGTGATTTTTCCGCTGTCCGCCGTTAAGGCGATGGCAAAGATCGCCGCCGGATAGAACTGCCCGGCAAGATTCACCCCCACCGCCAGGCGGGGAATGATCCGCCGCTCATAGGAAACCCAGGCTTCCGCCCCCGCCACCAGGGGAATATTGACATAAGCCCCCGCTCCCCCGGCAACCATGTTCTTTTGGGCAAAACCCGCGGCCGCGATGCTTACACACATAACGGCCGCCGCCGCGCGTCGTTTCATAATCACCCCCTTGGTATAGGGAAGTATCTGTGGAGGTGAGGGGAATTGAACCCCTGACCTCTTGAATGCCATTCAAACGCTCTAGCCAACTGAGCTACACCCCCAGATTGGGTTTGAGTATACCCCGGTAATGGATTTCTGTCAAGCGAAATAACGTCCGCCGCCGCCGTATTTAGGCGGCGTTAAGGAAGATTTGCCGGAAAAAGCCGAAAACGCGGCGGGAGTTTCGGCGCGGCGCCCTAGCCAAGGCGCAGGACTCTGATTTTTATTAAATTTTCGATGAATTGCTCCGCCCCGGGGACGCCCAGGATGGTATCCATAAAAATAAAGCCCTGACCCCAGGGAACATTCATGGTTTCATGCTTTTCCAGGAAAATTTCATGGGACTGGTAATTGATCATGCTAATCAGGTGTTCCATCGCTATAGTATCGGCGGAA
>JAIRPD010000003.1 GCA_031257195.1 Treponema sp. | reverse complement strand
TGGCGGAGGCGACAAAAGCGAATTTTGCCGCGCAGTTTGCGGCAATAAATAAATCAATATTATAGGAGTTATGTATGAAGAAGTTTTTTGTGATGATGAGCGCGGCGCTGTTGGTCTGCGCTGCGGGCTGCGGTACGACACGCAGCGTGGCGGCTTCGGCGGCGGTCTCGGCAAAGGCGGCTCGGACGGCGGATTCGTTTGTCGTGCTGGACTGGAAGAATCGTTCTCTGGGCGAGGAAGCGGCGCCGGCTTGGATTTTGGCGGCTGCCCGCGGCGACTGGCGCGTCTTTAAGGCGGACTGGCCGGTAACGCCAGGAAAAATCCTCAAACTCGGCGTGGCGCAAAATGCCCGGCAAAATGTGGCGATGACCATTGCCGATGTGCAATACGCGGCGCAGCTTGCCAACCAGTTGAAGCAGCATGTCTTAACGCGGGCTGGTATCAGCCTTGGCAATGACGGCGAATTTGACGCGGTAAATGACGCGGCAACCAAGACGATGGTCGCCCTTGCCGGACAGGAACGCCTTACCGATTTTTGGCAAAAGGTCGAAACCACCGGCGACAATGGGCGCAAAATGGTCGTTTACAATTACTATGTTGTTTACGCCTGCGATGAGTCGATTTGGGACCAACTGGTTGCCAAGTATCTGCTTGATGTGTCGGGGCAACTGCCGGAAAAAAAGACGCAGCAGACGATTGCCGCCATGTTCAAAGAGATTGACGCGGCAACGAAGAACGAAAGACCACAGAGCGAGGCGCAGTTCAAGCAGGAGATTACGGCGCGGCAAAACGCGCTTGAATCAGGCGGCATGAGCGCCGCCGCCCAGCGCGAAGCCTACCGATCCGGCGACCCGGTAAAAGCCGCCGCCGCCAGTACCACTAACGCCGATAAAGATTACATCGCGGCGCTGTCCGCGCTGGCAAATCAGTAAAGCAACGCCGCGCTGCCGCCGGAAAGCGGCAGCCCGCGTTGCCGTTTGCTGCCAACCGGCCACTTCTGGGCGCGCGGGTTAACGCGCGCAAACAAGACAGTACGCGGCCCAGGCCAGCGCCAACTCCAGGCGCCGCAGGCGGCGTATAAATCGGGCAATCCTTCCAGCGCAGCCGCCTCCAGCACAACCCCCGCGGACGCGCGCAATGTGGACGCGCTTTCCACCGCCGCCCGGGTACTGTTCCAGGCGCGTTCAGAAACTGAACAGCCCCGCCCGCGGCAAGCCGGACCGGTCCATGACGGCAAAACAACTCACCCCCTGGAACCGCCGCCGCCCGGGGCCCCCGTTATCTCCCCGCAGGCGGCAAGGAAAGCGTCCATGTCCTCCTCCGTACCCACACTTACCCGGAGGTAGTCGGCAATCCGGGGCTGATCAAAGCGGCGGACCAGGATTCCCCGGTCCCGCAGGGCCGCGAGCAGCGCCGCGCCGGAAAGGGCGGCCCCGGGGTTTCCGGCGGGCCCCCGGTGCCGGATAAAAAGAAAGTTCGCCCTGGAGGGAACCACCTCAAAACCCAGGACCCCCAGGGCCGCCGCCGTCCGCTCCCGGACGGCGATTACCCGGCGGTTTACCCCGTCATAGTACGCCCTGTCCAGCACCGCGGCGGCCCCCCCCGCCAGGGCCAGGCGGTCCATCGTATAGGAGTTAAAGGAATCCCGAACCCGGAACAGGCCCTGGATCAGCTCCTCGCTTCCTATGGCAAACCCCACCCGGAGCCCCGCCAACGAGGCGGCCTTGGACAGGGTGTGAACCGTAAGCAGGTTGGGATGATCGTTGATCCGGGACGTCAGAGACTCGGCCCCAAAGGCGGCGTAGGCCTCGTCCACAATCAGGACCCGGTTGTGTTTTTCCAGGGCCTCCGCGGCGCGGGCCAGTTCCCCGGCGGCCAGGGCCCGGCCCGTGGGGGCGTTGGGGTTGGGAATCACCGCGCCGCCGGGGAGCCCCCGCTGGGGGGAGGGAAGGTAGTCGCGGAGGTCAATGGAAAAGTCATCCCGGAGGGGAACGGTCCTGTGGGGAATCCCCCAAAGACCAGCGTAAACCGGGTAGAAGCTGTAGGTAATGTCGGGAAAGAGGACCGGCTCGGATTCAAAAAAAGCCCCAAAGGCAAAACCCAGGACCTCGTCTGAACCGTTACCGGGGAATACCTGTTCCGGCTTTACCCCAAAGGCGGCGGCGGCGGCCTCCCGGAACTCCCCGCAGAGGGGGTCGGGGTAGAGCCGCAGGTCGCCCCCCCGGGGACCGCCGGAATCCCCGGCCAGGACCCGTTCCAGGGCCTCGATAACCCTGGGCGAGGGAGGGTAGGGATTCTCGTTGGTATTAAGCTTGATAAAACGCCGGTCCCGGGGCTGTTCGCCGGGGATATACGGAGAAAGACCCGCGGTTCTCCTGTTCCAGAAGGGACTCACCCGCCGCCCCCGGGTCCGCCGGACCCTTCCCTTCGCGCCGTCACCTTTCCTCCCCCTCCTCCGCCTTCATTCGCGCGTTCACAGGCTCACCCAAAACCGCCGCGGCGGCCCCGCCCGCCGCCCCTTATAGTACGCGGCCCCGCGGGCCCATGTCAACCGCGAACCGCGCGACCTCGAACCTCACCCTCGAAGCGCGCGTTCACGGTGTTCCCGGGGGGAGGCTTATTTTATCGCCTCGATATAAGCCGACTCCGGTTTGTATACGGTCCCATCAGGTTCGGTATCCAGGTTATATTCCTTCCAGCCCTTCAGGCAGCTGGTAAAGGGGTCCCGGACCATAATCTGTTTAAACCCCGTCATTCCCAGCAGGCGGCCCAAACTAAAAGAGTCATACATCCATTGATGAATTTCCCCGCCCAGCCTGAATTTCCCTATCCGCGCCGCCAGGGAATCCCCGCCCAGTAGAGCCGCCGCCGGCCGCGACAGTTTCCTTTTAAGGCGTTTTACCATTTCGCGTACGCCTTTGTCCCCCCCCCTCCCCCGCGCGAGCGTTTCACTAAATCGCTTTTTTCCCGCCGCGATAAGGTTTTTCGCCTCAACCCCGCAGCGTTCCAGGACAAATGATTCATTGGGTATGGATTCACGGACAAAGTAGCGAAACATTTCACCGCCGGAAACGTTCCGTACGGTTTGGTCATACAACTCCAGCATGATCCAATCATAATCCGCTTCATGGCGCGTATCGCCGTTTTTCAGTTCCCTCAACAATCGGGTATAATGAGACACCATCTGTTCTAAATCAGGAAACGCGACCCGCAGTATTCCGTTCTGTTTAAGCACCCTATAGCATTCCCCCAAAAACTTTGGGGCCTCTTCTTTTGGGAAATGCTCAATGATATGCGAATGATAGACCATGTCAAACGTGTTGTCCTTAAAGGGAATCCCCTTGAGCAAATTATGGGCGATCACGCCTTTCCCGGTGGAATGGAAATCAACATTCGTCCAGTCCCCGTGATACCGCCGCCCGCAGCCAAGGTTTAAAAGGTGTTTATCCCCCGTGATGGTATTCATCGCTCCCCCAAGACATATTATGGGAATGAGCGTACCCTCCGGGGCGTACCTTGTCAAGCGTACGGCGTAACCCGCGCTTCACAGGTTTTAACCTGCGCTTCACAGGTTTTAACCCGCAGTACGCAGGTTATAACCCGCGCTCCACAGGTTATAACCCGCGACATACAGGTTATAACCTGAGGTATGCAGGTTATAACCCGCGGTCTACAGGTTATAACCCGCGCTATGCAGGTTATAACCCGCGGTACGCAGGTTTTAACCCGCGGTCCCTGGGGTAAGCCCCGCGGGGCCGGGGGGCCGCCCCGGGGACCGCCGGTGAAGCCCCGCCGGGGCGGGGTGATGGTCCACAGACCGGGGGGAGCCGCCCGCCGCGCGCCTCCGGGCGGAACGGGAAGGCCCCGGTCTCCGGCCCGGGGGCCGGGAAAGAAACCTAAGGCCCCGGGCCTTCGTTTTCCAGGGGCCGCAAAAACTGGGTTACCGGGGCGCCGTCCTCAAAGAGCCGGCGCAGGTACAGCCGGGCCCCCAGGCCGCGCCGTTCCCAGAGCCCCTCCTTCTGCAGTTCCTCCGCCATCGCGGCGCACCCCGCGCGATCAAGCCATTCCCGGACCTGGGTAAAGTAGTAGAGCCCCGCCGGCAGTTCCAGGGCGCCGGCGGTGTCCGGCCCGCCGCCGGGGAGGGCCGTTCCGGCGGCCCCCAGGGAACCCAGGCAGGCTTCCGGTTCCGGGTCGATCCGCCGGGCCTGGGCGGGATCCAGGGCGAAACAAAACAGGGTTTCTTCCCGGGAACCGGCGGCGGCGGGATCAAAGGGCCGCCAGAGCGGGGGATCCAGGCGCCGGTAGTAGAGGGAAGATCGCAGGGAAAGGCGGAAAAAGTCCATCCCGGGGGGTTCCATGGTACCGGAGTGTCCTACAGCACCAGTTCCCAGTAGCCCACGTCCAGCCAGCGGTCCTGCTTAAAGCCAATCTCGTTAAACTGGGCGGTTTTTGTAAAGCCGAATTTCTCGTGCAGGGCTGTGCTTCGTTCGTTGGGCAGGGTTATTCCCGATACCAGGGTGTGAAAGCCCTTTTTCCTCATCGTCTCGATCAGGGCGGTCATCAGCCGGGAGCCCAGGCCTTTTCCTTCCAGGCCGTTTTTTACGTAGAGGGAAAGTTCCGCCGCGTACCGGTAGGCGTAGCGATCCCGCCAGGTGTTGGCGTAGGCGTAGGCCGTAACCCCCAGGATCTCGTCCTCCCACACCAGCCAGGGATACTTGGCGCTGATTGTCCCAATCCGGGCGGCCATTTCCTTGATCGCCACGGGCATCTCCTCAAAGGTGATTACCGTTTCTTTTACGTAGTGATTGTAGATTACGCAGATGTCCTTGGCGTCATCGCCCCGCACGGACCGTATCATACGCCGCCTCCTGGCTTTGTTTTATTCACCGGGGTTAATCCCGGATATGTCCCCGGCCGCTGATGTGATACTTAATCGTGGTCAGGGTTTCCAGGCCCAGGGGACCCCGGGCGTGAACCTTTTGAGTGCTGATCCCTAGTTCGGCGCCAAAGCCGAATTCACCCCCGTCGGTAAAACGGGTTGAGGCGTTGACATAGACACAGGCGGCGTCTACCCGGCGGCGGAATTCCCGGGAGGCCGCGAGATCCTCCGTCAGGATCGCCTCCGAGTGGCCGGTGCCGTAACGGTTGATATGCTCCACCGCCTCGTCCAGGGAATCCACGGTTTTAACCGCCAGGACGCGGTCCAGGTATTCGGTTTCCCAGTCTTCTTCCACCGCGTCCTTGATCACCAGGCCGGTATACGGGGACGCCGCTTCCCCCGTTCCGGGGCGGTTTTTCAGCCCCAGGGCCGCCGCTTTCGCGGCCCCGTCGCAGCGAAGTTCCACCTTTCCGGCAAGCCGGGCGGCCAGGCCGGGCATGAGGGCGGCCAGGGCCGGGCGGCGGACCAGGAGCGTTTCCACGGCGTTGCAGGCCCCCGGTTTCTGGAGTTTGGCGTTTTCAATGATGGCCGCCGCCGCCTTCATGTCGGCGCTTTCTTCCACATAGATGTGGCAGTTTCCTTCCCCGGTCTCGATCACCGGAACCCGGGCGTTTTCCACCACCCGGCGGATCAGCTCCCGGCCCCCCCGGGGAAGAACCAGGTCGATATAACCCCGGGCGCCCAGGATCTCCTCCACGTCGTCGTGGTTTTCCGGGCCTTCCAGGGCCCCGGCGCCGGACAGGGCCGCCGCACCGGCGATCCCGCCCCCCGCCTGAAGTCCCGCCTGGAAGGAGGCCGCCAGGGCCCGGTTTGATTCCCGCGCCGCCGAGGACCCCCGGAGGAGGATCGCGCAGCCCGCTTTATAGGCCAGGCTCGCCGCGTCGACGGTTACGTTGGGCCGGGACTCGTAGATGATCGCCGCCACCCCCAGGGGAACGGTGATCCGCTCGATAAAGAGCCCCCCCGGGGTAGTCCAGCCGGCCTGGACCCGGCCAATGGGGTCCTCCAGCCGGATCACCGCCTCTATGCCGGCGATGATCGAGTCGATCCGCTCATTGTTCAAGAGCAGTCTGTCTATCAGCGCTTCTTTCATCCCCCCGGCCCGGGCCCTGCGTACATCCGCCCCATTGGCGGCGAGGATCGCCCCGCGGTCCTGGTCTATGGCCGCCGCCGCCCCTCGCAGGGCGGCGTCTTTTTCCGCCCGGTTCCGCGGGGCAAGCTGTTCCTGGGCCTTTTTGAGGGAGACAAAAACGGGGGTCAGCGCGCTCATGGGTAGAGCATAGCGCGTTTTGCCCTCCTGGGCAAGGACGAGACCGCTCCTCCGGCGGTACTGTTACCAGGGCGCCGCGCCTTCCACGAGGTTCACCACTGCCCAGTCGCGGCCGACACTCCCGCCGCCGCCGTCAAGCCCGGCCGCGATTCTCCTTTGCAGACGGAATCTTCGCCCGCCAATAAGCCTAATATAATTTTTATTCATTTGATATACTCATCTTGCGATATGCTCTGTACATAACTTACTCCCTCATATTTCAATTGCTTTACCACCACGTAATCCCCATCGCCGGAATCAGCGCGAACACAAAGGTCCCCAGCAGCCTTTTCATTCTCTTTCTCCTTTCACGGGTCTTTCCCCTCCATCATAAAAAGATGGAGGACTTTATTTCTTCACTTCAAATCCGTATTCCAACAAACGCTTTTTTGCTTTTTCTCTGTCATCATCACTGAATAAATCTTTCCATTCGGCTTCCTGGATTATGTTTTCCATCGATAAATCAAGCCTTCTTAGTTCCCATAGTTTTTCAAATCCCTCCGTCACTTTTGAACTGTTAATAAGCAGTTTTACCGCGTCAACTGTTCCATATTTAAAAGTCATGCTCATAAATGCCTTTGGATTATAACCAAGCAGCATCATTTCTTGTACCGCCTTTTTTACACGATCCTCAAAGTTCATTTTATGTTTCTCCTTTTGCGTTTATAGCCCGCCCGGCTTTAGTTTTTCTTGCCATATATACCATATGTTTCCCACCCGCCTGTTAACAAGGATAAGTCTCTCTCCATCTCCATTAAATATTGTCATGGAATAATTGACGTTGTGTTTATTCATCAAATCTTTGACGCTTGCGGAAAGATCGGTATTTAAAGACCATGGAATATTATCCAGCGCGATTTTAAGACCTGTCCGTGCTGTAATTGCCCGTTCAATCTCTGAAAGATTATTTGAAAGCGAATATGACAACAACAGATTCACTTCGGGTACCAAAATTTCTTCTTCTTGCCCATTTCTTGCGCACCCCGCCAACATGAGCAGGGCGGTCATTCCAATCAAAAACGTTTTTTTCATATTCATATTTTTCTCCCTCCACGTTTAGAGGCCGCCGCCCATATACCCCGTCTCCAAGTCGAGTTCAGGGTCAAATTAGCCCATCCCACACGGGCGGGTTTGTTACACAATGCAGGTTACTTTTGCCTTGCTCGTCCGGTTTTTAAAGTAATGGATAACTCCCAAAATGTAGGAAGAATTCTTCCCCAGCCTGTCGCGGATTTCATGCCGGGGATACTCGCCTGCCAGCCACGGTTCGTAGTACGGATATATCCTTTTAAATTCCTCACGTCCGATTGATCGCGGCGTGGTAAGTCTGGTCGGCGGCCTGTTGACTGCGGCGTTATCAATCACGAGTACGCCATATTCGAGTGTTGCGGAGAACCAAAGTCCCCTTGTTCCATCTTGCCAGATTGTCTGGATTTCTCTCGGTTCCCGCCGCAATTCCGTGGCAACTATGCTCCAAAATGATTCCGCATTTTGCT
>JAIRPD010000101.1 GCA_031257195.1 Treponema sp. | reverse complement strand
GAAAAAGACCCGGCGTCGCTTTTGAACACGGTCAGGGGCCTCCTTGCCCTGCGGCGGAGGGAGAAAGACCTGGGCGGGGCCCCCAACTTCAGCGTGGTCTACGCCGAAAGCGGCAAGGTACCCTTTGTGTACCGGCGGGGCTCCCTGCTGGCCGCCGTCAACCCTTCCGGCGAAACCGCGAAGGCCCCCGCCCCGGCAGCGGGAAGCCCCCTCTACGCCATCGGGGACTGTTCCGCCACCGGCGACGAATGTACCCTGGGCCCGCAGAGTTTCGGCGTTTGGAAGCTGGCCTAGGGCAAAGCGCCGCCGGGCCTTGACCGCAGGGCGGGGGGCTATCCCCCCTTCCGCCGGTGGAATATCCCAAGGCACTCTATGTGGGCCGTCTGGGGGTAAAAGTCAAAGGCCAGGAGCTTCTTGAGGGCGTAGCTCCCCCGCAGAAGCCGGTAGTCCCGGGCGAAGGAGGTGGGCTCGCAGGACACATAGACCAGCGCCGGCGGCCTCCCTTCGCAAAGCCCCCGGACCAGGCCGGGGGAAAGGCCCTGCCGGGGCGGGTCCACCACCACGCAGTCGTAGGCCCCCAGATTTCCCCGCCGAATCCACCGATCGCCGGTGAGGGGGAAGAAGCGGAACCGCTCCCCCGGAACGGCTCCCCCCAGGGCGGCGGCGCGGCGCGTGTTTTCCCGGGCCAGGGAGAGGGCCCCGGGGTCCGCCTCCACCAGGTCCGCCCCGCCGGGAAAGAGGTCCCCCAAAAAGAGAGAAAAGGTTCCCACCCCGGCGTAGAGGTCCGCCATTCGGGACGGCCCCCCCGCCCCGCCCGAGGCCGGGAGGGCCTGAAGGTTTTCCCGGACCCGCCGGATCAGGTCCTGGAGCGCCCCCGCGTTGCTCTGAAAAAAATACCCCGCGTCCAGGGTAATCTCCCGGTTCAGGAGGGTGATCGTTCCCCGCCGGCCGGGGGCCGGAGGCGTTTCCCCACCGGGGCGGCCCGTCTCCGTCCCCTCCTCGGCCAGGAGGAGCCCGCCCCGGCTGTAGAGGGTAAACCGGTCCTTGCCCGGGGGCGGGCGGATTCCCCCCAGGACGGCGCGAATCCCCGGATCGGCCGCAGGGCAGTCTTCCAGGGGGATAACCCTCCCGTCCCGCCGGGCCTTGAACCCCGCCCGGGGCCCCCGGTTTACCCGCAAGGCGTGGAGGGAAACCCTGTTCCGGTACTCCCAGGGCGCGGAGGGGGCCAGGGTAACCGGCGGAACCTCTTCCGGCGTTTCCCCCGGGGGCCCCCGGCGGAGGGTTTCCTCCAGGATAGCCGCCTTGGCCTCAAGCTGGGCCTCGTAGGAAAGGTGCTGGAGAGAGCAGCCCCCGCAGACCCCGTAGAGGGGGCACCGGGGCGGGACGCGCCGGGGGGAAGGTTCTTCCAGGCCCTCGATTTCCCCCCGGGCCCAGGTTCCGTGTTCTTCCGTGATCCGGACCCTCAGCCGGTCTCCGGGGGCGCTGAGGGGGATAAAGAGTTTTTTGCCCTCCGTTTCCCGCCCGGCGGGGACGGCCAGTCCCTCCCCGCCGGGGACGAGTTTTTCCACCAGGGCGGAAACGATGTCGCCAACGGCCATAACGCCTCCTTGCTCAACGGCTTGCGCGGGTAAAAGGACTATAGCATAATAGGTCTCATGGTTGAAACTACTGGCTGGGTCGAATCCGATGACGGGGCGAAGCTGTTTGTTCGGCGCTGGACCCCGGGGGAGCCGGGGAGCGGGCGGCCCCGGGCGCTGATTCATTTGGTTCACGGGATGTCGGAACATTCCCTCCGGTACCGGTCTTTGGGGGAGGATCTCTGCGCCCGGGGCTTTGAGGTCTGGGCGGCGGATATGCGGGGCCATGGGCAAACGGCGGACCCCTCGGTAAACGGCCCGGACAAGGGAGGGCTGCCGGGGCACACCGCCGACCGGGACGGCTTTTTCCGGGTGGTGGCGGACCTGGGGGTCCTCTCCCGGCACATCGCCGCCGGCGGCCAGGACGGCGGCGGCCAAAGCGGGTTCTCCGGGGCGCCGCCCTTTTTTATCCTGGGCCATTCCTGGGGCTCCTTTTTGGTTCAAGCCTACATTGAGCGCTATGCCGGGGCGGAGCCGGGGGCCGGCGGCGGAAAGGGCTTTCCGCCCCTCCGGGGCTGCGTCCTTTCCGGTACCCGGGGGCCGGGGGGCGTAGAAATCGCCCTGGGCGCGCCCTTCCTGGCGGCGGTGGCGGCCCTTAAAGGCCCCCGGCGGTTCTCGAAGATCGCGTGCGTTCTTTCCATGGGGGCCTACAACCGGCCCTTTAGGCCGAACCGGACTCCCTCGGACTGGCTTTCCCGGGACGAAAAAGCGGTAGACGCCTTCGCCGCCGATCCCCTCTGCGGACGGCCCTGTTCCTCCGGCTTCTACCGTGATATGATAAGGGGGCTGGCGGCGATCCACCGGCGGGAAGCGATACGGAGGATTCCCCGGCAGCTTCCGGTGTACGTGGTCTGCGGCGGTGACGACCCGGTGGGGGAGATGGGAAAGAGCCCCGCCAGGCTGGTGGACGCGTACCGGGCCAACGGTGTGGAGGACCTGGAACTGGCGATTTACCCCGGCGCCCGCCACGAGCCGCTGAACGAGATCAACCGGGAAGAGGTGATCGGGAACCTTCTTGCCTGGCTGGATCGTCATCTAACCTAACGCCGCCGCCCGGAGTACATTGTGCGAATCCGTTACGGAAAAGAACAGGACGGAAGACTCAAAAAAAAGGCCGTGGTTTACACCCGGGACGAGCACCGGATCAACTTTAACGACGTGGACAGCGACGCGGTGTTTATCACCAGCCGGCTTCGGGCCAACGGCTTTGACAGCTACATCGTGGGCGGGGCGGTGCGGGACCTGATCCTGGGAAAGCGGCCCAAGGATTTTGACATTGTTACCGAGGCCACCCCGGCCAAGATCAAGCGGATCTTCCGCAACTCCCGGGTTATCGGCAAACGGTTTCGGCTGGTCCATGTGTTCTTTGGCCCCAAGATATTCGAGGTTTCCACCTTCCGTTCCCTCAAGGACGGCCACACCGGCAACACCTACGGCACCATAGAAGAGGACGTGCTGCGCCGGGATTTTTCCTTCAACGCCCTGTTTTACGATCCCGGCAAGCAGGTGGTGGTGGACTATGTGGACGGCATGGGGGACATCAAGCGAAAGCGGGTCCGGCCCATCATTCCCCCGGAGCTGATCTTTCAGGACGATCCGGTACGGATGATCCGGGCGGTAAAGTACGCCGCGGCCACGGGCTTTAGCATCCCCTGGCTCTTCAAGCGGCGGATCAAGAACGAGGCCCCCCTGCTGGCCCAGGTTTCCCCGTACCGGCTTACGGAGGAACTTTCCAAGATCATCCGCGCCCCCCGGGCGGGGAGGATCGTGGCGGACCTGGAGGAAGCGGGGCTGTACGTGTACCTCCAGGCGGAAGCTTCCGCCCTGATGAAGAGCAGCCCCGCCTTCCGGCGGACCTACCTGGCCGGCTTTGGAAGCGGGGCGGACGCCGCCGGCCCCGGCCCCCGGGCCGCGGGGGAACCGCCCCCGGAAGAGGGAAAGGCCCTGGCCGCCCTGATCCGGGACTACCTGAACCTCGCGGCCCCCTGGGGGGCGCTGAAAACCCGGGAGGATTACCGGGGGGTGTTTTCCGATGTGCGGCGTTTCCTGCTTCCCATGAACCCCCCCCGGCTGGAGCTGGAGCAGGCGGTAAAGCTGATCTTCGCCGAACACGGCGTAGACATTGCGAAGGCTCGCCTCTTTGACCGGGACCGGGGGCGGCGGCGCGGGGAGGGAGCGCCCCGGGAAGCCCCGCCCCGGCCCTCCCCCCGGGACAACGCCGGGGAAGAGGCCTCCTCCGGAAGCCGCCGGGGGTCCCGGCGGCGGCGGAAACCCCGGGGCGCTCCCTCGCTCTAGGTCCCCGGGCCCGGCGGGGTGAGCCCGCCCTACGCCCTACCCTGGTTTTTCTTCTTGTCTTTTACCCCCGGCGGCGTTATTCTTTGATAGTGCGGGTCTTCAAGTACAAATGGTTCGCCAAATTCGCCGAAAAAGCGGGGATAACCGATGACGACCTTTGGAAAGCGGTGAAAGAAATCGAGGCCGGCCTGGTGGAGACAAACTACGGCGGCGATGTGTACAAAAAGCGTATCCCCCGCGAGGGGGAGGGCAAGCGCGGCGGCTTTCGGAGCGTCGTGTTTTTCAGGCGGGGAGACAAGACCTTCTTTGTGTACGGTTTCGCCAAGTCCCGGCGGGACAACATC
>JAIRPD010000052.1 GCA_031257195.1 Treponema sp. | reverse complement strand
TGATAAAAGCGATAAAGCTAACCGTAATCTTTATACTCAATTTAGTGCGGGTAATTATGCCGATTTTTTTAAATGCTGGGTAGAAAAAGGCTATTTTGGCACTCTTGGGTACGCCTTGTCAGATACAAAAGAGAATATGTCCGGTGTACTCAATCGTGAATTCTGCGTAGGCATTGATGGAAATCATTATCCGTACCGGGCATTAAAGAAAATGGGTAAGTTAGATAAACTGCCGGAACTTACATCTCTTGTAAAAAACTTTACTGACGAGATAGCGCAAGATTTTGAGTTGTTGGCCCGGAAAATGAATGAAGCATCAGAGAAATATGACAATATGAGCCTAGCGGAAAAAATGCAGAGAGCGGACTTCGGTTCAGGTGTAACGCTTGGTGAAGCAGCAGACATCTTATTTTTGGAAAATACGGAGTCTGTATCAGTACTGAATAAGTTAAAGTCCGCAAAAAATATTTCAAAACTTACAAAAAACATACAGGAAATTTTAAGCTGACCGTCCGTATTCTTCTCCCTATCAGACATTCCACATTTTGGTATAGGAAGCCGAAGGTGGGAACTACTTTGCGGCGATTTTTGCCCTAAAGGTCGGAACCGATAATAGTTCCTACCTTTCCTATTCAGCGATATGCTAAATCTTTGTATTATATAGAATTACATGATTAGTTCCTACCTTTTGGAAAACCACATTTTCAGTTCCGACCTTTGGGGCATTGGTGTCGCTTCGCCTCAAGGCGATTGCCCGCATTTTTATTTCTATTTTGCGGATTTTGGCAATAAATTTCGGTTTTATGGCCGTTTTAAGCCATTTAAAATGGTTTTAACGCCCAAGCCGGAATTCTCGGTTTTCTCGTAATTTTCGTGGATTTTTCCCATTTTTTCGCTTTTTCTTTTTCGGCTTTTTCGCGGGCTTTCTTCGCGCTAATTCTTTATAGTATAAAGATTTACGTCGATGTCTCAGTAGATTTTTGAAATCCTATTTTTGGTGATACCCCACAGGGATCGCCGGGTCGATGTACTACAACGCCGGCAACGGCGCGGGGAATCTCGTTGAAAACTGTGTCGCCCTTAACCCGCGGGTGGGGGGCGTGGACAATGGGGCCGGGGCGATTTTCGCCGTGTACCGCGTCGCCGGGGACGGTACGGAAGGCGCGATGACCCGTACGAACAACCACGCCTTTAGCGGTATGGTTTTGGGAAACGGCTCCGGCGGGGCGGGGGACAAAACCGCCGCGGGCCGCGACGGGGCGGACCGCGGGGCGATGCCGGATGAGGCGTTTTACGCGGGCCTGGGCTGGGATTTCGCCGCCATCTGGCGGATGACTGGCGGCTATCCGCGCCTGCGGTGGGAGTAAGCGGGGCGGCGGGGCGTTTTTCGCCCCCCGTCCCCGCGCGAGTTTAACCGTTGAGGAGTAAGCGTGATAATCATGGGGTTTAAAAGAATCGCGGCCCTTTCGCCGCCGGTCGTTCTGTTCATGGCGCTCGCTCTGTCCGGCTGCGGTATGTACGGCTACGGCAAGCTGGGCGGGGCGGACCTGACGGAAACGTACTATCCCGGGGATCCGGAGTTTGAGGAGCGCCTGGCCTTTCTTTCCGGGGTGTGGTATTCCCACTACGCCGGGATAGGCAGGCTGGACGGCTACCGCGCCGGGGAGTGGGGCGATTTCGACTCCTGGGGCCGGGCCAAGGCGTCGGTCCTTTTTCCCGCTTTTAACGCCGCCTCCCCCCGGACGTGCGTAACCCAGGACGCGCCCCCGGCGGGCGGCTACCTCCTCCTCTACGACGACACGGTCTACGGCCAGACCGGCGACGGCGCGGGCGGCGGCGGTTTCGACTACCTTCCCACCCGCTACCTGGGGGTGGTCCGGGCGGTGAACGTCTTTAACGGGGACAAGGATCGGGGGGCGATTATCATCGAGTATTTGGAGGGCTGCGTCCCCGGCTGGCTCGGGCGGTATCCCGAGGCGGCGGGGGGGAGGCGGCCCTTCTTCGGCGTGTACTACCGGGTCCTGGGCCGGGACATCGTCCAGATAGCCAACGCCGTGGATCTGGCCGCCCTCTACGCCGGAAAGCCCTACTACACCGAGAAGGGAACGCTGGACGAGGCCGTCCGGGCCAACGGCGTGGAAAACGAGGCGGAGTATATCAGTTGGGGGGTGGTGATCCCCCAGGACCGGGAACGGTAGGATGGCGCGAACACCCCGCGCGGCGGCGGCCGTTTTGGCGGCGGCGCTTCTGGCGGCGCCCTTGGTTCCCTGTCCCGCCCAGGGGGGCGGCGGGGAGTTTGACGACTACCGGGACTTCGGGGAGGACGAGCGGGGCGTTACCATCACCCCCGCCCCGAAGACCACCGGGCAGATCCGGGTCATCACCCGGGAGGAGATCGAGCGGAGGAACCCCCGGGACCTCTCCACCCTTTTGGAGGAGGAACTGGACATGAGCGTTACCCGGACCGGGGCCTACGGCAACCAAGCGGACCTGTCCCTCCGGGGGTTCGACACCGAGCGGATCGCCATCCTTATCGACGGGGTTCCCGCCAACTCCCCCCGCTCGGGGGAGTTCGACGTGAGCCAAATCGACATGACCAACGTGGAGCGGGTGGAGGTGATCTACGGCGGCTCGGACACCCGCTACAACGTTTCCGGCGCCTTAGGGGGGGTCATCAACATTATCACGGTGAAGAAACAGGGCCGGGGCCTCCACCTGGGGGCCGCGGTCTCCAACACGGGCTACCTGCCGGGGCGATACAACCGCCGCCGCGCCGGGGGGGCGGCGGGGGGGCCGGAATTCGTCGACCTTGTGGACACCCAAAGCCTCAGCGTCAACGCCGGATACGGGGCGGAACGGTTTTCCTGGCGGGGGAGTCTGTTCGGCAACCGGGCGGGGAACCACTACCTGTACGCGGACGACTACGGTTTCGCCCGGCGCAAGGAGAGTAACGAGGCGCTGGACGGGGGCGGGAACGCCTCCCTGGTGTGGGACCTGGGGGAGACGTCCACGTTCCTCTCCGACACCAGGCTCTACCACGCCGGCCGGAACTTTCCCATCACCATGAACTCCACCGGGAAGGCCCGGGCAACGGATTTCCAGCTGACCGAAAGCCTCCAGCTCAACGCCCCCCTCCTGTTCGGCGACCGGTTCGGGACGGAGGCGAGTGTGAGTTACCAGTTTACCCGGGCGGTCTACGGGGTGGATATTTCCAGCCGGGACCACTACGTTAACGCCCTCAACCGCTGGAACTGGTTCGCCCGGGACGGCCTTACCCTGCGGGCGGGCTGGGACTGGCGTTTCCTCCACGTGGACGCGGACAGCCCCACGGAGACCGACCCCGTCAAGACGGGAAACCAGGGGGGCCTGTACCTGACCGGGGAGTACACGCCGGTCAAGAACCTTACCCTCGCGGTCTCGGTGAAGGGGGTAACCGACACCCGCCGGGCGGTTCCCGTCCCCAAGATCGGGTTCCGCTGGGCGGCCCTGGAGTGGCTGGTCCTCAAGAACAATTATTTCCGGGGTTTCAAGTTTCCCGATTTTGACGACCTTTACTACCGGAGCCATGACGGCGCCTTCGCGGGGAACCCGAACCTCCGTCCCGAGGACGGCTGGGGGTTCGACCTGACCGCGGAACTGCCCCTGTCGAGGCTCGCGGCCCTGGAGGGGTCCTCGGTCGTGAGGGCGCTCGGCGTGACCGCCACCGGCTGGGGGCAGTATACCCGGGACTCGATTCACTGGGTGAAAAGCCGGGGGGGACGGTGGTCGCCGGAGAACGTGGGGACCGCCTGGCTCGCCGGTTTCGACGTCCGGCCCTCCCTTACCCTGGCCCTGGGGCGGGCCGGGCGGGGGACGCTTAAAGCCGCCCCCAGCTATCAGTTCCAGATGAGCTGGCTCCTTAACGGGGACCTGGGATTCGCCGATAGTTTCCGGATCCCCTACGCGCCTACCCACATCCTGGGCTGTACCCTGGACCTGGGGTGGAAAACGGGCTCCCTCCTCCTCTCGGCCCATTACGAGACGACCCGTTACGCGGATACCCTGAACCAGATGCCCCTGGACCCCCACCTCATCGTCCACGCCACGGCGAACCAGCGCGTCGGGAAAGGACTCACCCTGTTCGCCTCCCTCAGGAATATCCTCAACGCCCGGTACGAGTCCTTCGCCGGTTACTATATGCCGGGAATCTCCCTTACCCTGGGGGTTAAAACCCGGCTGGATAAATGGCCCGCCGGGGACGGTGGCCCGGAAACGACAGGGGAGTAACCGAAGACGGTATTCCGCTTAAGGAGCCGGGTTCAACAGATAGGAACGGAGATTCACGCTGCTGTTTTTCAGGCCAAGCTTGTCCCGGAGGCTGTTCCGGTGGTTTTCCACACGGTTTTCCTGGCGA
Source organism: Treponema sp. (assembly GCA_031257195.1). GTDB lineage: Bacteria > Spirochaetota > Spirochaetia > Treponematales > Breznakiellaceae > JAIRPD01. The sequence continues at coordinate 6,893 of JAIRPD010000052.1, read as the reverse complement.
TGTCCAGCGCTTCGGCGATATCCCGGGAGCTTTTTCCCATGCGGATAAATTCCGCCATAAATATATAAAAGAGGTCAAGCCCTTTATGGGTATTTTATAGGTATTTTTTGATCGTCACGGGCCCGGTTTCCGGCGTGTCTAGCGGTAGCCCAGCCGCCGGGCCTCCGCGAAGTCCGCCTCCGCCCGGGTGGTATTTCCCGACATGCGGTAGGCCGTTCCCCGGTTGTGCCAGGCCAGGGCGTAATCGTTCTTAAGCCGGATCGCCTCGGAAAAGTCCCGAATTGCCCGGTCGTCGTTTTCTTTGTAGTACCAGGCGGTTCCCCGCTGGTTGTACGCCGCGGGGTTCTTCGGTTCCAGCTGGAGGAGCCGGGTAAAATCCTCAATCGCTTTGTCGTACTGGCCCAGCAGGCGGTAGGAATAACCCCGGTTGTAGAGGGCGTCGCCGTAATCCCGCTTAAGGGCCAGGGCCTGGGTATAATCCCCAATCGCCGTGGGGTGATCCCCCCGTTGGGCGTAAATATACCCCCGGTGGTTGAACGCCGCGGGGCTGTCCCTCTTCAGGCCGATTGTTCTGGAATAATCCTCCAGGGCGCGGGCAAAATCGCCCTTAAGCTGATAGGCCCTGCCCCGGGAAAAAAGGGCCTCGGCGTAATTGGCCTTTAGTTTTATGGCCTTGTTGTACTCCACCAGCGCCCGGTCGTAACTGCCCCCGTTGAGGTAGCGCTCCCCCATGATAAAGGAAACCTGATAGGGCTCCATGCCCATCTGGAGTAGTACCGCGGGGTTCACGGTTTGGTAGTTTACCGGGTTGAGTTCCCCCGCCGCCACGCCCCGGCCGGAGGGGGGGCGGATACTGTTCAGGGCGGTTAATTCCCCCCGGAAGGACGCCTCCCGGCTGTTTTGCCCCGCCCCGGCTGGGGAAGCGGCCGTCCTCTGCCCCGAAGGCCCGGCGGCGGCGGGTTCCGCCTTTACCGGAGAATCCCCCGTTTTTCCGGCCCCCCATCCGTCCGGCGGTTCCTCCCCTTTTTCCATGACGGCCGCCGCTTCGGCGATCGCCTGTCCGGCCTCCGTTTCCGCCGGACTGGCCGGATCCGCCGCCCTCTGGCCGGCGTTCGCGTCCGGTTCCCGGTGGCCGCGGCAGGACAAGATCAAACACAGGAAAAGCGCCGGCGAAAAGAAAAGACGAAAAACCGCGAAAGACCGAAAACCAGGGCTCATTTTATCACCGGCGTTGATTTGATGTTGATCCGGCAAGGAAGTTTTTGGGCGATACTGGATTTGAACCAGTGACTTCTACCGTGTGAAGGTAGCACTCTCGCCACTGAGTTAATCGCCCAAAAACTTCCATCCCGCGGATCGATGGACCCGTTCAACAGCCCGGCTGATTATGAACAGGTCCCGCGAAATACCCCGTGTTTCACGGGCTGTTAACGGAAACCGCCCGGAAACCAAAGTTTCCGCACGGCCCGCTAAACGCGCTTCTGTTGATATACCATAAAGCCGGTAAAATGTCAAGCGCCCCGCGGTAAAAAAACAGGCCCGGGGCCTCTCCGGCAATCCGGCCCGGAACCCCGGACAGCGTCCCCGCGGCTCTACCCCATCGTCCCCAAGTGTGCCATACTGTTTCCATGGAACCGGTACTTTCCGCCGAACCCAGCGACGCGCCCCCCCCCATACCCGACCGGCGGCGGACCGAGGTGGTCAGGAAGGCCCTGCATTTTCTCATCGGGCTGGCGCCGGTTTTGGCGGGCCTTAACCGGACCTTTACCCTCGCCCTGCTGGCGGGGGGAACCCTGGCCTACGCCGTAATGGAGGCCCTCCGGCGGAGGGGGCTGGCTGTTCCCCTCATCTCCACCTTGACGGTTTTCGCTTCCCGGCGGCGGGACAGGGGGCGCTTCGTCCTGGGGCCGGTTACCTTGGGGGCGGGGGCTTTTCTGTCCCTGCTGATCTTCCCCCCCGATGTGGCGGCTGTCGCCGTGTACGCCCTGGCTTTTGGGGACGGCACGGCGAGCCTGGCGGGAAAATTCATTGGCCGGATCCGGCCCCCGTGCTTGTGGGGGAAAAGCCTGGAGGGCTCCCTGGCCTGCTTTTTGGGCGCCCTGCTAAGCGCCCGGTTGGCTTCCGGGAGTTGGCGGACCGCCCTGATCGCCGCCATCGCCGCCGCCGTCACGGAACTTCTTCCTGTCCGGGATTGGGACAATATTATCATCCCCCTGACGGTGGGGGCGGCGGTGTTCTTTTCGCGGTAAAACCGCTTAAGCCGGAACGTCAAAGCAATCCTGGAAAAAGCCGTGAGGCGGTTCGGGAAGGACACTCCCGTTGTCAACAACAACGGGGAAAAGCGGCCTCACAGCCACAGGTACACCTGGTGGAGCCGGGTGGTAATAAGCCAGGTCCCGGCGGTCAGCGTGATCAGCCCCAGGCCCAGGGCGACCCAGTTATCGGCGTTGATCAGAAGGCCCCGGCCCAGGGAAACCAGCAGGGCCCCCAGGGTTACGGCCAGGTATTCCCCATTTCCCCTGATATGGATCGCCGCCAAAAAGCTGACCAGGGTAATCACCGTTACCGAGTCCTCGGCGAAGCGGAACATGGCCGAATAGCCGGAAACCATGGTCAGGCTGGAATCCCAGGACAAACCGCTTACGGGGACGCGGAGGGAAATCACCAGAACGGCCAGGACGCTGGCGATGATCACGCTGCCATGTTTCTGGATTTCCAGTCCCGCGGCGTACACGCTGGAGGCGAAAAGGGAAAGGACCCCAAAAAATCTGCCGAAGATCAGTATCCTCGTTCCCGGGATCAAAAAAACCGCGGGGAACTGATAAAGTTCCCGCAGGGGAACCATGAGCCGCAGGATCTCAAAGACAAAGGACAGGGCAAAGAGGCCAAAAAACAGGATCTCCGGCGACTGGGTTTTCTCAAAGAAAAAGAACACCAGCGCCGAGGCGGCCAGGGCGTAAACCACCGAGGCGGCGGCGGTAACAAAGGGCGCTAAAGGCGCGGGGTTCAGGAACAGGACCGCCAGGTTCTGGAAAATTCCCGACGAACGCTGGATCGCCCTCCCGCAGACTTCCGGGTAGAGGGGAAGGAGTTTGCCCATCTGGACGATAAGGAAGAGGAGGCAAAGGGAAGAAAGGATGATCCCCCCCTTAAAATACCGGTTCCGCTGGGCCAGGGTCATACTTACAGTATAATAGTTAAGGGCGGTTCTGAATAGACCGATACTATAGTGAGGAGATCGTGATGAACAGAAAACTCATGATTCTTGCCGTCTTGATTCTTCTGGTATGCCCGGTTTGGGCGGGGGATACGGCGATCTTTGTCGATCTGGGATTTTCCACCGACGGCGGAACCTATATGTTTGGCCAGTACGGGGTTCAATCGGGAACCCTAAGGCCCTGGGCGGACCTGTGCGTGGTGGATGTCTCTTCCAACAGTTTTGTCCCCGGCGGCAGGCTTTCTTATGTTCACGACAGCCCCGTAATCGCGGGCCATGACGGCTCCGGTGCCCTTTACCGGGTGCTTGCCCGGAATACCGCCCTGGTGGACCGGTATCGCGTGGGTTTCCTGCTCCAGGGGCAGCTTCTCTACGTTTCCATGGAAAATGGGATTCTTTCGGGCCCGGAGACCATTGAATTTCGGGACTTTGAAAAGGCCGCCTCCTTCAGGGCTACCCTTACCAGCGGCGGTTCCGGCATGGAGGGATCTTCTTTCTCGATCCGCCTGGAACGGCGTCATGGCGATGGCAGCGTAAAAACCTATACGGCGGGCAGCGCCGGAATCAAGCGGCCGGGGATAATCTCCTACCGGATCCGCCGGGTATTCGCCGCCCCCCGGAACGGGGCCCTGGTTTTTGTTATCGAGATGAGTAAACAAAACCCCGGCGGCGGCACTGATTTACGCTACATGGTGGAAACGCTTAAGCTTTAAGCCCGCTCCCTCCGGCGGGCGACACCCGCCACGCGCCGCGACCCCGGCGGAAGCGTCCCTCCGTAGGGCCGTTTAATGTTCCGGCTGTTATAAAAGCCGCTCGCGCCGTCCAGGAGTTTTTCGCGCCCGCGGGCGCTCGTAATCCTGTTACGCGCCGTTGGGCCGCGCGCCATTATTTAATATTTATTATAATGTACTTTATTTTTATCATAATAATTTGTACTTGCCGATGAAACAGCGTCTATTGCCGGTTGGCCAATACAGATCATCACCTGTGGAATAACTTCGCTGGGAATATTTAACGCCTCTGAAACGCCTTGAATCCTATTTCTTTGAGGGGCAATACTCATTGGAACGGACGAGAAACCAAGTTTACTCGCTTGAGCAAGTATACTTTGCGCCGCTATTCCGGCTTCCAATGTCAAAAGTTCGGGATATATCGCCGTTTTAGTATTGACGGCGACAACAATAGTAAGCGGCGCGGTGTCCAATGCTTGGGAATAGGGGTTGCCTTTTTTCAAATTTAACATGACATTCCTGTCGGTAACGACTATAAATTCACATGAACGTTGATTCCCGCCCGTGGGAGACGCAAACGCGGCTTTGATGATTAATTCTATTTGTTCTTGCGCAACTCTATCGGGAGAGAACGTTCTGGCGGTTTTTCTGTCAAATATGCCGTCAGATTGTTTGGATTCCTCAGCCTTAATTATATCTTTTGATTGAGAACATGATAATATTATAAATAATAAAACACTGTAAATTTTCTTTACCATTTATTCCTCCATAACCTTTTCGCGCTATTTCATAATCATGAGCGGCGAAGCCGCTTGGCGCGATAATCCGCCAAACGCGCGCCGAAGGCATATCTCATTATTATCCAAAATCCATTTTTGAGTTTACCGCGTTTTATATTCATTTGTCAATACTTTTTTCAGTGAATTTTTTCCTGTATATTTTCCGATCAAATTTGGCCGCCAGTTCGTATAACGTTCCGATTCGAGGGACAAGCTACCGCAAGGCCCCCCGCCCACTGCTTCACCTTCGCTTTTATCTGTTTGTTTACATGAACAGTCCCGCTCGTACTCAATACCGGCGCGTCTGTACTGAAAGCGATAGTACGCGCGACGCGAAAATAATTAGTAAAGCGGCGAGGATCCCGCGAAAACACGTTGTCCATCGCAAGACGGTACGCAAAGCATCTCTTACCCGATCATACAACCGGGATCCATAATTAAATCCGGCAACAGACTGAAACTCTCGGATAAATCCAAATACAATCCCTTGCCCCACCGTAAGAATACGCGTAACCAGACCCATAGCGGCAACCGCGGCGTCACTATATCCGCCAGCCGCGGTATTGGTAAGCGCGTTTGAAACGCTGGTCAAAACTCACATTGTTACTCTTGCGGCCCCTTCCGATGAAATCGTTTGATTAACGGTTACTTTGAAAACACTGAAGAGTTGGCTGACAATAAAAAATACGCCGTATTCTTTCGCGTACGACGGAATTGTCTCTGTTATCCCTAACAAAAGCAGGAGTTGATTCAAAAAGCAAAAGCCCAGGCAATACACGAGCGGCGGCCATCTGGCTGTGCCTAATCCGCTCATAAAATAAGTATCGACTACATTATACAGGGTAGTCACAAGCAAGCCAATCATGGTGGGTATCCCTAATCTAAACAATACTTTCGGAATCTTTTCATGTCTCATCATCCGCAAATTCGCGTTATCTGTCCGCATGGATAGCGAATCGTAATTAGTATCTTTAGGTTTAAATTGATTCACGCCATACGCTATGCTGTTAGCGGGTATATCTTTTGTAATTATCGCGCCGGCGGCAACAACAGAATTTTCGCCTTATTTTTACTAAATGTTCAGACATATCAATAACACTCCTTTTCACGCAACTCCTTGTAAGCCGCGCGAGTTTGCGCCCGGCGCGGCGATGATAACAATTCACAGTTCAATTCCCGTCTCTACAACCTCGTCTACAAATGGGTTGCCGCTGCCGATTTCCGATGTGGGAAAAGCGTTTGGCTCTATAACGATTTCGCGGACATCGTTTATGTACTGTTTTGCCAGCGCGATTACGGCTTGAGGGTCTCTAACCATGTAATTTATCCCAACTCCCACACCGCGTCACGGATAAGTTCGCATACCGTGGGGTGGGGGAAGATGAGCTGCTTGACTTCGTCGATGCGGAATTCCTGTTCGATGAGGGCCGCGCCGCCCCAGATGAATTCCGGGGAATACGCGCCCACGGCGTGAATACCGAGTATGCGCCTGTCTTTCGCGTCCGCGATAACCTTGACCGCGCCGGGACCCGCGAAAGTGTTTTCCGCAACGAAACGGCCCGACGCTTTCATGGGGATGCTTGCCTTGAGAATGGCGATTCCCTTGGCCGCGGCGTCCTGTTCGGTGATGCCGACGCCGGCGGCTTCGGTGATGCCGTATACCGCCCAGGGTACGGCGTTGCTCCTCCAGCGGTTGCCGCCTTTCGCGGCGGCCTGCCCGTTCAGACCGGCGAGTATGTCCGCCACGGCCACTTCCGCCATGCGGTAGGCTGAATGGGCGAGCAGGCTTTTACCGGTAACATCGCCCGCGGCCCAAATGCCGGGAATGTTGGTTCGCATACGGTCATCGGTGGCGACGCCTTTGGGACTGATGTCAAGGCCGGCGGCTTTCGCGCCCCAGGTGTCGAGCACCGGACGGCGGCCTACCGCCATGAGTACCAGGTCCGCCTCCTGCTCTGCGGCCTTGCCGTCTTTGGCGGTGTAATGAACCGTTGCGCCTTCGATTTTCTCGACCTTGCAGCCCAGCTTAAAGTCAACGCCCTTCATGGCCCGGCGGAGGATGGGGGCCTGCTCTTTGTCCATAAAGGGGACGATTTCGTCCATCATTTCGATGATGGTTACTTCCGATCCCAGGCTTGAGAACAGCCCGGCGAATTCAACGCCGAT
>JAIRPD010000037.1 GCA_031257195.1 Treponema sp. | reverse complement strand
GGGCGACCCATCCACATCCCCGCGGATGGGTCGCTTGGGAGTTCGCGCGAAGGGCGAACCATTCATGGCGGGGGTTTTCGGCGAAGCCTAAAACCGGGGTGGTAAACCGGACCCTCGCGTAAAAAAGGGGGGCGGGGCGCGTCCTGGGACGCGCCCCGCGGGGTTTCGCCCCGGCGCGTGTTTTCCGCGTGATCCCGCGCGCCGTTTGAGGAAAAGCGAAACTCCAGGCGATACCGTTCCGTCTCACAACGGACATAACCTACCCCCATAGGGAAAAAAAGAATGGCCGCCGCTCACCAACCGGCGGTTCCGAGCGGCCTTAATCGTGGAAGAGTCGTCCCCCCGGGCTTGATACCGGCGCTTCATTGGCGATGGTCTTCCGGCTTCCGCCTCCCCCGGCGTAAGCCAAAATGTCCGCGGACCAAAGTCTCCTGGCTCAGGGTTCTTCCCGCCGGCCTTCCCATTCCCCCTTTGGAAGGAACAGTGGCCGTCACGGCGAGACCGGCGTCCCGCCCGGGACCTTACGGCCCGGACCAACGCCGCCCTTACAGTTGAGGGGACAGCGGGGGTTCTCCCCGTAACCGGGAATACCCCTCGTGTTTTTCGGTATACCGGAAAACACGCCGGGGCTTCGCGCCGCGAAACCCCGGACTTCCTTTGAAATCCGCGATGTCAGCCTATCACGCCCCCCGCGGACTGTCAAGAGCAATTTGACGGAAAATGACGATTTTTTTATCCCGGGGCCCGGGGCCCGGTTGTTGAAAGCCGGGTCCCGAAACCCAGGTTTTCGGCGATAAAAGCCTTAAGCCCCTCCAGCCCTTCCCCGGTGAGCAGGGAAACGGCAAAGTGAGGCGAGGCCCCCGCCAGGTTTAAGAGTTCCCTGGCCTGCCCCACTTCCTTTTCACCGGCCAGGTCAATTTTGGTAACCACCCCGGCCACGGGGCCGCCGAACATGGAGGCCTGACCGGGGGCGAAGTGAAAGCTCAACGCGGAGGCGTCCTGCAAAAAAAGGACCAGCCGGGCGTCGGAGGCGGTAACTTTTAAGCGATGCCGGAGTATCCGGTTTTCGATGTACTCGCCGGGGGTATCTATGGCGTCCCCCACCAGCTGAACCGTATGGGTCTTGACGTACATTTGGGGCATCCCCGCCAAACACTGGCAGAGGGTGGTTTTCCCCGAATAAACGGGACCCACCACCAGTAATTTACCGCCCTCCGTCATGGGACCCGGCGATGAAAGTCTTCCGCGCAGCGGCGGATTAGGCCGGTAATATCCCCGGGGCTTTGCGCGTCGTCCCGCCGCATGATCAGGGCGTAGGCGATGGTCATGGCCAGAGCCCGGGCCCGGTTCCGTTTGTCCAGGTCCGGCAGCACGTCAAAGTCAAAGGTTTCCGCGAAGGCCCCCGTCCGGGCGCAAATCTGGGACCCCATAAAACCGGCGGTTTCCCGCAGATAGGTCCGCAACAGGTCCTCCCGGTATTCAGGATAGGGCCGAAACGTGGCCTTCACATCCCTGTCCCAGCACTCCCGGAAAATCCGGGCGTATTCGGAAAGAACCCCGGCGATATACCCCAGAATTTCCTCCCGGTACCGGGACCGTTCCGGCCCGTTCCACTCATCATGGTAAAACCAGGTAACGTAGGTATAGACCAGATTTCCCAGAAGGTAGCCCGAATCGGAGGAGAAGGGCCCCAGGTGGGTGTATTCCATGTCGATGATCTTCATATCGCCCCCCGGGCCGGGGGCGATCATCGTGTTGGAGGTATGAAGGTCCCCGTGGACAAGGCACTCCTGCTTTTTCATGTACACATCCCGGAGCTTCAAAAGCTCTATCCGGGCTTCCCGTTTATCCCAAAAACAATCGGATATGGCTTTATGCCCCGGCTCAGGCTCATCCTTGTAATCCTCCACAAAGGACTCCCGGAGAAAAAGGATAATCTCCATGATCCTGCTCATTTCGGGGCTGGTAAAGCGGCGGCCCAGCTCTTTATGGACCCCCTGATCCAGGTAGAGTTCCGAGGTATAAAAATTACATTTGGCCATAAACTCCCCCATCATCCGGGGAAATTCAGGGTACCGCCTGCCCCGGGAAAGGCCAAAGCGCATGATCCCCAGGCGGCCGCAGTCCTCCGCGATGTACAGGTAGTTTTCCCGGTCCACGTGGAGCATCCGGGGAATATACTGGGGAACAATAGTTTCCCGGAGGAGGTTAATATCCACCTCCGACCAGACGCGGTCCTCCGGCAGGGGCGCGACGCCCTTGCCCAGGTGTTTAAGGTAAGGCTTGGCCTGTTTAAGAATCACCGAGTGTCCCGTCCCGTCCTGGATCCGGTATACGTAATTCACATAGCCGTCGCCGTCGATCTCGTTCCTGCCTATCTCCGTGACGGTCAATTCCGCGTTTTTTGGAAAAAGGGAGGTTTCCCCGGCGACGTATGTTTTAACCAGGCCGGGATCGAGGTCGCGGTACTTCATCGCCCCCCCTAGGTCTTGGTTATTACCGAGGGCGTAAACCCCAGCGTCCGTTCCAAAACCTGGATGATGTCCCGCAGGGCGGTTTCCACGCTGGACACATCCCCGTTTAAAAGCAGGGAGCCGGAAAAACGATCCACAAACACCAGGTTTACCCTGGCGGCCTTGGAAGCGATATCGGCGGCGATCACCGCCCCCTCCCCGGGGGTGATTGTCATAACCCCCAGAGCGCCGGAGTCCACATCCACCGCCCCCAGTTTCTTGTACAGCCCCGGCGCGGGTTTGGCGATCAAATGGGCCAACGTTACCTGCTTGCCGGGAACATACTCCTGAATGATCCGTTGTTTTTCTACCGCCATAACCCGCCCTTTATCCATTCCTTAGAAAAGACTTTCGATTACCTCTTTCCGGGGATTGGCCAGCGATACTTGATTTACCAGCATGCCGCTGTCCAGCTGCCCCCGGACCGCGGCGGCCATGGCGGCGTTTACCGCCGAGGTTTCCCCGGTAATCACCACAAAGCTCTTGCCCCCAATGCCTGTACCCAGCCGTATGTCGATAAGCTCCACATTGGCGGCCTTCACCGCCGTATCCGCCGCCAGGATAGAACTCATCACTGAGTAAAACTCCATCACCCCGATACCGGCGGGTTTCTCCGGCATACAGGACTGGTTTATCGCCTTGATTACCTGGGGATGAACCCGGGGCAGCACCAGCGACGCCACCACAAATCCCCCGCCCATGGACACCCCCTTCTGGATCGCCTTTTCCACATTGGAAACCTGACCGGCTATAAGGATATAGTACTTGCCGGGGCAGGAAGCCTTGGCGAAAAGCAGCTCGATCTGGGCGACCTTAAGCATGGAGTCAACAATCTCAACCCCTCCGGCTATGCTTGAAAGCTCCAAAAAGCCAATCGTATCCATCAAGCTCCCCCTTCAATGACAATTACCGAATCCACCTGGGCCACCCGCCCGGAGATGCTGGCGTGTATATTGGCGCTGGGCTTGCCCTCCGCCGCCTTGGCGATAAGCTGCCCGCGTTCCACGCGATCCCCCGCGGAAACCACGGGCAGGGCCGGCGCGCCGATATGTTGTGAGCAGGGAATCCGCACCTTTTTAGGTTCCAGGTCCCTGTAGTCTTCGTTCCAGTGGCTGTATTCTTCCAAAAGCCCCATGCGGGCCATGATCTTCTTTGGGGCGATCTTCCGGTAGGGCCGCAGGGGCGAGGGGCTCAGGGGTTCTTTCTGCTCAAACTTTTCGCCCTTAAGCCGCTGTTTAACGTACTTGTTTACCTGCCGGGGCGAAAGGCCCATGGGACAGGCGAAGGTTTCGCAGACCCCGCATTCACAACAGATCAGGGCCTGGCGGGTTATATCATCCGCCGCCAGGGGCTTGTTAAAATCCTGAAGGGCCATTTTCCGCATCACCTTGCTGGGGTAGAGGGTATGCCCGATAAGGCGGCGGGGACAGAGATCCGAACAGAAGGAACACTGAATACACGCCGCCTTGGCCCGGGCGAGGATGTGCCTTACCGAAAGGGCCTCTGTCCGGGCCACAAAATTCCCCTCCGCGGGCAATACCAAGATGCCCGAGGTGGTTTTGGTAACACTGAGGTTCTCCGCCTCGGCGCCGGGGAAAACCCGGCCCATCATGGGTCCGCCGCCAACGATATAGTAACCGCCTATGCTGGGCCCCCCGCAGGCGGCGATACATTCGGCGTAGCTTGTTCCGATGGGAACTTTTAACACGGCGCTCTTGTTCACCCTGCCGGCGACGGTTAAGTACTTGTGGGTCAGCGGTTTACCGGAAAGGGCGTCGTAAATATGAAGCATGGTGGCGGCGTTGGACACCACGGCCCCCACCGTAAGGGGTATCTGCCCCGGAGGCACCACCCGGCCGGTAATGTCGTAAACCAGCATCTGCTCATCCCCGGCGGGATAGTAGTTATCCAGCTTGAAAATCTGGACGGAGGATTTTTTTTCGGCGATAGCCTTTTCCAGGCTGGCGATCTCGCGGGTGTTTACCCCCTTGACGGCGATAAAAACCCTGGAGGCCTCCACCAGGGCCGCCGTTTCCTTGAGGGCGTCGAGGATTTCACCGGCGAAATTCCTCAGCAGGTACTTATCGGTATGGAGAAGCGGCTCACATTCCGCGGCGTTAAGGAGGAGGTATTCCACTTTGCAGTTCAGCTTGATATGGGTGGGAAACCCCGCCCCCCCTTCGCCCACCAGCCCCGCGGCGAATACTTTGTCCAAAAGGCTCATAGGGCCCCCTCCGTTTTCACGCTTGCCGCCTTACCGGATGTTAAAACTATCCGCCAGCACGCAGCGGCGCTTCCTGGTAAAGGTCCGCGCCGAAGTAAGCCCCTCCCCGGTGGGTCCCGCGATAGTAAAGGTGGTGCAGCCCTCCCCGCCCACGCCGATTCCCGCGTAGGAAGGGGCGTTTTTGACAAATATCGTGGTCTGCATGGCCTTCGCCAGGGCGGAAAGATGCTCCACATTCCGGCTGTGCATGATCGCCGTATGCCGGTAGCCATGCTCAACCTCGATGGCCTTCTTCATCGCGTCGTCAAAGTCCTTAACCCGGACAATGGGGAGGACGGGCATCATAAGCTCATGCTGAACAAAGGGATGCTCAAAAGGAACTTCCACGCAGAGTACCTTGATCTTGCCGTCAATCTTAAGGCCCACGCTTTCCGCGATTACCTGGGCGGAACGGCCGATAAAATTCTTGTTGGGATTTTCCCCGGAGATGATCTTTTCCTCCAGGCGTTTAATAAGGGCGGGGTCCTCGATAAAGTGGGCCAGACCGCTTCCCTTCATGCTGAAAACCAGGTAGTCCGCCACCTTTTCCTCCACCAGCACTTCCTTTTCCGCCACGCAGGGGAGGTTATTGTCAAAACTACAGCCTTTGATGATGTCAATCGCGGCCTTTTCGATATTGGCGCTCTCGTCCACCACCGCCGGGGGATTCCCCGCCCCGGCCCCAATAGCCTTTTTCCCCGAGGAAAGGACCACCTTAACCACCCCGGGTCCGCCGGTGGCCACCAGCATATTAACCCTGGGATGTTTAACCATCACGTTGGTCTCTTCCAGGGTGGGGTTTTCCACGGCGGTAATCAGGTTTGGCGGCGCCCCCGCGTCGATTATGGCCCGGTTAATCAAATCGATGGTTTTGAGGGACACATTTTTGGCCGTGGGATGGGGGGAAAAGACCACGCCGTTCCCCGCCGCCAGCATACCTATGGAATTGCAAAACAGGGTTTCCGTGGGGTTAGTGGTGGGGGTGATGGCCCCGATTACCCCAAAGGGGGAAAGCTCTATCAGGGTAAGGCCGTTATCGCCGGTCATGGCCTCGGAAACAAGATCCTCCACGCCGGGGGTCTTGTCCGCCACCAGCCGGTTTTTGGCGACCTTATCCTCGTAGTTCCCCATCCGGGTTTCTTCCACGGTAAGGCGGGAAAGCTCCTCGGCGTTATCGTAGACCACCCGGCGAATCGCGTTGATGATCCTGGTCCTGTCCGCCAGGGAACACTTCATGTACTCCTTCTGCGCCCGGGCGCAGGCCTCCACGGCGTCGTTCATGTTTTTGAAGATCCCCAAACCGGACCCCGTGGTTCCACCCTGGAGCCTGTTCATAACCTGCTTAACTAAAACCTCAATTTCCCCTGCCATACACTCCTCCGTTTCTCCTTAGTTAAACCGCGCCTCAAACTCGGCGACAACCCGCCGGCCTATCCGCTCATCCTCCGGAACAGCGCCCCCGGAGATCCCAACGCCCCCCGCCAGCGCGCCCTTCACAAAGAGCGGGAACCCGCCCCCGAAAACAACGAGCCGCGGGTCGGCGGTATTGAGCCCGTGAAGGCTCCCGCCGGGCAGCGCTAAATCGTACAAATCCCCCGACGGCTGCCGCAAAGCCACGGCGGTATAGGCCTTGTTCTTCGCCACCTCCACGCTCACCAGTGAGGCGCCGGGGAGGCGGTAAAAGTAAACCAAATTGCCCCCCTCGTCGGCGATGGCCAGCGAAACGGGAACATCAATTTCAAGGCTTTCCGCCTCCGCGGCGTTCCTTAAACTGTCGCAAAGGGCGGAGGTAAAAACCGTCCCGCCGCCCGCGCCGGCGCCGCTTGATCCTGGTTCTTTCAATTTATTCACCACTTTCTTGATAAAACTCTTATATACCTCTAACTTCGCCAGCACAAACAGCGTATCCGAAAGCCTGTTCAGGTACTTTAAAAGCTCGGGAGACACAAACTCGTCCCGGGAAAGGCTGACCACATGCCGTTCCGCCCGGCGCGTGATAGTCCTGGCCAGGTGGAACGCCGCCGACGCGGGGGTTTCCCCCGGCACGGAAAAGCCCGTTACCTTGCCAAATTGCTCCGTATAACCGGTGATGATCCGCTCCAGGGCGCTTACGTCCTCTTCCGTGATAAGCTTACCGTTCTTTTCCCGCTGCTTTTCATCGCTGGCCAGTTCGGCCCCCACGGCAAAGAGCTTGTTCTGTATGTCCCGCACAATGGCCTTGAGGTCGTCGAACTCCAGGGAAGCGTGGGCCAGGGCGAGAGCGCTGTTGGCCTCGTCCACGGTACCATAACACCAGACCCTGGCGTCGTCCTTGGCCACTTCCTTTCCGCCATACAGCGAGGTCTTTCCCGCGTCGCCCCGTTTGGTAAAAATATTCACCTCAGCGCCCTCTCAATCCTTAGGTTCCCGGCTAATCGCCCGGCTGTTTGTCAATGATCCCCACCACCACAAGATCCACGGGCATTTTAGGATCGGCGAACACGTTCCTGGCGGAACTGCCCTGGCAGAGCAGCACATACTCCCCTACCCCGGCTCCCACCGCGTCTACCGCCACTTCCTCATCCCGCAGGGGCTTATGCTGTGAATCAACGGCCTGAACTATCAGAAGCTTGGTCCCAATAAGGTGCTCGTCTTTTTGGGTGGACACCACCATCCCCTTTACTATTCCCATTAACATAACCGCCTCCTATTTTCGTCTCACGATCTCAATTTTCATGGCCCGGGCCGTATCCTCCGCCAAAGCCGTAACCAACACATCCTTGCCCACAATAAGCTGTTTTATACCGGGGTAATCAAAAAGATCCCGCCGGGAAAGCAGGCCCTTGGCGTACACCGCCGATTCCCCAACCGAACCGGTTTCCACCGCCGGGGCGGCACCCCGGGAGGCTTCCACCGGGCTCCCCGCGTCCAGGAGCCTTACCCCCAGGGAATAAAGCCGGGCCCAGTACTCTTTTAACATCTTCCGGCATTCGGGGTTCATCTCCCCGCCGCCCGGGGCCCTTTTAAGCTGGAAGATCCTCTTGCCCCCGGCGGCCATCTTTCCCGCCAGAGCGCCCCAGGGGCTAAAGGCCAACCCCAAGGCGGCCTCCGCCGCGTGGGGAAAAGGAATATAATCAACAAACAAAACGTCGTAATCCCCGGTAACCCGCCCGATTTCCGGGCCGAAGACGTAATCCGCCCTTCCGTTTACCGACCGGGCCGCCTCCAGAAGTTCCCCCTTGTTCGCCTCGTCAAAACAGAGGGCCAGAACCCTTTGACTGTCCAGATAGAGGTACTTGGCTATCGTTTCCGCGATTATCTTTACCAGTTCCTCAATCGTCATACCCGTTCCTCTCCTAGGGAATGATCAGGGCCAAATCGCCGTTTTTCACCGCCGCGGCGTTAGCCTCATCGGTGTCCAGATGAACCTCGTCGACAAACGCGTCCGAAACCCGAAGCAGGACATCCCCAAAGACCGTCCGGCGCTTTCTTCCGTTGTTGAATTCCAGGGACACGATCTGCTTATCCTTAAGACCGAATTTCCCCGCCGTCTCCGGACACAGATGGGAATGCCGCAGGGCGACGATACCGCAGCTCCGCTCCACCGAAGCCCCCGTGAGGGGGTTTTCTATCTTTACCTTTCCCGCCCCGTCCAGGTTTCCCGATTCGTTCACGGGACAGGGAATACCCAGGGTAAAGGTATCGGTGAGGGAGAGTTCCAGCTGAGTGGCGCCCCGGAGGGGCCCCAGGACCCGGATTTTGTCAATCCGTTTGCCCTTGGGACCTATGGCGCTGACCGTTTCCTCACAGGCGTATTGGCCGGGCTGGAGGAGGTTCCTCATCGGCTTGAGCGCGGATCCGCGCCCAAAGAGGATTTCCAGATCCTCCTGGGAAAGGTGGATATGCCGGTTGGACACATTGCATACCACATAGGGAGCGTCCTCCAACCGGTGAAGCACCTGGGTTATAACCATCGTCAGCTTTTCCTGATCCATAAAGCCTGTTCCCCTTCTATCCTTGTCCGTCCATGCCGCCTATCCATTTATGCCCAGCTCAGGCCCGCCTTCCGGTTTCTGCGGCTTTTTGGGCTGCTGGGACTTGGATTTCTGAGACGGCGGAGCCTTGGGCGCCTCGGGCGCGGAAGCCCTGGGGGGCTCCGGCGGCTTGGGGGCCTCCGCCTTGGGCGGCGGGGGCGGAGGAGGCTTAACGGAATCCGCCGGGGGAGTTTCGGGCGCCCTGGGGGGAGCCTTAGGCTTTTCGGCCTTGAGCCCCACCGTGTCCTTACTCATCACCATCCGCTCCGTACCCGGAGCGGGCCGGGGTATCACATGAGTGGAAACCACCGTACCCACCCTGCCGGCGGCGGCGGCGGCGGCGCTGACCGCGGCTTTTACCGCGCCCACATCACCCTCCACCTTGATGGTCGTCATCCCGTCTCCCCTGGCAAGCTCATACCCAATAAGCCTGACATTGGCGGATTTTACCGCCGCGTCCGCCGCCTCCACCGCGGCGGTTAAGCCGATGGCCTCAACAAAACCTAAAGCTTCTCCCGACATAACTTCCTCCAAAAAAGCCTAAAGTACAAACGGCATACCTTTTACAAGTCTCGCGGCGTTCGAGGCCATGCCTCGCAATTTATCGCCGTCAATCCGGTAATTCAACGTAAAGAGGGGCTTTTCCCTGGGCAGCTTGTTGTAATGCACCGCCGCCAACCCCTCTTTGTCCACGGCCACGCCGACGCCCAAAACCGACGCCTCCGCGGCCTGGAAAGCCAAATCCCCCGCCGCGTCATCCGACTTGGCAAGCTCCACCTCACAGGGCACGCCCTCTTCTTCCACCCCGCATAACAGTTCCCGCGCGCTTACCGGGCTGTCAAAACCGGGACCAACGTACAGTTTAATGGCGGGAACCGCCGCGTCGTATATCATGGATGGCGTTTCCCGTAATCCAAAACCAGCCCGGTGGCCACGGCGTTCCGCGGCCCCTCGGTACCCCGGACATTTCCCCGGCCCGCCACGATACCGTGGCGGGAAAGGGCGTCCGTTACCAGCTGGGGAACCTCAAAGTCCAGGGCCGATCCCCCAACCAGCACAACAAAGTCAATTTCCCGTATATTTCCTGTCTGGGTTACCATGGTCAACGCCCTAATCGCGTTGGTAACAAAGACCTTTTCTTTCGCTTCTTTTCTGACCGTCTTGATCTTTTCCAGCGAAACCTGGATGGGTATGGGAACAAAAGCCCCCTCTTTGATCAACACCGTCCTGGCAAAGGTATCCGCCGGCAGGGCCTCTTTAAAGAACTGCACCGTCCCGTCCTCGTGGCGGATATGGAAGAGGCTTTCCACCCTGGCCAGGGGATAGCGCTTGATATCCTCGGCGATGTCCCAGGATTCCAAGCCCAGCTCGGTCTGGATGAGGAGGGTAACCATGTTTCCCGCCCCCGCCAGATGCACCGACTTAACATACCCCGTCCGGGTGATGATAGAGGCGTCGGTGGAACCCGCGCCCATATCGATGATCGCCAGGGGGCTGGTAACCCCCGGCGTGGTCAGGGCGCCCTGGATGGCCATGTCGGCCTCCACCCCGCCGACGCTGACGTTGATCTTCATCTGTTCGGTAAGTTCTTTGGCGATCAGGTCCATCTGAAGGCGATCCGACTTGACCATGGCGGCGAGGCCCACGGCGTTTTCCATGGAAAATTCCTCCGCCACGCCGCCGGAAACCTTCTGGGGATTAAAAGTATCCACCGCCAGAAGGTCCTGGATCTTGATGTCCGCCGGAAGGCGGTTGGTCAAACTCGAAAGGGTCTGCCTGACCCTTTCGAGCATCCCCCCCGCGTTGGTACCCGCCTCGCCCTTGACGTCCATCACGGGAGAGGCTTCCAGCACGGTTTTCATGATCGTTTCCGAACCGGTCTCGATGTCCACGCTCAGGGTCTGTTTTTCCCCGATGATCTGGAGTTTCCCCGCGGGGATAATCCGCTCCGTCACATCACCGGCGGGAGTCTTGATAACCACGGCGGAACGGTTACCGATTAAAGCCCGGGCGACGGGGACAATAAACTTTGTCTCCTCCGGGTTCAGGTTAAAAACCGTCGCGATACCGTAAGGGTTGGAGAGCATTTCCACCACGCCCCCCGCCCTGGCTACCTCTACCACCGCCGGCATGCCGGCGGGTACTTTTTCAATAAATTTTACCTCGTCCACCACGGGGATGGGGGTGTTAAGGCGGTTAACAATCAGGACGGCGTCGTCCTTTTGGACAATGGCCCCCTTAACCGCCACCCCCCGCGCGGCGGCGCCGTTGATGATCGCCGCCGCGTCCTCATAGTTCACATCGCCGGGAATAATGGCGATGTAATCCCTGTCCGCCCCGGCGCGGGAAAGGTCTTTAATGGAAACGGTAACACCGCTTCCTATACC
Organism: Treponema sp.; assembly: GCA_031257195.1. Taxonomy (GTDB): domain Bacteria; phylum Spirochaetota; class Spirochaetia; order Treponematales; family Breznakiellaceae; genus JAIRPD01. The sequence goes on along the minus strand of JAIRPD010000037.1, from coordinate 12,125 downwards.
TTCCCCGCCGGGGGTATGGGGATTATGACCGATCAGGGTTGATTCGGTGATGATGGTTTCCGTTATGGTTTCCATGGCCACATCACCGATCACCGGCGCGGCCTCGTTCAGGCTGATAAAGTCGATATCCTCCAAGCGGATACCGGCCTTATCGGCGGCCTGTTTAACCGAGGCTACCACACCATGAATATTCTGGCGCGTTCCCTTGATGCCTGTGGTACTTACAATGCCTGACGACAGAAACTTAAGCCCCCCGGGCTCTATGGAGCCCAGGGCCGTTTCCGTGGAAGCGTTGCCAATATCAACCCCAGCGACGATCATACGTTACGAAACCTTCTTTAGCCGGCCCCGGGCCTCACCAACCTCGGCGGCTTCACGAACGTGCGCCGCGGCGACTTTGGCGTGATACTTGCTTTCCAGCTCATCGGCGATGGCCAGAAGTTCCTGCTTGGTGGCGTGGTAAGGCCTCAGGGCGTTGTACATCTCCAAAATCCGGGCGTCGGGAACCGCGATAAGTTCCGCGGCCCGGCGGAAGTTAGCCGCCAGGTTTTTCCGTCCAATGGACTCGGCCACCTGGGCCTGCATCTCCAGGGTTTCCGGGGTAATCCGGACATCCTGGGGTCCCACAGACCCGCCCATAACCCCTTCCAGGGTAACGTCTTTGAAAGTTTTGCCCGTGGGGGCCTTGAGCTTATCGGGGATCTTTTCCGCCAGAGGATAGTCCGCCGCCGTGGTCCTGCCGCCGCTTGAATACGAGGGCGAGGAGGACGGCGCCGGGCTTGACCCTAAACCGGAAATCACATCCCGAATAATCTTTTCCAGTGCTGCTTGATCCACTTTGGGCCTCCTATTTGAATTTCACAGAAAGCTCAACCGGCTTTTTGTTCATGTCGACATGCTCCGTCTCTTTAATGTGGAGCAAGGCCGCGATGGCCTGGTACTTAGGCCGCGCCATCTGATCGTTCTTGGTCGGTACCGGATTGGGGGTTTCGTTCTTGGCGTATTTGGCCGCGTTTTTCCCAATGGCCCGGTAGGTCGGCAGATCGATGATCGGCGCCTGGGGGAACAACTCAAGATTGGACAGCTGCTGCAGATCCTTCTGGTGAATGATCGTGGTTCCCCGGGACTGGATGCCTACGGCTATTCCAGAACCGGACAGCTTGGCCGCCGCCAGGGTGAAGGCGGCGATGTCGGAAGAATGGTAGAACCGGATTACCCGGGCCTTGAGCCCCTCTTCCTCTATGCCGGCCAGCACTTCCTTGAGTACCTTACCGTGGGGAATCCCCACGATAGTCTTGAACTGGTAGGCGCCGAAAGCCGGAGCCACGGCCACCACCACCTCATCTTTTGGTCCCGGACCAGCCGGTCCTCTTTCCTCAAGAACCACATCGGCGTCCGCCGCGCTTGAGGGCCCCTTGGCGTTGTACGACGAGGAGCTTCCGCCCCCCACCGCCGCCTCGCTGGGGCTGTAGTTCTTAAGGACCTCGATGATCGCTTGTCGTATCAACGCTTCATTGATTTCCATCAGCGTCCTCCTTAAATCGTCGCCGGGTCTATGGCGTTGGGGATGTTTTTAATCACGTCCCAGCGCTCTTTACTGATACGATACCCAGAGCCCGGCCCGGCATAGTCGTTCACGTCGTTGACGGCGCTTACGCAATGGAAATTCCTGGTCAGGATGGATGAGGTATGCAGATAATCCCCGGCAATCCGCTGCTTGAGCATGCCAAGCACCGCCGCCGCCACATCGTTGTAGCCGCCTTTGGCCAGGGCTTTGACAAAGTCAATGCCCGTAACGCCCCGGCTCATCATATCGCTGATAGCCTTGAGGTCCGCCACCACATCCCGGTCCGGCATGTCTTTACTGCCGTGGGCGTAGGTAGCCGCCTCCACTTCCGCGTCGGTAATGGCGGGAAGCCCCAGCTCTTTAAACACAGCCTGGAGAGCCTTGGCCGCCTTGTTCCGGATCGCCACAACCTGGTCCTCCGAAACGGGGCTTAAGCCGGCGTCTACCATAAGGTCCCGCTGGATCACGTTAATATCATCAAAGTCTTCGGCGTCCACGTTTGAACCGGCGAACATGTTGTCGTAGTTCGGTACGGCGGAATAGCCGGAACAGATGAAGTCCGTGCCCGGAAGGAGCTGCATAAGGAGACGGGCGGTCCGCCGCATATCCGAATGGGAGAAGGTCTGGTCGTTGCCGGAGGCCACTTCCAGGTCCAAAAGGCAGGTGATAAGGTTTTCCGCGAGAACCGCCCGGATACCGGAGGGAACCCCCGCGGGAACGCCGATACAGCTGATGGAACCGTTCTGAAGGCCCTGAACGCCGGCGCCCTTGGTAATGTAGACGCAGCGGGCTTCCAGGTAAAGCATGGACTTGCCTTCGGCGTAGCCCATCTGCACCTCGGACCCCGTGCCGGAGGTGAACCTCATTTTGAGTCCCCGGGAGGCGTAGGCCGAGGCCAGGAAGGCCTTGGACCAGGGGGTATCGTCGCCGTCCACGAACACCGGCTCGGTGCCGTACACGGAAACGGTTTCCGCGTAAGCGGTAAACCCCTTCATGCCCAGGTCCAGCTCGGTGGCTTCCTCTACCGCGCACTGGGTCAAAACCCCCGGCCGTCCCGTTTGGGAACCGATGAGGAGAGACATGGCGTTAAAAGGAGCGTAACGGGCGATACCCACCGTGGTTTCCATCTCGTCGAAGCCCCGGATTGCCGCTTCCGCCGCGTCGGCGGCGATCTGCACCGGATGGTCCTTGACGTTGGTCACATGACACTGGTTGGAGGGGGTCTTGCGGGCCCGCACCTTCTGGAGGGTCATCATCATCTCCACCACGTTCATGTAGCCCAGGACCTCGCAGATCTTGGCGGGGGTCATGGAGGTGGTAAGGGGGATGATCTCGTTCCTGGGAACGCAGGGATCGCAGAGCATGAACGCCAGTTTTTTGGAATCCATACCGATGACCTTTTCCGCGTTGTCCAGGCTAATCGCGTAATTGGCAATAAAGGTTTCGATCATGTCAAAATCGGCCCGTTTCTTGCCATCCATTTCCACGATCCGCCCGCCCTCAATTTTAATGCTGGGCTTAGGATCGTTGGGGCCGTTCATCGCCATCATGCCGACTTCGGGCCATTCTTTTACAAAACCGTCCTGATTGACTGGTTTTTGGGCCAGCGCCTCAAATCGCTTTGATCTCAAGGTACACCTCCCTATTTAGATGTACGCGGGGAAATCGTTCTTTGCCTTGCTCCCCAGGGAACTAAGCAGCCCAATCCCAACTTCCCGGGCGGCGATTAAAGCCTGCCGGACCGCGCCGGAATCCCCGGCGAAGAAGATAATCACTTCGTTGGTGAGGCTGGTTCCCTTCGCGGGGGAAGCGACTGACAGCGTCTCCACATTGGCCGCCTTGACGACCGTATCGGCGGTAACCACGCCGATACCCGCGGGCGCGCCCACCACAAGGCCGAAAGCCTTGCCCAGGGGGGCTCCCCAGGCTTTATTACAGGCGTAACTGGCCCGGGCGGTGTACTGAAGCTCAATATGACCCGCCTCATTGGAGTACACGTCGCCAAAGGTCCGGGGAAGTTCCTTAAGGGTAACCTCGACGGCCCTGCGGGCGTCGGACACGTCTTCCGCGCCAAAAACCACGAGGCATCCGTGACCGGCCCCGCCCTTGGTATCCCGGGGGGTCTCGATCTTGATGATCTCGGTGTTGGTGGCCTTTACCGCCTCGTCGGCGGCCATGATCTGGGGTCCCGCCCCAATACGGTCGCTGATAATACCGATGGACCGGTATTTGTCGTCAATCTCCAGGGCTTTGTGGACCGCGGAGTCCAGATTGGCGATAACGAGCCCGATTGTGTCGCCGATACCGGTTCCCACAAATTCGGTAAGCCCGCAGCCGCCGCAGCCACAGGAGGTGGCGGAGGTTTCACCCCCCACCTTTTTCATGACCTCTTCCATGATCTTGTTTACCATGCTGTCTTCCATGTCTCAAACCCTCCTTAATTAACCAAGACCCTTGGGTAGAATCTTTTCGGTATCGCTGTGGGGCCTCGGAATAACATGGGTGGATACCACATTACCAACCTTGGACGCGGCGGCGCAGCCCGCGTCCACCGCGGCCTTAACGGCGCCCACATCTCCCCGCACCATGACGGTAACAAGGCCAGAGCCGATTTTTTCGTAGCCCACGAGGACTACGTTGGCGGCTTTGGTCATGGCATCGGCGGCCTCAATAGCGCCAACCAACCCTTTGGTTTCCACCATTCCCAACGCTTCTTGTGTCATAAACAAACTCCTTGAATAATCGCGTTTAAGTTACGCATGACAAACCGGCTGTACTCCCCCCAGGCGAAAACAACGTTCCCGCCTATAGGCGTTTTTACTGCCCATGCGTTCTAGAAAAGTGTATCATGGTTATTTTATATGTCAAGAAAAAAACGCGAAAAAAACGTTTTTTTTCGACATAAAACCAGGGAATACGCCCTACGCCACAAGGGTGGACCTGTAAGCCCTTGGCTGCAAGAGGAAATGATAGTAAAAAAACGGCCTTTTCCAGCCCGCCGGGACGGACCGGCCTCACTTTATAAGTCTGGACTGGAAAGGGGCGGGGTTAAGGTGTCCCCGGAGGGGACAAACCGCCGCGGTTTTGGAAACCAATTCGCGTTGGGAACGGCATAAGAACTCCTTTCAGGCTTTATCCGCGAAGCCTGAGGAAATGGGAAGGCCCCTGGGGAGCCGCGGTCCCTGACAGAAACCGCCGCGCGCTAAAGTTTCCTGGCTTATGGGTCCTTACGGCGCCGTCCGCCGGCCTTCCCATCCCTCCCGGGACAGTGGTCTGCGGGCCCCCGGGGGCGCTGAAAAACGCGGTGTCTTTCAACGCCCTCCCGGCGGGCTGTCTCGCGGCTCTTCGCGAAGCCGCGCGGCGGATGGCTATTCCCAATCACAGTTACGGGATAGCGGGGGATTTGCCCCGCCGGAAATTCCACCCGGAATTTCCGCGGGGCGCGCCCCTCTTCCTTTAAAACGCACGATAGTATGATACCGGTAAAAACGGGAAGGGTCAAGGGAATTCGGCGTTTCCGCCGGAAATTCCGGCGGAAGCGGCTAGACCTTAACCAGGAGCCGGTACACCTCGCCGGGGTCCTGGGCTTCCAGGAGGGAGCGGCGGAGGTCCTTGTTCTTGAGCCGGGCGCTGAAAAAGGACAAGGTCTGAAGGTAGTAGGCGTGCTGGTTGTGGGCCGCGGCGATCATAAAGACCAGCCGGACCGGCTCGTCGTCCAGGGTCTGGAAGTCCACAATGTCGGTCCTGCTGATCCCCACGGAAACCACCAGGTCCGTTACCGAATTGAGCCTGACATGGGGGATAGCGATACCCCGGCCTATGGCGGTACTCATCAGTTCTTCCCGCCGGAGGATCTCTTCCACCAGTTCCTTCTTGTTTTTTACCTGGGGGGCGGCGGCGAGGTTCCCCGCCAGGGCCATAAGCGCGTCCCGCTTGGTCTCGTATTGGAGAAAGAGGACCCGATCCGGGGAAACAATGGATTCCACCTGGACGGCGCTGTAGGTGGAATGGGCGTGATGGCGGGAAAGGCGGTTATTTACCCACTCCTCCACCTCGGCCTTGCGGAAGCGCCAAACGGTGCCTATCTTTCCCGCGGGGATGTCGCCTTTTTGGGCCCAGTCATAGATGGTCCGCTCGGAGACCCGGAGGTACTTAGCTACCTCGTCAATTGTTAAAATTTCTTCGTCAGCCATTGTTAAAATAGTACATTATACCGCGAAATATGTCAAGGGATGACAGCGATTTCATGCCCCCGCCAATTCGTGGAGGGAATCGTAGGGGTAGAGTTCGCCAATCGCGGCGTCCACCCGCTCCGGCCCGGCGCCCCCAAAACGGACAAGACACCGGGGGTCCATAAATTCGCTCAGTACCTGACGGCAGGCCCCGCAGGGTCCCACGGGAACGGGGGAATCGGGGGTGGAAATAGCCAGGGCGGTAAAGGAACGGCAGCCCCGGCTTACCCCCTGGACCACGGCGCTCCGCTCGGCGCAGATGGTAAGCCCAAAGGAGCGGTTTTCCACATTACAGCCCGTATAAACCGCGCCGTCCGCCCCCAAAAGGGCCGCCCCCACCCGAAAACGGGAATAGGGGGCGTAAGCCGCCGCCGCCGCCTGGCGGGCGATCTGGAACAGTTCATCTAAAGTCATGTCATTGACCTCCATGCCTATTTTCCATTATACTACTACCACTGTGGCAGCGGAAAAAAAAATATACTTTATTATTGCCCTTTTAACCTTTATCGCCTACATCATCCTGGCCGCCCAGCCCATCCCCAAGGAAACCATCCTGACCAGCAACTGGCTGCGATCCCTGGATTCGGGGATCAACTCCGGGGAAAACGGCGCCGACGCCGAGAATGCGGGGGATTACCTGATCCCCTTTAGTCTGGGAAACCGTTTTGGCTACGCCGGAAGCGGGGGAAACCTGATCCTCAACGAGGAAAAGAAGGGGATCGTTTCCCTTTCCGGGGATTACTGGGCGGAATACGAAAGCGCCCCGGAAACCGTGACGATCCACCATATCCGGTCCGGGAAGGAAACCGTCCTGGCCCCCCCCTGGGGCTATCCCCTCTTCATAGGGGGCCGGATCTTCATCATCAGCAAGGACCAGACCACCCTGGGGGAAATTGACGGGGAGGGCGGCAGCCTTTGGACCTACGACTTTGAGGCCCCCCTAACCTGCCTGGACGCCGGGGGGGGCTACACGCTGACCGGTACGCTGGACGGCATGGTGGACCTGCTGGACAGCGGGGGAAAACCGGTCTTTCCCTCCTACGCCCCGGGGGCTTCCAGGATTCCCGTGATCCTGGGCTGCCGGATTTCCCAGGACGGCGAAAAGCTGGCCATCGTTTCCGGCGTTGACAAACAGCGCTTCCTGATCCTGGAATGGTACGGTGAGGGGGACTACCGGGTAACCCACCACGAATTCCTCCAGGGCGAGGGCTTCCGCCGGGAGGTAAAGCTGGCCTTTATTGACAACGACAGCCGGGTGGTCTTTGAGCAGGAGGCGGGACTGGGGGTGTACGACGTAAAATCCCGGACCACCGTAACCCTGCCCCTGCCGGGAAAGCTGGAGGCCCTGGACGGAAACGGGGAAGGGGGCCTGTTTTTCTTTATCACCTCCGGCGCGGACAGCGCCGCCGGGGGGAAGGGGCAAAAACGTTTTGTGGGCCTTAAGCTTCCCGGGGTAAAGCTGATCGACATTCCCTTTAAGAGTGAAACCTCCTTCCTGGCCCGCCAGGGGAGGGATATTATCGTGGGGGGCGGAATGACCCTGGCCTCCTTTAAACTGGACAAGCGATGACACAAAACCGCCGGCTCTGGGCGCTCTGCGCCTTTTTATTCGCCGCCTTTTTCGCCTGGGCCATAGACTGGCCCGTAAAAGGGGGGACCCTGATCTCCAATTTTGGCCGCGACGAGGGGGGAATCCCCGCGCTGGGGAACTCCTTCGCGGCCTCGGGCTCGATCTTTCCCGCCGACGTGGGGGAACTGATCTTTTCCCACGACCCGGAAAACTCCCGTTTTCCCTCCCCCCTGGGTTCCTGGCTGGCCCTGGATCACGGGGACAACCTGGTGGGGGTCTACGGCCGCTACGAGAACCACCGGGAAAGGCTGATCCCCTCGGTGGTGGAAAAGGGGACCGTCCTGGCCTCGACGGGAACCTCGGGGTGGGCCCGGGAGGAGGGCCTTTACTTTGGCCTCTTTGACCGCCGGGAAAGGCGGTGGATAAACCCCTCGGTTATCATTTCCGGCCTGGAAGATACCCGCCCGCCGGTGATCCGCCAGGTGGAGCTGCGGAGCGCCGCGGGAACCCCCTTCAACCCCGCCCTAACCCGGAACATACCCCAGGGGCTCTATACCATTTACGTGGACGCCGTGGATACCATCGCCCCCACCAGGGAAATCCTGGCCCCCAACCGGATAACCTGCGCCGTCAATGGCGAAGGGACGGGGATGCTGAGTTTTGAGACCCTGGCGGCGAAAAACGGAAAACGGATAGTGTACCGGAACGGCCCGGTAAGCGCCGAGCAGGTCTACGCCCCCCAGGGTTTTGGCCTGGGGGAGATCCGGTTTACCCGGGGCCAGGCGACCATCGTGATCGAGGCCCAGGATATGGCGGGGAACAACCACACCGTTACCTACCGGCTTAACGTTGAATAACCCCCGGAAAACGGCGGACCGGGGGGATTCCGGGGGGGTAAAAACCTGGTCCACCCCCGTTACCGGAGAGGAAAAACGGCCCGTTCCCTGCGCCCTCTGCGGGGGCGGCGCGTTTGTCCCCCATTTTAGCGGCGGGGGTTTTACGTACGTTCGCTGCGTTACCTGCGGCCTGGTACAGATAAACCCCCAGCCCCTTCCCGCCGCCGTGCGGGCCCGGTACAACCGGACCGGCGCCCCCCCGGCGGACGGCGGGACGGCCCCCGGCCGGGAGGAGGATTACCTGGCCTATGAGCAGGCCCACGAAGGCCCCTTCCTCCGGCTTCAGGAACAGGCCCTGGGGGACGCCGGTTTTTTTGAGCTGGAGGGCCGGATCATGGCGGCGGCCAGGGACGGCGGCCCCCCGGCGGACCCGGACCGTCCACCTATGCCGGACCGGCCGGCCGCGCTGGACATAGGCTGCGCCACCGGGGCCATGCTCACCCTGTTAAAGAGCCGGGGCTGGGACGCGCGGGGGGTGGAAATATCCCGGCCCCAGGCGGCGTATTGCCGGAGCCGGGGCCTGGACGCGGCGGCCCTGCCCCTGGAGGAATGCCGTTTTCCCGCCGGCCGCTTTGACGCGGTCCTGGCGTCCCATGTAATAGAACATGTCAACGATCCGGCGTCTTTTGTCCGGGAAGCGCGGCGGATCCTTAAACCCCGGGGGCGGTTCTACGTAACCACCCCGAACATCGCCGGCCTCCAGGCCCGGCTCTTTGGCGGCCGCTGGCGTTCGGCGATATTCGACCACCTGTACCTTTTTTCGGTACGAACCCTGGGGGCCCTGCTGAAAAAGGAGGGATTTACCGTGGAGCGGGTCCGGACCTGGGGAGGGCTGGCCGCGGGGATTGGCCCCGGGCCGGTAAAGCGGGTTTTGGACAGTCTGGCCAAACCGCTGGGCTTTGGGGACGTGATGATTGTCCGGGCGGTTCGGGATTAGCCGGCCGGGCGGAAGGGCGGGTTCAAACCCCGCGGCGAATACAGAAAGAGGGATACCACGATGAAGATTATCGTTATCGACGGCATGGGAGGCGGCATAGGGGCGGAACTCTGCGAGCGGCTCAAGGAACTTGCCGGGGGCGGCGGGGGGGAACTTATCGCCCTGGGAACCAACAGCGCCGCCACGGGGCGGATGATCAAAGCCGGGGCCCACCGGGGAGCCACCGGGGAAAACGCGATAAAGGTTACGGTTCCCGGGGGGGACTTTATTGTGGGGCCCATCGGCATCATCATTATGAACAGCATGATGGGCGAGATTACCCCCGCCATGGCGGAGGCGGTTCTTTCCGCGCCGGGGGAACGGGTACTCCTGCCCCTGCAGACCGATCATTTTCACATCGCCGGCCTGGGAGGGGAAACCCTGGGGCGGCTTATTGACGAGGCGGTGGAGTATATCCGCGGGAAAACGCGGAACCGCCTGCACGATCGCCGGGAAACCGTCGGGGAATGACGCCGCCCCCGATGATGGTTCGCGCGTAAACCCGTTTCGCCATGGGCCCGGCGATACTCCGCCGCGGGGGGCTTGACAAGCCCGGCCCAAAGACACTACCCTGGGATAAACGTGAAGCTCCGATACCCATGAAGGGTACGGCGGGGGATGAACTCCTTGTTCTTTTTAGGGGGAGTTTATGTCCATATTGTCCAAGACATCCGCGACGGAAACAACAGAAATAACAATCGAAGAAAAATACCGGCGCCTGTCGCGCCTTATCGCCGAAACCGGCGGGGCGGTGGTCGCTTTTTCGGGGGGTGTTGACAGCTCCTTCCTCTGCCACGCCGCGGCCGCGGCCCTGGGCGGGCGGGCAGTCGCGGTTACCGTGGTTTCCCCCATGCTGCCGGCCAGCGAAATCGCGGCGGCCGCGGACATCGCCCGGCGCGTCGGCATCGAACACATCACCATCGAGGAACCGGAGATTGAGGACGAGGTGGCGCGGAACACGAAGGAGCGCTGCTACCACTGCAAGAAACGGGAATTCGCCGCCATCCAGCGGGCGGCCCGGGACCGGGGTATAGCGGCCGTCCTTGACGGCTCCAACATGGACGACCTGGGCGATTACCGTCCGGGCCTGCGGGCGCTGGCGGAGCTGGGCATTGCCAGCCCCCTGCGGGAAGCGGGCCTTACCAAAGGGGAGATCCGGGAACTTTCCCGCCGCTTCAACCTGCCCACCTGGGACAAGCCCGCCTTCGCCTGCCTGGCCTCCCGCGTACCCTACGGTGAAACCATAACGGCGGAAAAACTTTCCCGGATCGAGAAGGCGGAGGCGGCGTTACGCGCTTTTGGTTTCCGCCAGTTCCGGGTTCGATCCCACGGGGATATCGCCCGCGTTGAAGTCGCGCCGGAAGAACGAAACCTTTTTTTTAGCGAGGCGGCGCTGGATGATATTTCTAAAAAAATTAAGAATGCCGGTTTCCTTTACGCCGCCTTTGAACTGGAAGGCTACCGCATGGGCAGCATGAACCGGGCTATCGCCGCGGAAACCGCCGTCCCGGCGGCGGAGGAGGCGCGGCGATGAAAACCGCGGTATCAAGCCTGCACTTTGACTGCTTCGCGGGCATTTCGGGCGACATGACCCTGGGGGCGCTGGTGGACCTCGGCGTAGACCCAGAGCGGCTGCGGGCGGAACTGGAAAAACTGGGACTGAGCGGCTGGAAACTCGACTTTGTTACCGATCAGCGGAACGGCATCACCGGAAAACGGGCCGTTGTCGCGATTGACGGCGATACGGCTCACGAACATCACGAGCATGACGATCATCATCACGATCACCACCACCATCATCACCATGAACACAGCCACAACACCTGGAAGGAAATTCGCGCCCTGATCGCGAAATCCGCCATCAGCGCCGGGGCAAAAGAGCGGGCGCTGAATATATTTTCCCGTGTCGCCGCCGCCGAAGCGGAGGTACACGGCGTCCCGGTGGAGGACGTGAGTTTTCACGAGGTGGGAGCGCTGGATTCAATCATCGACATTGTGGGAGCGGCGATCTGCCTTGACCTGCTCGCTCCAGATCGCATAACAGCGGGAACCGTGGAACTGGGCGGCGGTACGGTACATTGCGCTCACGGCGAATTGCCCGTGCCTGCTCCTGCCACACTGTTGCTTTGCCGGGGTATGCCGGTTCATTCAGGCGGCTTTGACAAGGAAATGACCACTCCCACAGGAGCTGCGATTCTCGCGTCCCAGGTTGACGAATTTGTGCAGGGGGAAACTTTCATTGAATTAAACACCGGCTATGGATTTGGTACGCACACTTTTGACAAGCTCAACGCGCTCCGTGTTTCATTGCGGGAAACGGCTCGGCCGGCGGAACCGGACGTTGCCGAAATTGAAAGTGTCATCATGGAAGCCAACATCGACGATATGACCGGCGAAGAACTCGGCTTTCTCATGGAGCGCCTGTTCAGCGCAGGGGCGCGGGACGTGGTGTTTATCCCCTGCGTTATGAAAAAGAACCGGCCCGGAACGCTGGTGTCCGCGCTGTGTCCGCCGGAACGAATCGAAGCGCTGCGGAACACCATGTTTACCCACTCGAAAACCATCGGTATCCGGGAAATTCCCGCCCGCTGTTTCGCCCTCAGGCGGGAAGCGTGCGCCCTTGCCGGTCAATACCCGGGCAGAAAAAAAACCGTGTTCTACGGCGGCGAAAAACTGCGGGATAAAATTGAATTTGAGGACCGGGCGGAGTTGGCAAGAAAAAACAACATCCCGCTGTGGGAAGCGGAGGCATTGCTGCGCTCGAATCAACGGGGCGGGGAAAATGACTAGCGGCGATCTGGGTTTTGCCGTTCTGGACGACGAGCGGCAGCGGCGGACCGGTTATCCGGAGGCGGTGTACTGCCGGGGTAAAACCATAGAGCAG
>JAIRPD010000104.1 GCA_031257195.1 Treponema sp. | reverse complement strand
CGTGGTTTTTCTTTATGTGCCTTGCGTCGCTATCCGTTATGAATATATTTTTTACATCTTTCCCCAAAAGTCTTTGTAATTCCGCTTTCAGCTTGTCTGATAGGGAAAAATCGATCTTTACCGCTTCCATGCCGCCCTGCCATACCCGCTCCGCCATAGCGACGATAAGCGGGGCTTCCAGATACTTCTTGACCAATTCCTCTTCCATGTCCATCATATTCCATTATTATCCGGTTTCGGACTTTGCGTATGGTTCTCCGTAATGAGCCGTTTCAAGGTGAGGAATCAGATTTTTTCGCTTCTGTGAAAACCTATTTGCTGGGAGAACTGGCAACCTATTCGGAAAAAACGCTGCGTTTGTATGAGCAATATCTGGACGATCTGGAGCGGCGGGGTGAAAATATCTCCCGCGTGATTCTGGAAAACACCGTGAAAAAATACGGCTTTGCCTCACTTGATGAAGCCGAAAGTCACACCGCGGACCGGGGGAGCGTATAAAAAAGAGGGTTTTGGTTTTGGGCGGTTCTTACTTTATAGGCAGGGTGTTTTCCATAATGGCGGATAAAACGGGACAATTTGAGTTGTCCGTTATTAACCGGGGACGATTCCCCCTGAAAAGGCCGTCCATCCGTGAATACGTCTTTGACCGCCATGACCCGGCGATTCGCGGGGCGTTTGAGCGGGAGGCGCCTTATGACGCCCTTGTCGATTTCTGCGCCTATGAACCGGGCGACGGCAAAGAAATACTTTCTTTGCTGGGCGGTAAGGTTAAACACTACATTGAGATTAGCAGCTGCGCCGTGTTTGCCCCGTCGCGGGAACCAAGAACGGAAGAATATCCGCTTGTCAAAGAATCTCCCCAAAACCCGGTGGAAGCGTACGCGTACAAAAAAGCGCTTCTGGAAAAAGAAATCCAGGATGTCCGCGCCGCATCCGCTCTGCCCTATACGATATTTCGCCCCTGTTTTGTTTTTGGGCCTTTTAACTATGCCCCCCGGGAATCGTTTTATTTTAACCTGCTGCTTTCCGGCGATCCCATCCCCCACCCGGCCGGTTCGGCGGCGGAATTCAGTTTTGTGTATGTCAGGGATGTGGCGCGGGCGATTATGGCGGCGGCGGGGAATTCCGCCTCTTATAACCGTTCGTACAATCTGGCCGGTCCGGAACGGGTGAATTACCGCCGTTTACTGGAGGTATTGTTCTCGCTGGCGGGCGGCCAGGCCTTTCCGATTCAGGAACTGACAGTGGAGGAAGTGTACGAGCGGAACATTCCCCTGCCGTTTCCCCTGGAACAAAATGAATTATTTGATGGAACAAAGGCGCGAAGGGAACTGGGTTTGAGCTATACCGGCTTTGCCGAGGGGATGAAAGAAGCCTTTTCTGTTTATAGGGCTTCCCGAAAATGATCATATTTTTCTCTTAATAACTATACGCGTGTTAGGTCATATTTGGGCGTATTTCCCCCGGGGTCTTAAAAATTTTCGAAAATTTTATTTGACAAGCCGTTACATGGGATGTATACTATCCATCTGGTAAGAATCCAGGCATAGATTTTCTATCAGGAAGGAGTCAGAGATGAAGCAAATTATGCTTGCTTGCGGGTCGGGTATCGTAACTTCCACGGCGGTGAAAATGAAACTGACAAATATCTTAAATGAGCGGGGCTACGAGGGAAAGTACAAAATCACCCAGTTCAAAGTCGCGGAGGTGGTGGCGAATTCCGTAAACTACGATTTCTGTATCGCCACAACCTATGTTTCTCCTGACGCCAAATGTCCGGTAATTCCGGGGGTTTCTTTTTTAACGGGTATTGGCATGGAGCCGGTAATCGAGAAAATCATGGAGCAAATGGAAAAATAGAATCCATGTCCTTCCTGTATTTAAGGAAGGCTAATTTTTTTGGAGGTACTTAGCAAATGGAAGGAGTTTTGAAGGTTTTTTCGTTCATTCAAGGTCTTGGCCCTTCGGTGGTAATGCCCATCATTCTGTTTATCTTTGGGATAGTGCTCAAGGCGGGCGGCGGAAGGGCGTTGCGGGCCGGATTGACGGTTGGCGTGGGGTTTATCGGTCTTAACCTGGTGATTGGCATGATGGGGAGTAATCTGGGGCCCGCGGTTCAGCAAATGTCTGAGCGTTTCGGCCTTACCCTGTCGATTATTGACGTGGGCTGGCCCGCCGCGGCGGCCATCGCCTTTGCCTCCAGGGTAGGGGCGGTCATTATTCCGGTGTGTCTGGTGGTCAATATCATCTGTCTTCTGCTCAATACTACCCAGACCATCGACATTGACATCTGGGACTACTGGCACTTTGCCTTTACCGGCGCGCTGGTGGCTATCCTTACCCAGAACGAGGGCCTTGGCATCGCCGCCGCGGTACTTAACGAAATAATCGTTCTGGTGCTGGGCGACTATACCGCTCCCGGACTGGAGAAGTATAACGATCTGCCGGGTATATCTCTGCCCCACGGTTTTACGACCGCCTTTGTGCCGGGCGCCATCGTTCTCAACAAAATCATTGACATGATTCCCGGCCTTAACAAGATCGAATTTGACATGACCAAAATGCAAAAACGGTTTGGCGTATTCGGCGAACCTATTTTGGTGGGTACGGTCATGGGTATCATCATTGGAATTGTCGCCGGCAAGGATGTCTCGGGCGTTCTGGGGCTTGGTATTACCCTGGGGGCCGTTCTGGTGTTGATCCCCAAGATGGCCGCCCTGCTGATGGAGGGGCTTATTCCCATTTCCGACGCGGCTTCCGAGTTCATTTCCAAGCGTTTCAAGAGCCGCGGCAAGATTTACATCGGACTGGATTCGGCCATCGGCGTTGGTCATCCCACCACTTTGGCGGTATCCCTGGTGCTGGTTCCCCTTACGGTGTTTATCGCCGTTGTTCTGCCGGGTAACAAGGTGCTTCCCTTCGCCGATCTGGCGGTTATTCCCTGGATGTTCGTTCTGATTATCCCGGTGGTAAAGAATAACGGTTTCCGGGCGTTGATTATCGGTTTCGTAACCCTTCTTGTGGGTCTGTGGATCGCCACCGATCTGGCGCCCTTTATTACCGAGGCGGCCAGAAGGGCCAGTTTCGCGATTCCCGAAGGGGCGGATCAGATTTCCAGTATCTGCGATGGGGCCAACCCCTTAACTTGGGCGATTTTCCGGCTCCATAACTTTGGCTATATCGGGACCGGCATTGTAGCGGTCATTGCCGCCGGCCTCGCGGTTATCAACCGGATGAGGATTATCAAGGAAGCGAAGGCTGTCAAAGCGGCTTGATCCGTTAAAAAAACGGCGGTTTAAGCTTTAAAGCGGAGCTTTTACCCTTGTTTTTCAGAGTTTACATGAAGGCGTTCGCCATTTCCGTATGAGAATGGCGAACGCCTTAAATCTGGAATAGCGCGTGAAGAAAGAATACATATACGATCCTAAAAGCTATTTTACGCGGATTATTCTTGTCGCGGTTTTCTGCGCGGCGATCTTTGTCTTTAGCCTGTGGATGATCGCCTTTAACGCCGCCGTCCGCGGTTTTTTCGCTGTTACCGCCCTGGCCGCCGGGTATACGGTATGGAACACGTTTATTTCCCGTTCCAATCCGCGCCGGATAATTCTGGAAGAGGATGGGATTTCTTTTGAGTCTTTCGGAAAAACGGACACCTATTTTTTCGATGATATTACGACTTTTCTGGCGAAAGATTTTCGCGGTTCCGGCAAAATATTTTTACGCGTTAACAATCATAATCTTTTTCGGGGACGGTTCTGGATACACACCCGCGAATTCAATGATTCAGATGAATTATTTTTATTTTTGCTAAAGCTGGAATACAAGACGCACCCGGATAGTCTTAAGGCCCGGGCGTGGGATTCCACGCGGCCCGATGTGGATAAAACACCGGTTCTGCCCTGGAATTTACCCCAGCGAAAAACCATGGTGGCGGAGGAGGCCGGTAATGAAGTTTGAGAAGGAACGGGAGGAAGTCAGACGGGCGGGAATGAAGCTGGACCGTTATGGTTTAATAGCCCTTTCCGGTGGAAACGTAAGCGTGAGGATGCCCACGGGGGAATTTCTGGTAACCCCGTCCGGCATGATTTATGAAGACATGGTTCCCGCTGACGTGCTTGTTATGACGGGCGGCGGGGATGTCATTGAGGGGGAAAGATCCCCTTCCGTGGATACCGAGGCGCTTTTGTATATCTTTAACAAGATGCCCCATATCAACGCGGTAATTCATACGCACCAGCCCTACGCGACCGCCGTGGGTCTGGTTGCCGATGAACTGCCCTGCATTGTAACCACCCTGCCGAACGCCGCCAAGGGACCGGTAAAGGTGTGTCCCTTTTCTTCCGCGGCAAGTCTTGATATGGGCGTGCAAACGGTGGAAAACTGCGGAGATACCCTGGCGGTTATTCTTAAATGCCACGGGGTTATGGCTTTGGGTACAAGCCTGAAGGAGGCGCTGTATTCCTGCGTTTATTTGGAAGAGGCGGCCAAGACCTTTGTGTACGCCCATTCCATGAGCGATAAGGTCGCCTGTTTAACGCCAACTCAGGTAAAACAGGCTGTGGAAATTTTTCGTTACTATGGGCAGGGCAAGACCGCGATGCCGGAGGGTCTTACCAAGACCGCCCGCTGAAAACATATGGAGGAAACATGAAAACTCTTACCATCACCGTAAAAAATGAGACAGGGCTGCATTCAAGGCCCGCCGATCTTTTTGTTAGAACGGCGAAGCTCTACGACACTACCAATATAGAAGTCGGCAAGGGCGGCAAGCAGGCGAACGCGAAAACCATCCTCAAGGTTATTCTGCTTAATGTCTGTGAGAACGATGAAATAACCATTTCCGCCGATGGGCCGGACGAAGACGCCGCCCTTGAGGATTTGCGGGTCCTGGTTGAGTCGGACTTTACCACGGTAAACCCTAAAGTACAGATTTAACCTGGTTTGTAAATTTTACTTGACAAAGCCGGCGCGGGGGGGTGATAATCAATTTCTAAACCCGCCGCTGTTCAAAAGGGGCGGGAATTTCAGCGGTTCTGAAACTACGGGAGTTTGTATGGTAATTGAAGATGTTCTTAAGGAAGACTGTATTATTGAAAATCTCAAAGCTTCGACCAAAGAAGAGGCGCTTTCCGCGATGTGTCAGGTTTTGCTTTCAAAGGGGTATGTGAAGGACAGCTTTTCCGCGGCGATTTTGGAGCGGGAACGGCTGTATCCGTCGGGGCTTCCCATGGAGGGCCACAAAATCGCCATCCCCCATTGCGATTCTGAGCATGTGAACAAATCGGTCATTCTCTTTGCCCGGCTTGAAAAGCCCCTGGAATTTTCCTCCATGGGCGAGCCCGATCAGAAAATCCCGGTTCAGCTTATTTCCATGTTTGCCCTCGCGGAAAAGAAACAAATTGGAACAATGCTGGAGGTGCTGATTACCGCGTATTCGAATAACGCGGTACTGGACGCCGTGCTTAAAGCCCCATCGGGGAAGGAAATCCACAGCGTTCTGTATAACGCCATAGGCGCCCAGCTCAAGGATAAGGAAGCGGGATGAAAACATTTCCGGGTCTAACCGCTTCGCCCGGCGTCTGTTCGGGCAAAGCCTATATCTTTAAAGCCCCGGATCTAAGCTATGATCCTTCGCGGATAGAGGCGCCGGGGGAGGAAAAAAAACGGCTTAACCGGGCCTTCGGCCTGGCTTTTGAGGAGCTTGACCGGATTAAAGATTCCCTTTCCGGCAGCATGGGCGAGGAATACGGCCATATCTTTCGCGCCCAGATGACGATCCTTGAGGATGACGACTTCAGGCGGGAAATTGAAGACAAGATTGACGAAAGCCCCCGCCGGGCGGAAACCGCCGTCGAGGAGGTGTACAAAATGTACGCCCTCCTGTTTTCCGAGATGGAAGACAATTCCTACAACGCCCAGCGCCTCGCCGACTTGAACGATGTCTGTAAGCGGGTACTCAGAATTCTGCTGGGCAAGGAGGATGTAACGCTCTCGGTCCTCCCGCCTGAAAGTGTTGTCATCGCCGAGGAGCTTTTCCCGTCGGATACGGCGATGATGGACAGGAAAAATGTCCGCGGCTTTGTCACGGAAAAAGGCGGGCTTACCTCTCATGTGGCGATCCTTGCGAAAAGCCTGTCCCTGCCAGCCGCCGTGGGAACTCCCGGCGTAATGGGGCACATCGTCAAGGACGATACGGTTGTCCTGGATGTACGGGATTATGAAAAAGCCGTGGTGTATGTAAATCCCGATGGGGAGGAACAAAAAAAGCTTGCGGCGCTGGAGGAGGACTACCGGCGGCGGCGGGAAGAACTTTTAAAAATGAAAGACCTGGAAAGCGTTACCAAAGATGGTCATGCGATTACCCTTTCGGCCAATATCGGCTCGGTGGAGGACCTGGTTACCGCCCAGGGTTTTGGCGCGAAAAGCGTGGGCCTGTTCCGAACGGAATTCCTCTTTTTGGGGGGCGGTCTTCCCCAGGAGGAGGAACAGTACCAGGTTTACGCGGAGGCCGCGAAAAAACTCGCGGGGGGTATGTTGATCATCAGGACCCTGGACATAGGGGGGGATAAGGAAGTAAAGGCCCTGAATCTCCCCAAAGAGGAAAACCCCTTTCTGGGGCTGCGGGGAATCAGGCTTTGCCTGAAACACGAGGAGCTTTTTCTTACCCAGCTTCGCGCCCTGCTCCGCGCCGCCGTCCACGGAGACATCCGGGTAATGTTTCCCATGGTGTCGTCGGTGCTGGAATTCCGGCAGGCCCGGGAACTTGTTGAAAAGGCCGCGGCGAAACTCGCGGCAAAGGGTGTGGAACATAAAATTCCCCCCCTGGGGGTGATGGTGGAAACCCCCGCCGCGGCGTTCCTTGCCGACGAGCTTACCCGGGAGGCGAGTTTTGTCAGCATGGGAACCAATGACCTTACCCAGTATGTATTATCGGTAGACCGGGGGAACGAGGAGATAAGCTCCTATTACCGGACCTTCAGCCCCGCCGTGTTCAGGGCCATCGCGATGACGGCCAGGGCGGCGGAAAAAAACGGAAAATGGGCGGGGGTCTGCGGGGAACTGGGCGGCAATCCCCAGGCGATCCCCGTGCTTATCGGGCTGGGGGTAAAGGAACTCAGCGTTACCGCCTCGGCGCTTCCCCAAACCATAGCCCAAATCCGGAGCCTGGACATGAGCCGCTGCCGGGAAATAGCCGAAAAGGCCGTTTCCCTGGCGACGGAGGACGACGTAAAGGCGTACCTGCGTACCGCGGTATAGCCGCTCTTTGACGGGAAGGCGCGGGTCCATACCCCGCCCTTCAGGGCGGGGTTCTTCATTGCGGGAAAAGGGGTATACTGAATTTCCTCTCCAGTGAAAAACCCGGGACCCCGCTCCTGGGTTCTTCATTCACCCCCGGTCGGAATGAGACGCCGCGGTATATTCGCGTCCTTCTCTTTTATGGTACGATAAGCGGAAAGGGCCTGGAAAAACGCGGAATGAACAAAACCTACGACTTTTTACTTTCAATCGCCAAGAGTTACTACATCGATGAGTTGTCGAAGTCGGAGATCGCCAAGGTATACAAAATTTCCAGGCCCACCGTCGCGTCGATTCTAAAGGAATGCAAGGAAAAGGGCATCGTCGAGATACGCCTTAACGACAATTCCCCCCTGTCTTCGCCGTTCAGCGGGCAATTACGGAAAACCTACGGCCTGCAGACGGCCTGCGTCATTCCCAACGAAAAGGACGACGCCCAGACCCTGGGAAAAACCTGTTACCACGCCGCGCTGTTTTTCTCGTCCCTGTTGACCAACGGCCTTCACATCGGCGTTTCGTGGGGTAACTCGCTGTACCACATGATACGGCAGGTGGCTCAATCCCCGGTAAACCACAGCGAAGTTATCCAGCTTATGGGCGGACTTGGGGGGTCGGCGGCCCTGCCCGACAGCTCGGAACTGGTCCGGATTCTCGCGTCAAAACTGCGGGCCCGCGCCTTTACCCTGCTGGCGCCCTTGTTTGTTCAAAGCGAAAAAACCAAAAAAATTCTCCTGTCCGATAAAAATATACGGGAAACCTACGAACGGACCAAGCGTCTTGACCTGGCCCTGGTGGGAATCAGTTCCGACGATCCCGAGGAAAGCGGCCTGGTGCGGGCGGGCTTTCTTTCCCGCGAAGAGGTGGTGGAGATATACAACAGCGGCTCCTGTTTTGATCTGTGCGGCTACCATTACGACGAACAGGGGCGTTATATGGATATTCCGGTTAACAGGCGCGTCGTCGGCATTGACCCGGCGGATTTTCAGAACATCCCCCGGCGTATCGGCGTCGCCTGTGGAAAATCAAAGGCCAAGGCTATCAGGGCGGCCCTGAGGGGGAGGCTGGTGACGGATATTTTTACCGATGAGGCGGCGGCCTCATTGATACTCAACGGCTGATTTTTTTACATTTGTAAAAAACGCGTAAATTTTAAAAAATTTTAAAAAAATGCTTGACAGAATACAAAAAAATAGCGCAAACTAGCAAAATGAAATTGTCATTTCCGGCTCGCCGGACAGGAAAATTTGACAACTGTCAAATTCGCCCTGATCCCGCCATTCCGGATTTTGGGAAGACTTTTTTAAAGCCAGTGGAGGCGCCTTATCGAACAACGGCATATAGTTTTTCTGGTTATTTTTGTCCTTTTGGCCCTGCAAATGTTCCTTGGCTACCTTCAGGTACGGCAGTACCAAAGGGCCGTGCGGAAGTGGCTGGGGAAGGGAATTCTGGGCATGGGCCAGCGGCGCGGGCTGGCGCGCCCCGGGGAACTGCTCATTCTGGTATACAACCGCCGGGAAGACCGGGTGGTAAGTGTCCAGAGTATGCGGGGATATACGATTTTCGCCCGTTTTGAGGAGGTGAAGGAGTATACCGGCCTTTCGCTGGAAGAACTGCGCCGTATCGGCATTGAACGGGACGCCCGGGAAATGAAATGGCGCCGCCGCCGGCACCCCTATGATCCCGCGGAGCTTACCAAGAAAAAGGGGGCCCTGATTCAGGCGGTGGAAGCGGTGGACAAATACCTGCGCGGGCGGGCGGAGGAGGAAGAAGCCGGGACTGCCGGGAACTAAAGAGGATTTTCGCGGATTCCCGCGGGCAGTGAGTTCCCGCCGGAAGACAAGAAAATACAGGAAACCGTTGGCTAACGCCGTGTTGGCCGGCGGTTTTCGGGATCGCCGTATGGCGGTCCCATCCAAGATTCCTTTTGGAGGAAAAAGTATGGAAGTGTTGGACAAGATTTCCCAGGGGGCTGGATGGTTTATCAACCTGTTCAACCTCGGCGGACAAAACTTCATGGGGCTGGTCACGGGAATTATACCTACCCTGGTGGTGTTGATCACCTTTGTCAACGCCCTGATAGCGATTATCGGGCATGAAAAGGTTGACAGTTTTGCCAGGGGCTGCAGCAAATTCTGGCTGCTCCGTTATACCGTTCTTCCGGTTTTGGCCATGTTCGTCCTGTGTAACCCCATGGCCTATACCTTTGGGCGGTTTCTGGAAGAAAAATACAAGCCCGCCTTTTATGATTCGGCGGTGTCGTTCTGTCATCCTATCACGGGCATTTTCCCCCACGCCAATCCGGGGGAACTTTTTGTCTACCTCGGGATAGCCAACGGCATTACCGCCCAGGGACTGCCTACGGCTCCCCTGGCGGTACGGTACTTTATCGTGGGCGTTATCGTGATTCTGATCCGCGGCCTTCTGACCGAACGTCTCACGCTGCTCTTTATGAAGAGGAAGGGGGCTTAAAATGGAATACAAGACGGTAAAAATTTCCGCGGGCCGCGGCGGCTGGGGAGGTCCCCTGGTTATTCAGCCTACGGATCAGAAAAACAAGATTGTGTCGGTTACCGGCGGCGGCATTGATGAGATAACCAGGAAAATAGCCGAGATGACCGGCGCCCAGGCGGCGGACGGGTTTACCAGCGGCGTGCCGGAAGACCAGATCGCGGTAGTTGTTATCGACTGCGGCGGAACCGCCCGCTGCGGGGTGTATCCCAAAAAACGGATACCCACGGTTAACCTTATGGCAACCGGTCCTTCGGGGCCCCTGGCGAAATTCATCACCGAGGACATCTACGTTTCGGGGGTAAAATTCGCGAACCTCGCTTTCGCGGATGGGAGTGAGACCGTTACCCAGGGCGGCGCCGCGGCGGAAGGGGAAAGCGCGTCCAGCGCGGGTACCGCGGATCAGGGCAGGGGCCTCGCGCGGTTAGGCAGAGCGGTCGGCGCGGTGGTCGGCAAATTCTTCCAGGCGGGGCGTGATACCATCGACATGGTAATCAAGCACATCCTGCCCTTTATGGCTTTCGTTTCCCTGATCATCGGTATCATCAACGGTACCGGCCTGGGCAAGCTCATCGCCAGCAGCATCGCTCCCCTGGCGGGATCCCTGCCGGGTATGCTGGTGGTGTGTATTATCTGCGCCATCCCGGTTATTTCTCCCATCATCGGTCCCGGCGCGGTTATCGCCCAGATCGTCGGCGTCCTGGTCGGCGAGCAGATTGCCGCCGGGGCGATCAAGCCTTCCATGGCTTTGCCCGCGCTCTTCGCCATAGACGCCCAGGTGGGCGGCGATTTTGTTCCCGTGGGCCTCGCCCTGGGAGAGGCGGAACCGGAAACGATCAACGTCGGTGTTCCCGCGGTTTTGTTTTCGCGCCTGATCACCGGGCCCGTGGCGGTTATCATCGCCTACTTCTTCAGCTTTGGGCTTTACTAGGGTGGGGTGATGGAATACAAAACCACGGTTACCAAACTGGGTGAAATCTACGGGGAAATTTTTGAGCAGGGGATGGTCGTGGTATTCAACGAGAACGCCCCCGAGGAGCTTGCGGAACTTTCCGCCCTCCATACGGCGGCCGCGCTTCCCCGGAATGTAAAACCCGGGGACGAGGTAACGCTGGGGGACAAGCGGTATGTTGTTACCGCCGTCGGCTCCGAGGCGAATCACACTTTGAGCAAGATGGGACACTGTACCTTTGTTTTTACCGGGGCGGACAAGGCTGAACTGGATGGTCACATCGCGCTTAAGGGAGACGGTATGCCGGAACTCAAGCCCGGTTCTCCCTTTGAGATTTATCTGCCCTGAAGAAGGATGTACGCGAAATGGTAGGAATGAATTACAAACTTGCCGCGCTGGAAAAAGAGGGGAAACCCATCTATGCCGGCATTGTGGGCGCCGGCCAAATGGGCCGGGGCATGGTAAGCCAGATGATGTCCATGAAGGGGATGCGTCCGGCGGTGGTGGTGGACGTGGCGCTGGATAACGCGAAGAACGCCTATACGGAAGCGGGCCTCGCCGAGGGAAAAGATTTTGTCCCGGCGGAAACCGTCGCGGAAGGAAACAAGATTCTCGCGTCGGGCAAATTCGTGGTTACCGGCAACAACGAGCTGGCCACCAAGTGTGACGCCATCCACTGCTCGGTGGACGCTACCGGCGTGCCCGAAGTGGGCGCCAAGGTCGCGGTGGACGCCATCAACAACAAAAAGCACATTGTCATGCTCAATGTGGAGACCGATGTATGCATTGGCCATATACTCTACAAGATGGCCGGCAACGCCGGCGTTGTCTATTCGGGGAGCGCCGGGGACGAGCCGGGGGCGGTACTGGAACTGTACGACTTCGCGGACGCCCTGGGCTTTGAGGTGCGGGTTATCGGCAAGGGCAAAAACAACGTGATAGACTACGACTGTACCCCGGAAACCGTGGCGGAAGAGGCAAAGCGCAAGGGCGCGAGCGCCAAGATGATCTGTTCCTTCAAGGATGGAACCAAAACCATGGTGGAAATGACCGCCATGGCCAACGCCACCGGCTTTCTTCCCGATGTTATGGGCGCGCACGGCGCGGCGGGACAGGTCAAGGACCTCCCGAACCTGCTTTCGCTCAAGAGCGAGGGCCGGGGCGGAATTCTCGGCAGCTACCGGACGGTGGAGTACGTCAACGGTGTGGCCCCCGGGGTGTTCATCATCATCGCGTCAAAACTGCCCGGCATCAACCACGAGCTTGCCTACCTCAGTATGGGCAGCGGTCCCAACTATGTGCTGTACCGGCCCTACCATCTTACCAGTCTGGAGACTCCCCTCACGGTGGCCAAGGCGTGTATCGATCATGTGCCCAGCATTGTGCCCCGGGCCGGCCTTGTGGCCGAGACGGGAACCGTCGCCAAGCGGGACCTCAAGGCCGGTGAAAAACTTGACGGAATCGGCGGGTTTACCATCCGGGGAACCTTTATCTCCGCCCGGGAGGCAAAGGAGAAAAACGTGCTTCCCATGGGTCTGGTGAATAAAAACACCGAGATGCTCAAGGATGTGAGGAAAGGCGAGGTCATCACCTACGCCGATGTCAAACTGGACGAAAGCACCCTTATGCTGCAGCTCAGAAGGCTCCAGGACGCGCTTTTTATTTAATAATATAGAGGAGAGCGCCCGCGGCCTGGCCGCGGGCGCCGTGTTCGCGGAGGAGAACGGAGATGGTTTTTCGGGGACTGCCTGTTTCCAGGGGTATCGCTTTGGGCGGGGTTTTTGTGTACGCGCCTTTCAAGGCAAAAGTCGGCGAACAGTACATCGGCGCCGAAGAGAAGGCGGAACACAACAGCCGGTTTAACGAGGCCCTGAAAAAAGCGGGAATGGAACTCAGGGAACTGCAGAAAAAAATGGCCGGGGAAGATCCCGACAAGGCGGGAATTTTCGAGGCCCATGAGGATATCCTTACCGATGTCGCCCTTATAGACGAAATACTCAACCTGATTAACGACGAATCCTACGCCGGTGATTTCGCCATAGAAACGGTTTACGAAAAATATGTGAAAATTTTCGCCGACATGGACGACGACATCCTGAAAGAACGGCGCGCCGATTTTCGGGACGTAAAAGATCGTATTCTCCGTATCTGGACGGGGGCGGAACAGAAAAATCTTTCTGAACTGGATTCGCCCATGATTATCTTCGCCCATGATCTTTTGCCTTCGGACACGGCCACGCTGAACCGTAAAAATGTTCTTGCCCTTGTCACGGAAATTGGCGGCAACACGTCCCATTCGGCGATCATCGCCAGAAGTTACGAGATACCCGCCCTTTTGGGTATCGCCGGCGTCATGGCGTCGGCGCGGCCGGGCATGGAGGCGGTTGTGGACGCCCTGGACGGCGACCTGGTGCTGGAACCCAGCGGGGAGGAAAAAGCCAGGTATAAACAAAAACAGGCGGACTATCAAAGGTCTGTCGAAGAAACGCGGAAGTTTCGTTCCGTGGAACCGGTTATGGCCGACGGGACCCCCATCGGCGTGTACCTCAACATAGGTTCCGTCGGCGACGGGGAGCTTGAGGCTCAGGCGTATACCGGCGGGGTGGGGCTTTTTCGCAGTGAATTTCTTTTTATGCAGGGAAAGGACCTGCCCGGCGAAAACCAGCAGTTTCAGGTATACAAAAAAGCCGTGGAAGCCTACGGCGCGCGTCAGGTCATCCTTCGAACCCTGGATATAGGGGGGGATAAAACCATTGAAAGTATGGACCTCCCCGAGGAAGACAACCCCTTTCTTGGCTGCCGCGCCCTCAGGCTTTGTTTCCAAAGGACCGATGTTTTTAAAACCCAGCTTCGGGCCGCGCTGCGGGCAAGCGCTTTTGGGAATTTGGCGTTGATGTTTCCCATGGTGGGAAGCCTGGAAGATATCCACAAGGCGAAATATTACCTTGAGGAATGCCGGCGGGAACTGAAAAGCGAGGGAATTCCTTTTAACAAGGACATGAACGTGGGGGTTATGATAGAGATACCCGCCCTTGCCGTGATGGCGGAACTGGTGGCGCGGGAAGTGGATTTCGCCAGTATCGGCACCAATGACCTGTGCCAGTACCTGATGGCGGTGGACAGGCTCAATCCCAGCGTGGCGGCCTATTATCAAAGCTATCATCCGGCCATGTTCAGGCTGATTCATCAGGTTAGCCGGGCCTTTGAAAAAGCGGGAAAAGCCCTGAGTATTTGCGGGGAAATGGGGGGAGATCCCCTGGCGGTTATGGCTTTTATCGGCATGGGGATCGGAAAATTCAGCATGGCCGCTTCCAATGTGGCGGCGGTGAAGCGGATCATTACCAGGCTTACCATGGACAAGGCCCGTGAACTGGCCGGCAAACTCCAGCGCATGACCACGGCGCCCCAAATAGAGGATTTTCTTAAAACGGAGATGGACAAACTTTTAGCTTAGTTATGAAGGAGACCGTATGTACGCGAAAAAAACAACCATCATCAATAAATCGGGACTGCACGCGCGGCCGGGTTCTTTGTTTGTCAGGGAGGCGAAAAAGTTCAATTCCGAAATTACCGTCGCCAAGCTGGACGGGGAAGACAAGCCCGTAAAAACCTGCCCCGCCAAATCTATCGCCCTGGTCATGGCCATGATGCTGAGCAAGGGAACCCGCGTTGAGATCAGCGCCGAGGGCGAGGACGAACAGGCCGCCGTGGATACCCTTGCCGCCCTCGTGGACGCGGGGCTTAACGACCTGTAAACGCGGCTTCTATCCGCGCCGCCCCATTTGGGGGCGAAACCCTGAACCCGGCGGGGTTCCCCCGATCAGCGCCGCTTTAGCCGTTTCTTTAGATCCCACAGCTTTTTCCGGGCCTTTTCCGCCCCGCCGTAGAGGGCCGCCGCCAGCGGGCGGCAGGGGTAATCCCAGCTTCCCGCCCGGTGAATGATCCGCCCCCCCGGATAAACGCCCTGTTCCCCGCCCTCCAGGGCGTCGCCGATAAAACCGGTTTTAAAGCGGTACAGCCCCGCCATGGGATGATCGGGCTCCTCCTCCGGCGGGCGGGGGGGGATGCCGTACAGATCGTAGAAAAGACAGCCCGCCGCCCGGGCGTCCCTTATGGCCCGCCATTGCAGGGCGTAAGGGGCCATGAGGTTCCGTTTATGGCTGGCCGACGCCCCATACAGATACACCGCCTCCCGGCCCCGGAAAAGGGTAACGATCCCCGCGAGGTCTTCGCCCTCATGGGAAGCCATGTAGAGCCGCGTGTCCACGCCGTGTTTGGCCGCTTCCTCAAAAAGCGCGGCGTAGTATTCCACCCCGTGAATGGCGATACCGTCCCGGTCCGCCGTTTCCCGGTACACGCGGTAAAAGCCCGCCAGATCCTCCGCCCCCCGAATATCCATCCGCCGGACCGCCACTCCCTTTTTTTCCGCCAGCCCTATGTTGTAGCGCCACTTGGACTTCATGTTTCCCAGGATGGCCCCCTCCTCCCGGGTAAGGTCCACCACCACCGTATCCGGGGGCTGCACATCCGCGGCGGCCCGCGTAAAGGCCGCGCCAAGATAGCCCGGCGCGGAGCGGATGTCCACGGCGGCGGGATCCTCGATTATCCAGGGAAAGTCAAAGCGGATAAAAGCGGCGTTCCCGGGAAGGAGGAACCGCAGTTGGCGGGCCGCGGCCGCGGCGGTTTTTGGGGCCGCGTCCCCGCCGTGGACAAGGGGCGGCCCCCAGGGAACATAGGCCATGGACAAACCCGGCCCCAGGCGGCGGCAAAGGACCAAGAGGGGCGCGGCGCTTTCGCCGTCCCCCGGCGGATCGGAGGGAAGGCCGCGGGACAGGGTAAAGGCGAAGGGTTTCCAGCCAAAGCGGGCCTTAAAGTTCCCCCAAAAATCGGACTGCAGGAACGAGGCGGCCCCCCGACAAACCTCAAGCCCCGCGGGGCGCAGGCTGAGTTCCAGCCCGTCTTCCCCCTGGGTTTCCCCGTTAATGGATTTCCCCATCGGTTACCACCGCGGTGCGAAGAAGCCTTCCGTTCACGGTCAGCGCCCGGCCCCCGGCCAGAACAACCCCCTCCCTGGCCTCCAGGGGGACGCTGAAAAAGGCGTCCACGGTGATTTCCGCCGGAACATCCGGCGGCGGGCTTGCCGGTCCGCCCGGCTTTTCCGCGCCCGGCGCTTCCCCCAGGACGACCCTGGTTCCCGGGGCCGCGTCAAAGGCGTCCAGCACCTCGCAGCGCGCCGCGCCCTCCGGCCCGCGGTGATCCTCGGCGGCCAGAAGCATGCCCCGGCTCTCAACACCCCGCAGCTTAGCCGGCTTAAGGTTATAGGCCACAATGATGTGCTTGTTAAGCAGTTCCTCTTCTTTATAAAAGGGGACCAGGCCGGAAACGATTACCCGCTCCTCCCCGGCGATATCCAGGGTTTCGATGTACAGCTTTTCCGCGTTGGGATGCCGCTCAACCTTGACGATCTTCGCCACCCGCAGATCCAGGGTGGCGGCGAAGGCGGCGGCGATCTTGTCCGCCCCGGCCTCCGCCGGGGAAGACTCCGCCGCCCGATCTTTCTGGCTGCCGGAGTATCTTTCCCGCAGCCCCGCTATCAGATCATCCTCCAGCCTGCTAAAGAGGACCTCGCTGGTTACGGCGTCCAGCGGACCCCCTTCCCCCGGGGGCGGCGCCCCCAGGCTTTCCCAGTCAAGAACCGGCCCGCCGGGGGCGGCGCCTTCCGGCGAGGAGTCCAGGGCCAGCCCCAAAAACGCGGCGATCCGCCGGGCCGATTCGGGCAGGTAAGGGGCGATAAGCACCGCGATGTCCCGGACCACATAGGCCAGGTCCCGGATCACCGCCGCCGCCCGGGGGGGATCTTCCTTACGGTACTTCCAGGGCTCCGCGTCCTGGAAAACCTTGTTGGCGTAGGACGAAAGCTCAAAGATAAGCCGGAAGGCGTCCCGCAGTTCCGCCCACTCTAGCTTGGCGGTAATGTCCCTTTCAAACCGCCGCACCTCGTCCCAGGACAGGGTTGAGGCCCCGCCGGGGGGAGGGATCTTTCCGCCGTAGTAGCGGGTAATGAACGAGAGGGTCCGGTTTATCAGGTTTCCCAGGTTGCCGATCAGCTCGCCATTCACTTTTTCCTGAAAGTCCTTCCAGGTAAAAAGGGCGTCCGCCTTTTCCGGGCGGTTATAGAAGATGTAAAACCGCCACACATCGGCGGGGATGCCCGTTTCCATCACATCGGTGCCAAAGACGCCGATGCCCCTGGTTTTGGAGAATTTGCCGCTTTCGTAGTTAAGGTACTCGGTGCTGGACATGTGGTGAAGCATGGTCCACTTTTCGCCGCTTCCCAGCAGGGTGGAGGGAAAGATCACCGTGTGGAAGGGGATGTTGTCTTTGCCGATAAACTGGAACAGTTCCGTGTCCTCCGGGCTCTTCCACCAGTGGTCAACAAACCGCTTCCATGGGGGCGCTTCCGGGGAACCCATCCCCGGGGGAACGCCCCGCTCCTCCCCCAGACAGCCGGTGATGGAGATATAGCCGATGGGGGCGTCGAACCACACGTAGAAGACCTTGTTTTCATAGCCCGGCCGGGGTACGGGGATTCCCCACTTAAGGTCCCTGGTGATGGCCCGTTCGTGAAGACCGTCCCGGATCCACGCGGCGGTCATCTGAACCGCGTTATGGGCCCACTCCCCCTTAACCGACGCCTCCTGGATCCACCTCTCCAGGGTATCCTTGATCCGGGGAAGGTCCAGGTACAGGTGCCTGGTTTTTTCCAGCCGGGGGGCGGCGCCGCAGGAAGAACAGCGGCTGTCCTTTAGCTCCGTGGGCTCCAGCAGCTTGCCGCAGGATTCGCACTGGTCCCCCCGGGCCTCGGCGTAGCCGCAGTGGGGGCAGATCCCCCGAACATAGCGGTCCGCCAGGAAACGCCCGCAGCTTTCGCAGTAGAGCTGCTCTATGGTCCGCTCGGTGATATAGCCGTTTTTGTCCAGTTTCTGGTACAGGTCCTGGGTTACCTCGGTTTGGATGGGGGTGGAGGTGCGGCCAAAGATGTCAAAGCCTATGTTAAACCACCGGTAAATATCCGCGTGGATCCGGTGGTACCGATCGCAGAGTTCCCGGGGACTTATGCCCTCCTCCGCGGCCCTGGTTTCCGTGGCGGTGCCGTACTCGTCCGTACCGCAGACGTACAGGGTTTCGCGGCCCCGGAGCCGGCAAAACCGGGCAAAGACATCCGCGGAAAGAACCTGGATCAGGTTTCCCAGGTGGGGGACGTTGTTCACGTAGGGCAGGGCGGAGGTGATGAGTCGTCGTTTCATATCAGACCATGATACCTAAAAGAGGCCGTCCGTGAAAAGGCCCCGACAGCGGCCGCTGGGGGTTAAACTCGCCGGCGGGTCAGCCTGAATGACCAGTACGCGATATTAAGAAAGGCCCCCATAAAGAGGGTAACCCCCCAGGTGGTCTGGTGGGCGAAGGGGTTGGCAAAGCGGTTTCCAATGTCGGTAAGCACCTCTGAGGTGCGGGTAAAAAAGTCCCAGCTGTTCCAGCGGAGAAAACGGCCCATGTAAATGCCAAAGCTTCCCACAAAGAGAAGAAAGGTGGAAATGACGGTAACCAGGGGCCGGGGAAGTTTGTTCCCCAGAATCCGCTCTATATCCCAGAGGCTTAAAAAACCAAAAAGCATCCCCGTCCAGGCGTAAGAGAGGATCATCAGGGTATCGAACCAGACGGGCATATTCCGGATCACCCTCAGGTAAAACAGGTCGGTAATGATATAGGGGGCGTTGGGGAAAAAGAGAAGCCAGAAAAGGAGGAGCAGCAGCACGCCGATGATGGATTTTTGTATCCCGGGCCGTATAAAAGAAAGGCTGGTCAGGGCCCAGGGGACAAAGGCCAGGAAGAGGTTCCAGTTAAGGAAAAAAAATCCCCAGGTTCCCGCGTAAAACCGGCGGAAGATCGAAACGCCAAAACAAAAAAACGAAAGTAAAGCCATAAAACAGGCCGCGTCCAGCCTGTCCGCCTGCCGCAGGAGTTTAAACATCGTTCCCCCCGTTCAGGGCGGGCTTTTTACCGCGCCGCCCGGCTTTATGCGCCCGCTGCCGGGACACTTCGTACAGCAGAATGCCCGCGGCCACGGAGACGTTCAGGGAATCCACCCGGCCCTTGCGGGGTATGGCGGCGACGCCGTCGCAGCGTTCCCGAAGGAGCCGGGAAAGGCCCGCCTCGCCCCCCATGACCAGGGCGGCGCGGCCCGTCAAATCCAACTCATAGGCGCTGGTCCCGTCCATGTCGGCGCCGTAGATCCAAAAGCCCCGCTCTTTAAGAAGCTCCATGGCCCGGGCCAGGTTGCCTTCCCCGGCGTTCCGCACCCAGGCGCTGGCCCCCGCGGAAGTCTGGGCGATCACCGGGGCGTTCTTCGCGTTCCGGCGGCGGCGGCTTACCACCAGGTCTACCCCAAATTGATCGCAGGACCGGAGTATGGCCCCATAGTTGTGGGGATCGGTGATCTCGTCCAAAAGGAGGACCAGCGCCTCGGGGCGATCCCCCAACTCTTCCAGAAACCCCTCCAGGGTAACGGTTCCCCCGCCGTCGGGGATTTCCAAAACGATCCCCCGGTGATCCGGGGCAAGCTGGTCCAGATCGATGGAACCCACCCGCTCCACCCGGATCCGGCGATCCACCGCCAGGGCGGCCAGTTCCCGGGCCCGGGGACCGGGCTTCGCCACCAGCAGGGGACCGCAGGGACCTCCGGATTTGATCTTTTCCTCTATGGCGTGAAATCCCGCTAAGTAACCCATTCTTTTTCCCGCGTGGTTTTAATCATTCAGTCCCGCCCCCCACTAGTCCAAAGCGTAGGTCTCGCCATACTTGACGATTACCGCCCCGGCCCGGCCCTTTTCTTCCAGATACTTTTTAAAGGCCCGTTGGGCCCCGGGCTCCCCGTGGACAATAAAAATCCGTTTCAACCGGGAACCGTCCAGGGCGGCGATCCACTCATCCGCCTCGGCGTAATCGGCGTGGGCGCTGAACGCGTTGATGCTTTCCACCTGGGCCCGGCGCTTAAACCATTGGCCGTGGATCTTCAGTTCCTCTTCCCGGTTCTGAATCCGCCGGCCCAGGGTGTTTTCGGCCATAAAGCCCACCAGGAGTATGGTGGCAGCGGGGTCGCCGATACTGTTGGCCAGGTGGTGCTGTATCCGCCCGGCCTCGCACATCCCGTCGGCGCTGATGATGATCGCCGGGCCCTTCAAATCGTTCAGCGCCTTGGATTCGTCCACGCTGGTGGTAAAATGAAGGCTGTTAAAGCCAAAGGGATTCTTGTGATGCTTGATAAAGGCCTCGTGGATTTCATCATCGTAGCATTCGGGGTGAACCTGGAAGATCGTGGTGGCGTTGGCAGCCATGGGGGAATCCACGTATATCGGAACATCCGTCATAAGGCCCTCGTCCTCCAGAAGGTGAAAGTAGTACACCAATTCCTGGGTTCGTTCTATGGCGAAGGAGGGGATGATGATCTTCCCCCTGTTTGCCCGCGCCCGGCTGACGATCTCCGCCAGCTTTTTCATGGCCCCGGCGGTTTTGTCATGGCGGCGATCGCCGTAGGTGCTTTCGATCACCAGATAATCCGGGGCGGGGGGCCGCTCCGGGTCCCGGATAATAGGCTTTCCCTTCCGGCCCAGGTCCCCGGAAAAGAGGATGATCCGCTCATCGCCGTTTTTCTTTACCGTCAACTGGACCATGGCGGAACCGAGGATGTGGCCCGCGTCAAAGAATTCGCACCGTACCCCGTCCCCCAGATAAAAGGGCCGGTGGTAGGAAACCCCCATGATCTGGCTTGTGGCCTCGATGGCGTCCCTTTCCGTGTAGAGGGGCCGCCAGTCAAAGTTCTCCCCTTTTTTATGGGCCTGCCGTTTAAGGTACTCGGCGTCCCGGGCCTGGATGTGGGCGGAATCCATCATGATCAGGCTGGAAATATCCCTGGTGGCGGGGGTGGCGTATATGTTTCCCCGGTAGCCCTTTTTGGTCAGCAGGGGGATCATGCCGCAGTGGTCAAAGTGGCCGTGGGTGATGATCACCCCCTCCAGCCGGTCCGGCTCTATGCCGGTTTCCCGGTTTTTCCGTTCCGCCTCCGCCCGGGAACCCTGAAAAGCCCCGTAGTCCACCATGTAGCTTTTGCCGTCCACTTCCAGCACATGCCTGGAGCCGGTTACTTCCTCCGCCGCGCCGAGGGAATAAAAATTCATTTCCATATTGTTAAACCTTGAATTTGGCGATTTCTCCCAGCAGACCCTCAAGGTCCCGCTTGTTCCTTTGACCGATCTCGCCGATCCTGGCGACGGCGGTATGGATGGTATCAATGCCTCCGCCGATTTCGTTTACGGCGGCGATAACCTCCCCGGTCAGGGTTTCCAGGTTCCCGCCCTCGTCAATAACCTCCCGGCTTCCCCGCTGAATTTCCGCCGCGTTGTTCCGGACATCCTGGGTAATTTTGTTGGAGGCCTCCATGGCTTCAAGGATCTCCTTGTTTTCCGCGTCCCGCTGTTCCATGGATGCCCTGATCCCCATTTCCTGGGCGGATACGGTTTTAAAGCCCTCGTCAATTTCCTCAAACTGCTTTAAGGAAGCGGCGGCGGAACGGCTTATCCCATTCAGGGCGTCTTTGATATTCTTCAAAACCCCGGAAACCGTCTTGGCCTGCTGGCTGGAAGATTCGGCCAGTTTGCGAATCTCGTCGGCGACCACGGCGAAGCCCCGGCCCACGTCGCCGGCGTGGGCCGCCTCGATGGCGGCGTTCATCGCCAGGAGGTTTGTCTGGCCGGCGATGTTCTGGATCACCTTGTTGATCTCCAAAAGGCGCTCCGATTCCTGGGAGACCTCTTGTATATCCGCCGATACCTTTTGCAGGGCGGCGTTACCCTGGGACGAGGCTTCCCGGAGACGCAGCAGGTCCCGCTCGTTTTGGGCAAGGCTCGCGGTGATCGAGGTTATGCTGGAGATCATCTCCTGGATAGACGCGGAAGAACGGGAGATGGTTTCCGCCTGCTTTTCAATATGGGCGTTAAGGGTCTCGATGTTAAGGGTGATCCGGGACATGGCGGCGTTGGTCTTAACCATCTCACCGGCCTGATCGGAGGATTTTACCTTCATGTTCCGGGTACTGGCGTTGATCGAGGTGATCGCCCTTTCGGAAGAAGCGGTCATGTTTTGAAGTTCCGCCCCCACCGAGGAAAGGGTCCGAACCTTTTCACCTATGGCCGTAATCAGGCCCCTGATTTCCTCCCGGGTGGCGGCAAGCGTCCGCGTCATCTGGGCCAGTTCGTCGCCGCCCCGGACGGCGATGGTCTGGGTTAAATCGCCCCGGGCCAGGGCCTCAAAAAATTGAGAGGACCGTTTAACCGGGGCGACGATCCACCAATTCAAGCCCAGGAACACCAAAAAAGCGGCGCCTATCATCACCAGGGCCGCCGCGGCCGCGGCAATCCAGCTGTTCCGCCGCGGGGCGTCCAGGGTTTCGTACTTTTCCTTGTGGGGTATAAGGATGGCCAGCCCTATGCCCGATTCATGGATCGAGGCGGACAAACTATAGGCCTCTCCATCCAGGGTCAGATTGTCATTGACAAAGACCTCCCCAGGCTTAAGCGGGGCAAGCTCCGCCAGCCATCCATCTTCGGGGTAGGGGACAATGTCATCATCCTCGCCGCCGCTCATGGCGAAGGTCGCGTTGTTGAGCGTGGAAAAACCGGCTATTTTGGCTGACGGGGTGGGAAGCTTAAAAGCGGATATCATGCGCCGCAGCGTTAACAGAGACACATCCACCGTGGCCACCCCGGTGATAACCTTTTCCGGGCTGTAGAGGGGGAGACCCACGGAAACCATCAGGGTATCAACCGAAGCGTCCTTGTAAAGCTCACTCCAATAGTAACGGTTTTCCCGGGGCTTTGAACGATCCCAGTCCTTGGGCAGGACGGTTTGATACCACCCCTCCTCGTAAGTGTCCACATCCCACGCCCACTCATTACCGGCCCACCGCGTATCGGCTTCCCCGGAATCCCCCTCGCCGGCGGGAACCTTGCTGGCGAAATAATGAAAATCGCGAACATCAGGATAGAAGGCGTGGGGCTCAAAAAAGGCCCCGCCCCCTAAAAGGTCCGGTTCCCTGGCAAAGGCCCTGTGGTACTCCTCCTCCATGACCGCGGCCAGTTCCTCGGGGCTTAAGGTGTCCTTAAGCAGGTAAAAGGTTTCCCCCAGGTTCTGGGAGACGCCGGAACTCGCCTGGATTGCCCCCAAAAATGAGTTAAGGCGGTCAAAATAATTCCCGGCCAGGGCTTGGCCGTAGTCATCGGCGAGGGCCCGGGATATACCGTACATCCGGGTTCCATTAAGGATAAAGACCCCAAAACCGGTAAAGGCCGCCAGGGACAGGATCAGGATTAAAAAAAAGAGCTTATGGCGGATGCTTAAAAAACGGCCTCCCCTGGCCGCCGCCGGGATGGACAGGGGCGCGGGAGATTCGGCGAAGGCGGCGCTTTCCACGGGGGCTGAAACCGCTCCCCCCGTTACCGCCGGAACTGCCGCCGCCGGGGAAGGGGTTGAGGGAACCGTTTCCACCGCCGCGCCCCCCCCCTCTTCCGTGGAGGGGTTTGGGGCGGCCGGCCCAGGGGCGGCGGCGGCGGGGACCGGCGCGGCCATGCTGGAGGCGGCGGGGGAGAGATCCGGCGCGGCCGAATTGGCGGCGGGGATCGCCGCCGGAGACCCGTTAAGCATGACAGCGCCGGAGCTGGCGCCGCCAGACTTGGCGAACATCTCCGGCGCTTTACCCCTCAGTTCCGCCGCCCAGCGAAAATCCTCGCCCTTAATGTGTTCTATAAGCCAGGTCCCGATTTTATCCTCCACCTTTTGGATCAACGGATCGGAGACCCCCTTGAGGATAAACTCGTGGGCAAGGCCGGATACGATCTTTTTAAACGTTTCATGGTACTGGTGATGGCTTTCTATGCCGCTGAACCCGTGTTTTTTAAGGAGCTGTTCCTCGTCAAAGAAGTGCTTAACCGTGTAGTCCGACAGGAAATCCACGCTTTTTTGGAGCCCCGTCATGTCCGCCCCGCGCCCGCAGGTTTCCAGCAGCGCGTTGATCGCCTCAAAAAGCTGGGCGTGCTGGGAATCAACCAGTTCACAGCCGGTTAAAAACGAACTATCCATCACATATTTCATGATGGAAAAAATATACCATACAAGCGGATTCCTGACAAGTAAAGCCCGGACGTCCGGGGAAACCCCTTTTCGATATACTCCCCTGTCTTGAAATCCCGGCCTTTACTACCCCTCGGCCTGCCGCGGCTGTTAACAAGCAAAACCAACACAAAGATGGTTAAACCAGACGGTATAATCAACTTCCTCCCGAACGATCCCCCGCGATGGCGCGACGCGGCGCTAAAGATACCGCGCTAGACCGAAGGTCCGCGCTTACCCTGCGGGGGCTCGTCCGCGATAACAAAACGGGAAGCGGCCTCTTTAAGGATGACGATATTGCTTTTGTTTTCGCGGCTGATGTCGTTCACATGGTCCACCGACCTGCTTACCTCTTCCGCCTTGCCGGCTATTTCTTTCATTCCGCCGGTAATTTCCGCCGTTACCTTTTCCAGGACCTTTCCTTCTTCGATGACCGCCTTGCTTCCCGTCCGCATTTCCTCGGAACTGTTCTTAACGATCCGGGTTATGTCGTTGAGTTTTTCCATGGCCTCCAGAACCCGCCTGCTTCCGGCGCTCTGCTCTTCCATGGCGTTCCGGATCTGCTCCTCCTGGCACGCCACGGTTTTTACGTCCGAGTCAATGACCCCAAATTTATTCAGCACCTCTCCGGTGGCGGCGGAGATCTTTGCCATGGCGTCCTTGATCTTTTTCAAGACGGCGCTGATCGTTTTAGACTGGGCGCTGGAAGACTCGGCCAGCTTGCGGATCTCGCCGGCCACCACGGCAAAGCCCCGGCCCGCGTCTCCGGCGTGGGCGGCCTCAATGGCGGCGTTCATCGAAAGCAGGTTTGTCTGGCTCGCGATATTCTGCAGGACCGAGTTGATTTCAAGCAGCCCCTCGGATTCCCGGGCTATTTCATGCATGCCCGCGGCCACCGCCTCCAGGCCCGTTCTTCCCACCTCCGATGCCTCCGCCAGGCGGGACACGTTATCGGAGTTGGTCCGGCTTATCCGGGTTACCGAGTCGATGTTCGCCAGCATCTCTTCTATCGCGGCGGAAGACCGGGATACGCTTTCGGTCTGGATCTCTATCTCGCTGTTAAGCTTGTCAACGCTTTCTATTATTTTTTCCATGGCGGTATTGGCGGATCTGACCGAGCCGGCCTGGGCGGAAATTTGCCGCCGCATGTGCTGGATCCCGGCGTTTATCTCCCGGGCCGCTTCGGCGGTTTCAGCCATGTTAACGGAAAGATCGTTCCCCATATCGTCCACCGCTTCCGCCTCATTCCGAACGACCATCACCAGGCGCTTTACGTTTTCCAGGGTTCTGTTAAAACGGCCCGCTATCTCGCCGATTTCATCCCCGGGCCGCAGCCGGATTTGCTGGGAAATATCACCGTCTTCCACCCGCTTAAGAACCGCGGCGATCTTTTCCACCGGTTTGAGGATCACCCCTTTCAGTAAAATAAAATTGACAAATATCGAAGCCAGCGCCGCGCCCGCCGCGGCAAGGCCCAGGATCAGCATAAAACCCCTGGACCCGGCGTCAATGAGGCTGTCTACCCGGGATATTTCCACCCCCACAAAGAGAGCGCCGATTACTTCGCCGCTCCCCGCGGAAGCGCCGTCTTCGGGGGAAGCGAAAACCGGCTCGTAACTTCCAATGTAACGTTTTGACAGGACCATAACTTCCCCCGCATAGGTTTCCCCGGCCAAAAGAGACTCAAGGGCGGCGTTGGCTGTATCCATGGCGGTTCCCTCCGCCCTTTTACCGTCATCTCCGGTTAAGGTACTGGCGATCCGGGTGAAGCCCGCCTCATCATGGACAAAGATTTCCGCGCCCGCGTTAAATTCCCCGGCGGCCTTATCAACCACCTCGTAACGGCCCAGCAGGGGGGTACCATCTTTATCGAGCAGCTGTCCGTTTTCCAGCCGAGGCTCCCCATACGAGGCGGCTATCATCCGCTTAAAGGCGGTCATATTCTCCTTAAGATCGCTTTCCGTCAACATGACCGCGGTTTTACGGGCAAACTCCCTCATGGCAAGCGACCCCAGGCCCGCCATAAGCAAAATGACAACGCAAAAAAAACCCGAGGAAAGAACCGCTGTTTTTACCAATATGCCGGTTGAATGTTTCCGGTCCCGCTGCGCGGCGGCGGACGGTTTCCCCCCGGCGGCCCCGGCGTCGGGAAGGGGCTTGTTAAGCGCGGGAACGGACGCCGGCTTACCCGGCATAACGGCGGCCCCGTCCTGGGCGGGAATGGGCCTGTCCGGTACGGCGGTAAACTCCGTCGGCGCGGACGCGGGGCTGTCAGGAACGCCTGGCGGGGAATCGGTCAGATCAAACGCGGGCTTGATAACCACGGGAACGCCGGCAAACACCTCCGGCGCTTTATCCCTCAATTCCTCCGCCCAGAGCATATCTTGACCCTTGATGTGATCGATCAGCCACCGGCCGATCTTGTCCTCCACCTCCTGAATCATCTCTTCAGAAGCGCCCCTGAGTATAAAGTCATGGGAGAAATCCCTGACACTCTTTTTAAAAGCTTCGTGGGAACGATAATGGCTGTCAAAACCGGAAAAGTGGTATTTTTTAAGGATCTGTTCTTCGTCAAAAAAGTGCTTGATGGTGTAGTCGGAAAGGAAATCCAGGCTTCTTTGAAGCTCGTCCCGGTCTACCCTTCGGGAGCAGGCTTCGACCAGGCCGTTTACCGAATCCACAAGCCGCTTGTGCTGATCATCGATCGGCTTACAGCCGGTCATAAAGGAATCGTCCATTTTGTAAACCATCATGGTGGCCATGATACTACACGGGCCGATCTCTGGCAAGTAATTGTTCGCCCCTTCCGCCTCGGGACCGCCCGCGCGCGGGTCATAGGCCGCTGGGGGGGGAGGGGTTAAAGAGTGCTCGCAAACATAGTTGTCCACCCCGATATTGAGGCCGCGGATAATGTTTTCTCCCTCAACCTTTGCGGCGATCATAATGACAGGCGCGTCCGGCACTCGCCTGATTTTCCCGCGAAACTCCCCGCCGGAGAAATCAGGAAGCGCGAGGTCAAGGGCGTCAAATCAAAGCCCAGGGCCATCATCTCCCGAAGGAAAACGACGCAAGTCTACGCTATACAAGAGATTAAGCGCTCAAAAGAGGAGTTGCTACCGGCGCCGCCGGGTAAAATAACTGAAACCGGTTGCTAAAATTTTTAGAAACCAGAGTTTCTGAACAACTTCTTCTTACGAGAAACGCCAGCCCAACCCCGCGTTTTTTAGCCCCAATTTACTGTCGCGGCCGGCATCCGCGCCGCCTGGAACGTATTGATGATAAACCTAAAACATGCTATAAAAGACCCGGGCGGTGGGGGAGACAGCGCAATGAAAAACGGATACGCCCCGCCGGCGGGGAACGGGGGAGAACAAGGGCCATGACGGCGAAAAAAACGGAACGGGTGGTGCTGGCGGTCCTGAACAAAAGCGGGGTGCTGGGCAGGGTGGCGGGCCATATCCGCCATGAGGGGTGGAACATTAAGCGCCTTACGGTGGACGAGGACGAAAACGGCTCCACCTCTACCATGGAAATTGATATTGAGGGAACCCACACCAAACTGGCCCAGGTGATGGACCGGCTCCTCAACCTGGACTGCGTGGTAAACATCAGCATGATCCAGGATGGGAAGAAGGTGATCCGCCGCCGGCCCCAGGAGGGGCAAAAAAGCGCGGTCCTGGAGGAAACGACCGCCGCGGCGCCGCCTAAGGGGCCCGGCGTGTTTCGGATACTGGCGATCAACCCCGGCTCCACCTCTACCAAGTTCAGCCTCTACGATGGCGAAACCTGCATCCTTACCAGGACCATCCGCCACGACGCGGCGGAGCTTGCCCGCCTGGGGACGGTGCTGGAACAGCGGAACCTGCGCCGGGACCGGGTTACGCGAAGCCTGGAAGAAGCGGGGATAGACCGGGCCTCCATAGACGCCATCGCGGGCCGGGGGGGTCTTTTAAAACCCATTGAAAGCGGGGTGTACGCGATTAACGAAAAGATGCTGGAGGATCTTCACTCCGCCACGGCGGCGATCCACGCCTCCGCCCTGGGGGCAATCATCGCCGCGGAGATCGCCGGGCCCCTCGCCATTCCCGCCTATGTGGTGGACCCGGTGGTGGTGGACGAAATGGACCGGAACGCCAAGCTTACCGGGATGCCCGGGGTGGAACGGTCCAGCATCTTCCACGCCCTGAACCAAAAGGCCATTGCCCGCCGCCTGGCGGCGCGGCTGGGGATGCCCTATGAAAACGCCCGGTTTATCGTGGCCCACTTGGGCGGGGGTATCACCGTGGGGGCCCACCGGTATGGCCGGGTGATCGACGTAAACGACGCCCTCT
This sequence comes from Treponema sp., assembly GCA_031257195.1. Lineage (GTDB taxonomy): Bacteria > Spirochaetota > Spirochaetia > Treponematales > Breznakiellaceae > JAIRPD01. The sequence goes on along the minus strand of JAIRPD010000104.1, from coordinate 3,831 downwards.
CCGGGGAGGGGCCCTTTACCCCGGAACGGACCGGGGCCATCCCGGCCATCCCCCTCATCAACATGTGCTTTTCCGGGGAGTACACCGAGGGGGAGATGATCGAAAAGGTGAGCCGCCGGGGTGGAATGAAGGCCTACCTGGGCACCAGCGATCTCCAGGACGCGCAGAAGATGATCAACGACGGGGATGAATTCGCCGCCCTGGTGCTGGATTCCATGGCCTACCAGGTGTCTAAAGAAATCGGCGCCATGACCGCCGTACTGGAAGGGCTGGTGGACGCCATCATCCTTACCGGCGGCCTGGCCCACTCCATCCGCTTTACGGGGGCTATCAAGCAGCGGGTGGACAAACTTGCCCCGGTACATGTTTTTCCCGGGGAAGATGAAATGCTTGCCCTGGCGGAGGGAGCCCTCCGGGTACTCCGGGGGGAGGAGCGGGCCGCCCAATACGGCTAGTCCGTCCCCGGGGGCCAGTCCATGCCCGCCCTTGGGGCGGGGAAATATCGGGAGGTACGGGAGGTACCAAGGATGAATCAAGATCAGGTTAAAAAGGCTCTCCTCGCCATTGAGGAACCTCCCCTGGAATTTTCCGTGGTCTTTACGGGCAAAAAAAGCGGCAAGGTCAACGGCCTTTACAAGCCCGATACCCGGGAGATCCTTCTTCATAACCGTAACTTTTCCAGCGGCCCGGAAGGGGAAGGGCTCCTCCTCTACACGGCGATCCACGAATACGCCCACCACTTTCATTCCTGCGCCCGGGGGGGGAATCTGCCGGCCCGGGCCCATGGCTCTGAGTTTTGGGCGATCCTGCACGGGCTTTTGGAAAAGGCCGAGGCGAAAAAAATCTACCGGAGCGCTTTTGAGGATTCGCCGGAGTTGGTTAAATTAACCGGGCTTATCAGGAAGAAGTACCTGGAGGAAAACGGCAGCCTGGTTAAGGAGCTGGGGAAGTACCTCCTCAAGGCCAGCGAACTCTGCGATCAAATGGGAAGCCGCTTTGAGGACTACCTTGACCGGGTGCTTCGGATGCCCAAGGTGGCGGCCCACGCGGCGATAAAGATGTACCAGTACGATTTAAACCCCAGCCTGGGGGCGGACAACATGCGCTACCTGGCGGGGATCCGGGGCGCGGAGGAGCGGGGCGGGGCGGAAAAGGCCCTGCTGGAAGGGAAAAGTCCCGACTCGGTCAGGGCCGCCCTCCGGGGCGGAGACCTTTCCCTCCCTTCCGCCTTTGCCCCGCCGGCGGAGGAAGAGCCCCGGCGGCGGCTGGAAAAGGAAAAACGCCGGCTGGAAAAAACGATCCACACCCTCTCAAAACGGCTGGAGGAGGTGGAAGAGGAGTTGGACCGGCTTTAGCCCAGCAGGCCCATTTTTTCCATGAGGAGAATTGCCGCCGCCGTACAGGCGGTTTCGGTACGAAGGGCCCGTTTCCCCAAAGACAGCCGGAGAAAACCCGCCGCTTCCAGCAGTTCCCGTTCCCGGTTACTCCAGCCCCGTTCGGCTCCCACCGCCAGAACCGCCGCGGGGGGCCGCCGCGTTCCCAGCCCGGCAAATGTTCCGGCGGGACGAACATTATCCGCCGCCGCCAGCAGCGGCGCGTCCTTTGACAGGCCGCCCGCCGCCTCGTCCGGCGTCCCGCCGGAACCGTTCTGGAGGCCGGCGGTCCCCCAGGGCCTTGCGTTAAGCCAGAGGGCCAGGCTGGGATATTCAGCCAGCTCCGGCAGCCGGGTATCCCGGGCCTGGACGGCCCCCTCAATAAGGGCGGCCCTCGCGCCGCCGTCCCGCAAAAGCCCGGCGTCCCGGTAACTCTTTTCCCCCAGCTCGGCGCCCACCAGATCCACCGCCGCCAGCCCCAGATTGGCGCAGTCCCGCAGAAGCCGCCTAAGCTGGATGGGCCGGGGAAAACCCACCGCCAGCCGCAGGGGAATCCGGGGAGGGGGCTCCCTGTCCAGGACCAGGGAAAAGCGCGGTCCTTCAGGGGCCGCCGCCTCAATTATGCCGGTCCCCAGTTTCCCCCCCAGGACCCCGGCGTCAAAGGTATCCCCCGGCTTTTTCCGCAGCACCTTAAGGAGATGCTCCGCCCGGGCGTCCCGCCGGGACAGGGAGCCGCGGGCGGTTTCCGGCCCGTCCATATTGCCGGAAAGCGTAAGTTCGGCGCTGTCAAAGAGGATCAGGTTCACATATATACTAATCCATAATTCGCGGCAAAAATGAACCACCGGGCCGGCGATCCCTGGTCCCGTCCGTTTCTCCGCGATAAAAAGGAGGAGGCCGGGCAAACCGCGAGTGGTTCGCCCGGACTTTTACCTCGCTGAATCCCGTCCCCTTAACGCTTCGCGATCAGCATGGTTGATTGGAAGGCGGGGGTGTACCCCGGAGCTTGCCCCGGTAAAGTTTATCGCGGGGTGTGGGGGATACGTCCCCTCGCGAAGATTTTGTAAAGGGTGGTTCATTTAGGTTGTGATATACGATATTCTTTTTACTAATACCACACAAACGGCCGCGCGGCCGCTTTTTATGAGGAGGAAAGCATGAGCGCCTGTTATGTAATCGCCTACGATATTGGAACCACGGGGAATAAGAGCTGCCTGTACCGGCTGGACGAAGGCGTCTCGCTGGCGGCCTCCGCCGCCCGGAGGTACGGGCTGACCATCACCGAAGACGGCGGCGCGGAGCAGGACCCGGAGGACTGGTGGCGGAGTATGGCGGAAACCACCGCCGAACTGCTTGCCTCCTCCCATCTGCGCCCCCAGGACATCGCCGCCGTTTCCTTCTGCTCGCAGATGCAGGGCCTGGTGCTGGTTGACGAGGCCGGCCGCGTCCTCAGGCCGGCGATGAGCTACATGGACAAACGGGCCGCCGGACAGTTCGCGGCCTGGGGAAAGGGCTTTATGCCCGTGGCCGGCGTGGCGATACGGAAACTGCTGGTGTCGCTGGCGGAAACCGGCGTCGCGGCGGGCAGCGCTAAGGACCCGGTTTTCAAATACGCCTGGGTGCGGGAAAACGAACCGGCTATTTTCAGCCGCATTGGCAAGTGGCTTGATGTCAAGGATTTTCTGCTCCTCAAAACCACGGGCCGGATGGTGATGACCGAGGATTCGGCCTTCGCCGCCATGCTGTACAACGCGAAACGAAAGCGCTGGAGCGCCCCCGTCTGCGCCCTGCACGGGGTGAACGAACATCATCTGCCGGACATTATCCGGTCCACCGATATGGCCGGTTTTCTTACCGCCGAAGCCGCGGCCCATCTTGGCCTAACCACCGGCTGCCGGGTCTTTGCCGGCGCGGGGGACTCGGCGCTTATCGGGATAGGGGCGGGAAGCGCCTCGGTCGGGCAGACCCACGTCTACATCGGCACTTCGGGCTGGGTGTCCACGGTGACGGACAAGCGTCTCGTTGATGTTTCGGCGATGATCGCTTCTATCGTTGGCGCGGAAGAAGGCAAGTACAACTATTTTGCCGAAATGGAGACATCGGGAAAGTGTCTTGAATGGCTGGGGGACATCCTGGGCCTCGGCATAGAAGAAATGTGTGCGGAGGCCGAAAGCGCGCCGCCTGGTTCCGGTGGGGTCATCTTTATGCCCTGGCTGCCGGGGAACCGCTGTCCCTTTGAGGATTCAAACTGCCGCGGCGGTTTTTTCAATACGGGGCTTCGTATCGGCAGGGCTGAGCTGATACGCGCGGTGCTGGAAGGGATATGTATGCACAAACGCTGGATGCTGGAAAAGCAGGCGGCGAAAATCCCTACATCCGCGACCGTCAGAGTGGCAGGCGGCGGCGCTCGTTCGGCGCTGATTTGCCAGATACTGGCTGATATTACCGGCCGCAGGAT
>JAIRPD010000058.1 GCA_031257195.1 Treponema sp. | reverse complement strand
CGGCGGGGCCGGACACTCCCAACCTGATCGAAGTGATGGCCTGTCAGGGGGGCTGTATCGCCGGGCCTTCGGTGGTTACCAATCCGAAAGTCGCGCTTGCCCAGTTGGCAAAATATGTGGAAAGGGGCGGCAAAACTTGCTAGTATAAACTATGGCCCAGGCTAAAAATTTTTCAGCGTCCACAGTCCGCAGGCTTCCGTCCTATCTGCCGGTAATCCGGGATTTACAGCAGGAAGGAAAAGAGTTTGTTTCAGCCACCGTCATTGCGGAAGAATTGCAGCTTGATTCCATCCAGGTCCGCAAAGACCTGTCCATGACGGGAATCACCGGAACGCCCAAAAAAGGGTTTCCCATTGAAGACCTAACCGACGCCATAGAACGCTTTTTGGGGTGGGATTCCACCAGCGACGCGATTCTGGTCGGCGCGGGAAACCTGGGCACGGCCCTGCTCGGTTACGGAGAGTTCCTGCTCCACGGCCTTAACATCATAGCCGCCTTTGACGTAAATTCCCGAAAAATCGGTGCACGGATTCATGGCATACAAATACTCAACGCGGAAACGATGGATATTCAAATCAAAAATTTCGCCGTTAAGATCGCCCTCCTTACCGTACCCGCCGAATGTGCCCAGGAAACGGCGGACGTGCTTGTCAATGCAGGCATTACCGGGATATGGAATTTTACCGGAGCAAAACTCAAAGTTCCCGAAAATGTGGCGGTTCAGCAGGAAGATTTAAGCGCCGGTTATGCCATGCTCAGGGTAAAAATGATAACGGCCCCGGCGGCAGAGTAGGCCGCCCCTATTTGCCCCCCGGTATCAGTTCCAGGATGTCCCGGATGGACATGCAGAACTGATCGGCCTCAAGGGAACGCTCGTGTTCCAGGATGGCCTGGGCGGTTTTTACCATGGCGGGGTAGGAAGACCGGAGCATGTGGTTGGCGTAGATGATCACGTTGGCTCCCCAGGCGGCCAGTTCTTTTTCGGTAAAGCGGTTGTAGGTGGTGGGGACCAGGACGAGGGGGATTCCCGCGTATACCCGGCGGAAGCGGCGGCAAAAGTCCTCTATGTCCCCGCCGGAGGTTTCCTTGCTGTGGATCATTACCCCGTCAGCCCCGGCTTCCACATAGGCCAGGGCCCGGGCAAGGGCCTCGTCCACGGAGCCGCCAGCGATAAGACTTTCCAGCCGGGCGATGATCATAAATTCCCCCGTTACCTGGGCCTTTTTCCCCGCCTGGATCTTGGCCTGGAATTCCTCTACCGGGGCAAGCCGCTGTTCCACCTCGGCCCCAAAGAGGGAATTCTTTTTTAGCCCCGTTTTGTCTTCTATGATGACAGCGCTGATTCCGTTCCGCTCCAGGGTCCGTACGGTGAACACAAAGTGTTCTGGAATGCCCCCGGTGTCGCCGTCGTAAATGATCGGCTTGGTGGTACACTCCAGTATCTGGGTCAGGTCCTGAAGCCGGGTGGTAATGTCCACCGCCTCGATGTCGGGTTTGCCCTTACTGGCGGAGTCGGTAAGGCTGGAAGACCACATGCCGTCAAAGCGGTGGACCCCGTCTTCCTTGAGCAGTTCCATGTGCTCGATGATAAGCCCCGACAGGCCCGAGTGGGCCTCCATGATCCGCGTTACCGGCTTGGCGTCTATGAGCCGCCGCAGGGCCTTGAGCCGCAGGTCCGGGGTGGTCCCTATGGAGGTAACCGATTCGCTGAAGGCCGTGGAATTAAGTCCGGGGGTGTAGGGTATCTCGATTACCCGGCCCCCCAGTTCGGCCATAACCTTGTACACATCTTCCCGTTCCCTGGCGAGGATCCCCGTTTTCCAATCGTCCCCGTGGATGATAAAGTCCGGCCTGTGGCGGCGCAGGTTCGGTATGTAGCTCCACTCCTCCTGGGGCACCACCCGGCTTACGTCCCTCAGGCTTTCCACTACCTGCCGGCGCTGTTCGTAGCTCAGGTAGGGAAGTCGCTTGTACCGGACGATGGCGGTGTCGGTGAGGAGGCCCACCAGCACCTCCCCGTAAAGGGACGCCTGGTGGATGATGTTGACGATGCCGGGATGAATGATGTCCCCGGTGATGCCCACGTAAACGGTTTTCAATGTTTGTTTCCCCCGGGGCGCGGCGCTTCCGCCTTCCGCGCCTCTTTTGTTTATAAACGTTTGGGGGCCTCCATTCCCGCGGCATACCCCTGTTTCCCCGCGCATGGGGGATGGGCTATTGTATCACGGCGCCGCCGCCGCTCCTAGCCAGGGACGCCGGTATTTTGTATACTTTTGCCATGAAAGCGAATTACCTTATGCCCACCCGGATTCTTATGGGAGAAAATTGTCTCCGCGATCAGCGGGCCTTTCTTGCCCCACTGGGAAAAAAGGCTTGTATTATTACGGGAAAGAATTCCGCCCGGGCCTGCGGGGCCTACGATGACGCGGTAAAGGCCCTGGAGGCCAATGGCCAGGGGTTTTATGTATACGATCAGGTGATGAGCAACCCCACGGATAGCTGCGTGTATGAGGCGGGGGCGGCGGCGAAAAGGGAGGGCTGCGATTTTATCCTCGCCATAGGGGGAGGTTCCCCCATGGACGCCGCCAAGGCGGCCGCGGTTCTGGCGGTAAACGACCTTTCCAAGGAAGAACTTTTTGAGCTGGCCTTTACGACCGCCCTGCCCATAGCGGCGGTTCCCACCACCGCCGGGACCGGCTCGGAAACCACCCCCTACTCGATCCTGGTGGACACCACCGGCGCCGATGGTAAAAGTCCCCGCCAGGGAGGCCCGGTTAAGCGTTCCCTGGGCGGCCCGCTTCTCTTTCCCCGGTTCGCTTTTTTGGACGCCCGGTATACCCGGCGGCTTAACCGGGACACCACGGTTCATACCGCCATCGACGCCCTGTCCCACGCCGTGGAAAGCGCGCTTACCCCCAGGGCCAGCCGCCTCAGCGATGTCCTGGCCCGGGAAAGCGCCGTCATGATCCGGGACTGCTTCGCGGCCCTTCTTGACTTTCCCGCGGATCCGGCGGAATTCCCCCTGGAAATCCGGGAAAAGCTCCTTCTGGCCGCCTCCATGGCGGGGATGGCAATCGCCCAAACGGGAACCACGGTGGTTCATTCCATGGGTTACCATTTTACCCTGGACTGGGGCACGGATCACGGCAGGGCGAACGGCCTTTTGATGGGACCATTCCTCTCGTGGTGCGAGGAAAAGGAACGGGAAGCCGCCGCCGCGGGGACCGCCCTCGCGCCCCGGATTCCCGGCCTGCGCGCCGCCCTGGGCCTGGACCTGGAGGAATTCCGGGGCATCCTGGAAAAATTGCTGGGAAAACGGGAAAAAGCCGGCGAGGCGGAACTGGCGGCCTGGGGGGCGGCGAAAATGAAGAACGCCGCCAATACCTATATTCAGCCCACCCAGGAGGAAATTGACCGGATATTCCGGGAGGCGGTGGGGTAAACCGCCCCTTTGTCTTTTGGCCGTCTTTAACGTATACTTGTTTTATGAGTAAAGAAATCATCATAACCAACGAGAATTTTGAGGTCGAGGTAATCAAATCGGACGCGCCGGTTCTGCTGGACTTTTGGGCTTCCTGGTGCACTCCCTGCAAGATGATCGCCCCCTTTATCGAGCAGATCGCCGATGAATACGACGGCAGGCTTAAGGTGGGCAAGGTCAATGTGGACGAGCAGGCCGGGCTGGCCTCCAGGCACAACATTGTGTCCATACCCACCCTAACGGTGTACAAAGCCGGCGAGGTAGCCCTGCAGCAGGCCGGGGCGCTCCCCAAGGCCGACATAGTAAAGCTGGTGGAACAGTTTCTGTAAAAGCGCCGCCGGGTTTTCCCGCCGCCCCCACCCCCGCGTCAGTAGCGCTTTGTGTTGTTGCGCGTTCCGGGACTGGACCCGCTGGAGGTCCCCCTGGAATCGACGATGTACCAGTCGGCGGCGCCGCCCGAATCCTGGTCCTCAACCCGGCAGATTGTCCGGGCGGCGGTGGTGTTGGTGGAATTAAAAGCGTCTTCGGGGGCGGGGCCGTTCCAGGCGCCCTGACCGAATAGAAGTTCCGCCGCGGCCGCCGCCGGTTCCTTCCAGGGTTTGTCCTCCTCTTTCATTACAACGCCGTCTATGATCCGGTCATCCTGGTCCATGACGTAGATCACATCGGTTTTGTGGAGGAGTTTTTTGCTCAGGGGAATCCAGAAATCCCGGACGCCGGAGATAGAAACGGATCCCCTCGACTCGGATTTATTAGCCCCCGTTTCGTCCACCACCAGGTCTTTTTCGGCCTCAACGGTCCTGGTGTGGAGTACAACGTACTCTCCCGCAGCGACCTCCACCGGGGGGAATTCAAAGATCGGTTCTTTGCCATAGCCCGCCGCGAAGATCCGTACGGCCCCCAGGTTTCCCGCCTGCCGCGCTTTAAGTTCGATAAATTCAACGTTGTATTTGGTAACCCCCGCGGTATTGGTGGACGAGGAATACTCGGTCCGGATCTCGTTGATCACCAGGTCCGGCACGCGGCTGTTCCGGGTTCTAAAGCCGGCCAGCACATTGAGGGTGTTCCCCCGTTTGTCCTCTACCAGGATATCCGCCGTAATCTTTGAACCCCCGGGCAGGGCGGAGTTAAACCGGACCACCAGAGTATCGCCCTGGCTTAGTATCTCCGTTTCCATGGGGGGATCAAAGTACAGGGACGTAACCTTGACCCCGGAGGAAAAGAGGAAGTGGACCTCCCCGTCCGAGGGGGTTTTACAGCCGTAGAACACCGGCGTTACCGTTTCAATGCCCAGCAGACGCTGCAGGGCCGTTTCGGTGGAACACGCGCAGGCAAGAGAAACCAGGACCGTCCACACGAATAACTGTCTTTTCATAGGTGCCTCCTGATCCTAAAAGGGCGCGGCGGCGCATGCCGCTTTAGGCGGGGAAGGAATTGTCCCGCCCTTCCCGCGGGCGGCGTACCCCCGGGGAACTTCCCCGGGCGCGGGCGGTACACGGTCCCCCCAGGCCGCCCCCGCCGCCGTCTTCCCACAGCCCGGTTTTACCTCCCCCTTTAGCCGCCATATTGACCGGTTCCTTCACCGGCGCGTATGATGTTTTTATATACATTTATATACAATTGATGAAATCGCCGACGCCCATTCGGGGGCGCTTAACAGTACCCTTACCCCCGGCAATATGATCCACATCGCGGGCCATAAGATAAAGATGGAAGGGGAAGGACCGGAGCTGGGCGTGTGGTTTGTGGCCGCGGCGGACGGGACGCGGACAAAGGTGGCCGAAAACCTGGGGCTGAACCGTCCCAACGAGGTGCTGGCCCTCATCCCCGCCCTGCCGCCGGGCAAATACCGGCTGGAGATTGTTACCCGTTTTACCGGGGGCAGTTCGGTCCTCAAAGAGCCCCGGACCATCAAGGCGGAGCCGGAACTGACGGTACCCTGAGGCGTCATTAGGCGGCGATCGCCACCCAATAAGGGTGGCAACTGCCGCTGAATACGGGCGGGGATCGCCGCCTCATTCGGGCGCCGCTTCGCGGCTTTAGGGGAGGGGAGGGGCTTCCGGGCGGGTCATTTTGACACGCCGGACCGATCGGCGGGTTTTTCGGCCCGGGCGTTCTCGTTGCGGACCTGGACAAACGAAAGAAACCGGTCATCAATGGCGTCTTTTAGCTCCCGTTGAAGCCGCTGTAATTGAAGTTCCAGGGCTAAATCCTGGGCGGCCTTGTCCTGCTTTTCGTTTTCCGGCGGACCAAGGAGCTGAAACGCCTCAACTCCCAGCGCGGCGGCCAGTTTTCCCAATGTTTTGTCGCTTACCCAGGCGCGGCAGCCTTCAACGCAATTGATGGTTTGGGGGGAAACGCCCATGAGTTCCGCCAACTGTTCCTGGGATATGGCTCGTTTTTTTCTATATTTTTTGATGTTCGCCGACAAAAGTCCGCGAATCTGCCCCGCTTCGATACTACGTCCTCTTTACCTCACTTTAAAGTATTATTAACTGTTGACAACTTATCCAGGGTAAGTATAATCAATGACAATGAGGATTTCCCGGGATATATTCAATGGCATTGAGGTTTACGGGGAACTGACCCCGGCGGCTGTTTCCCGGGGAATTTCCCCCCGGGGCCCGTCCCTGGGGGGCGGCGGTCCGCGGGCGGGTTCTTTTGACCCGGCGCCGGCCCCGGGGGCGGGGTATAACGGGCGGCGGCCTCTAAACGCAAAGGGATGGTGATTATCCGCCCCTATGGGCGGGAGATTATAAAAGCGGGGAAGATCCGCGAAAGCGAGTGAGAATGAAAAGGCTGCTGGGGACCTTTGTGTTCGCACTGATTCCGGCGATGGTGTTTGCCGGGGAGTGGGATTACGTTCCCAATATTGAATTTCATTTCGCCGAAAATCTTACCGGGGAAATGTTTGAACAAAAAATCAGTACCTATACCTCCAGCATACTTAAAAATCACCGCTTTATCTCAAACCTGCCCAGGGAAGTAAGTCAGGCGATGCATAATGAACTTGACAGCTACGATTTGGATGTTGGTGACGTGTTTTTCTTTCGCTGTGGGTATGACGCCAGGAGGCCCAAGGCTATTTTCGTTGTCGTTCGAATAACCGGGGTAAACAGAGATGGTACCCGCGGCTATGAGTTTTACGCGTGGCAGCGTAAGTGATGGGAACGCGAGATTGGGAAGGGTATAACCGATGAGTACAAAGGGCATTCCAGTAGCATGCTGTTCCAGCAAAAAAATCATAAGCGAATTTTGCTATAAAGACCTGTTTATCAAGTTTGTCGCTTCTCCGCAAATAGCGCCCCGGGATGGATTTACCTACTATAAGCCCGATGACACAATTCCCGGCGAACATAAAACATGGCGGGATTTAGTGTTGGAACAAAATCACCCGGACCTTGTTCCGGCATACTGTTTGTATCGCCGGGATATTTATAGAGACCTTTACCATGAATTTGGCAATTGTTTTTATATCCTTTCCGCCGGGTGGGGAATTATCAGGGCGGATTTTAAAATCCCCGCCTACGATATTACCTATTCCACCACCCCGAATATGCCGGAATACGCGAAGCGAAGAGATAATTATGGGTGGAAGGATATTAATCACCTAAAAGAAGATTCTATAAAATTCGATCGTGATTCTGAAGTAATTCTCTTCGCCGGTTCCGATTATGTGCCTCCTTTTTGCGATATGGCGCAATCTGTTCAATACAGAAAAAAGATATTGTACAAACGACACACAGTTACGCGAAGGCAGGGTTTTGTTTATGAATATTATCAAACAAATCGAAACACCAATTGGTATTATGAAGCGGTCAAAAGGTTTCTAAGGGATAACGAACGTACGCGGTGTATATAGAAAGGCGGGTTATTATGTACGGAGCATTAGCCGGCGATATAGGCGGTTCAATATACGAATGGGACAATTATAGCCGCGGGGGAAACAGCGGGAGACCACAATATGGGCAAAACCCTGCCGCTTGCGGCGTTTCCCCCGCGCCGTTCTAGGTCCTGGTTCCGTTTTCGTAGTTAATGATGTCTAGAAGCTGCCGTTTGAAGAAATCCTTGAAAAAGGGGTTCAACTGGCGGTACAAATTAACAATTTCCTCGATTTCCTGTTCCGCCTCAACGGCAAACATCTCTCCCTCGCCGTTTTCAAGCCATTTCGCGCTGATTCCGGTGGTAAGGTTGATGATTTTGATGATTCGCGGATTAATTTTCCTGATGCCGGTTTCCATGGAACATAAAAAGCCCTTGCTAACACATATTTTCGCGGAAAACTGGGCCTGAGTCAGACGCAATTGGCGCCGGGCATGTACCAGCCGTTCATTTGCGGTCATCACTTCATAGATTATCAAAAAACGGTATTGAAAACAAGGAAGACCGAACGCGGGTACAAGCTATCCCGCAAAATGCCTGGTTTTCCCGAATTTGCGGACTATTGACAAATGTTTTCTATGGTGATATTATATCCTCTATGATAATTTATGGAAACACCCAGGGCGCCGATACGGACCTTATCTACGCCGGTTTAGGCCAAATCAGCGGCAGGGGACGAGAAATTCTCAAACATATCGCTCAAAGCCTTGCTTGGGCGCAGAACAACCCGGGCTACCCACTGCCTGAGTGTATTGGCCGGCAAATCAGGCGGGAATTGGGAACACCGGGCGCATGCGGCGGTGATAGTTCCGGCAAACGTGGATTGAGGTGATTCCCCGCCCGTATGGGCGGGTAAAAATATGACGGCGGGGAAAGACCCGCAAGGAGAAAGGAAAATGGCAAAGAAGGCGTTTGTGTTGGCTGGCATGGTATTCGGGGTATTAATGATGAAAAAGAAAATTAGTGTGCTTATGGTTCTCGTAATGGTTATCGCGGGTGTTGCTTTTACACAGCAGTTGCAGGTTACCCGTGTTGATCTTAATGTGGGGGATGATGGGGGGTATGGTATAAATGATGGTGTCTGGCCAAGGGGTAATATTGGAGCGCAATGGGATAGTTTGTTTGAGAAATACAAGCTTGTGCCCGTTGAACCTTCCGATCCCTTTACGCAAAGTGATGGACTAGCAGATCGTATTATGAATCTGGCGGGACAACATATGAAAGAACGACATATAAACACTTATTATACAGCGTATTTAACAATGGGAAACAGACGGTTTATTTGTTTTGGCCAAATTTCCTATAGTAATAGTTCTTTTTGGGTATATGAGCTCAAGTAACGATTTCTAATACTGGGTTTACTTGAAAAGAAGAGTGTTCGTATGGCTGGGAAATATAACGAATTGGGTGGCTCACGGAGGGAGAAATGGAGCAAAATGCGGAATCATTTTGGAGCATAGTTGCCACGGAATTGCGACGGGAACCGAGAGAAATCCAGACAATCTGGCAAGATGGAACAAGGGGACTTTGGTTCTCCGCAACACTCGAATATGGCGTACTCGTGATTGATAACGCCGCAGTCAACAGGCCG
>JAIRPD010000133.1 GCA_031257195.1 Treponema sp. | reverse complement strand
TTTACCGTGGACAAAAAAACCATCGAAAAGCACCTGGGCAAGCCCCTGTTCCCCGAGGATGTGTTTAAAAAAGCCGACAGGCCCGGTATGTCCCTGGGGCTGGCCTGGACCAGCATGGGCGGGGACGCGCTGATCATCGAGGCGGTGTCCAGCCCCGGCAAGGCGGGGCTTATCCTGACGGGAAAGATGGGGGACACGATGAAGGAAAGCGCCTCTATCGCCATGACCCTGGCCCGGAAGACGGGGATTGAAAAATACGGGGTTGATCCGGCGTGGTTTGAGAACAACCAGATTCACCTTCATATCCCCGAGGGGGCCACCCCCAAGGACGGCCCCTCCGCGGGGATCACCATGGCCACGGCCCTGCTGTCCCTTCTCCGGGGCAGGACGATTGCCGAAAGCCTCGCCATGACGGGGGAACTTTCCCTGACCGGCCAGGTGCTGCCCATTGGGGGCCTTAAGGAAAAGACCGTGGCCGCCCGGCGGAACCGGGTCAGGAACATCGTGATCCCCCGGCACAACCTTCGGGACCTGGACGACATACCGGACCATGTAAAGAAGGGGATAACCTTTTACCCCGTGGAGCGCTTTGAGGAAGTACTGGCCCTGGCGCTGCCGGATTAGGCCATGTACGAACATCCCAAATTAACCGCCTTTACCAGGACCCTGGAAACGCTCTTCGCCGGGGCGGATGAATTTCTGGAGGAGGAATGGGGGGACGCCTTTTCCCTTCACCCCAACCGGCCCGCCCGGGGGGCCACGGAAAATCCCCTTATGGACGGCCTCTTTGAGGTGATCCCGGACTTTACCCCCGGCATCGGATCGGAACATGGCCGGGGTTACGTGGTTTCTTTCCGGGCGGCGACCCTGGATAAGATCAACCCCCAGCAGCTTGAGTTCCTCATGGGGGAAACCGCCCGGTTTGTGGCAAAGAATCTGCCGCGGTACTTCCCCGGCCGGGATCTGCGGGTGGTCCGGGACGGCGGGCGTTTTAAAATCGTGGGGGACTTTTCCCTGGGCAAGGCCTAGCGCGAAACCGGCGCGGCGGATAACGGCGGCCCGCGGAACGCGCCGGTGTCCGTAGAACGCGGGTATCTATAACGCCCTACGGCCGCCCGCCGCCGGCGAGAATCATTCACGCGATCCTTCTTTTCCGCTATACTATACCCATGGCGGACAGCGAACTGGTCCGGGTTATCGATTATATCCTCAACCGCTGCGATGAAGTGGCTATTGAGGCGGTGGCCGCCGCGGTGGTACGCCGCCGGCGGGAATTGGCCCTGTTTGGGGGAGCCGTCAAGCTGCCCGATCCCAGGCGGATGGCCGGGGAACTTTCCGGCCAGATTAACGCCGCCGCCAGCATGGAGGGCCTGCGGGAGACGGTGCGGGACATGGCGGTCCGGATCATCCGGCGGGAAGCGCCGGAACTAAAGGATGAGCAAATCGCCGAGCTGCTGGCCGCCTGGGTGCCCGGATCGAGGAATCCCGCCGGGGGAGGGGAAACGCCGCCGGGGCTTTCCCCGGAACCCTCCGGCGGGGACCGGCCCGCGGGAAAAGGCCCCCCCGCGGATCTGCTGGCGGAAATGATCGATCATTTTACGCGCTTTTCCACGGGCCGCATGACCAAAGTGGAGGACGACAGACTCCGGAATGAGATGGGGGACTGGCCGGACCGCTACTGGAACGCCTTTCCCGGGGTCATCAAGCTTATCATCAAGGATTACCTGAACGGCGAAACGGACGAAAAGGCGTATCGTTCCCACATAGCCGCCGCCCTTTCGGCCGCCACCTAACGGGTTCTCCGGGCCGGCGGGGGGCCCGCCCAACATCCGCCGGCGCGCTTTTCACGCCCTCACTTGGCCGGCTTGGAACCGATCAGGGTAAAGCTGAGGCCGCACTGGTACCGCTCGCCGCTTTCCGGGTTGGTGGCTTTTTCGGAGGCGTAGTAGCCCACGGAGCCGGTGGAAAAATCCTTGGCCTGGGGGTACACGGTGGACCACACCCTGCCCTCACTGTCCTTTATCACCACCTCAAGAAACTTTGGCGCCTTCGGGTCCCGTTTCGCCGGTTCGATCATACAAACCTCCCTTTCACTTTTTTGGATACATTCCTTATTGAACAGTATAGTCCCCCTCCCTTTCGTTGACAAGGGTCTTCCCCGGTGTATAATGGGCCATGGCTTACAGGGGTGCCGAAACATGGCGGGAAAAGCGCCGGCCTTAAAAACCGCCGCCCAGGCGGAGACGTTCTTTAACCGCCTGGTAAAACGGCGGCGGCATTTGCGCAAGTGGGCGCGCCGTACCGGGGCGGGGGCGTACCGGCTCTACGACCGGGACATCCCCGAGATTCCCCTGGTCCTGGACTGGTACGGGGAAGCGGAAACCGGCCCTCCGGGGGCGGACAGCTCAGGCGCCGCCGCGGGCGCTCTCTATAAGCGGCCCTACGAGAAGGACCCGGCGGAAGAGGAACAGTGGCTTGCCGCGATGAAAGACGCCGCGGCGCGGGCGCTGAACCTGGAGCCGGAACGTATCTTTCTGCGGGAGCGGGCCCGTAAAACCGCGGGTCGGGCCCAGTATGGCAGGATCGCGGAAAAGGGGGTTCTCAAAACGGTCCGTGAGCGGGGGCTCCTTTACCGGGTAAACCTGTCCGATTATCTGGACACGGGGCTTTTTCTGGATCGCCGTCTTTTCCGGGCGCGGATCGGTGAAGAGGCCGCCGGACGCCGGGTCCTTAACCTGTTCTGTTACACCGCCGCCCTGTCCGTCGCCGCCGCCGCGGGCGGGGCCGCCGGGGTGGACTCGGTGGACCTGTCCAATACCTACCTGAACTGGGGGCGGGAAAATTGCGCCCTGAACGGCCTGGAAGCCGCGCCGCCCGGTACGCCGGCGGGGGCCGCGCCGCTCACCCTCATCCGCGCCGACGTCCTCCGTTTTGTCGACGAGGCCGCCGGACGGCGTTCCCGCTGGGACCTGATCATCCTTGACCCGCCGGCTTTTTCCAACTCCAAAAAGGCGCGGCGCGATTTTGACCTTAAACGGGACCACCCGGCGCTGATTGAAAAGTGCCTGCGCCTCCTCGCCCCCCGCGGGGTTTTGTACCTGAGCGCCAACGTGAAAGGGTTTAAGCTGACCGCGGAACCGCCGCGGGCGGACATCACCGCGGAGGACATCACCGAACAACTGCGGGACGAGGATTTCCGGGGAAAACGCGTGCCGGCGGCGTGGCGGATCATGAAAAACGAGGGGAATTATTCCACCCCGGTTTTTGCGGGCCGCCGGTCATAACCGGTCATCCACAACGAACCGTTCCGTCATAAACACATCCCGGGTGGTATTGATCGCCAGGGCGGTTAAAAGGCCGGAGGGCTTGCGGTCGTTTACCAGGATCCGTTCCCCCGGGGGGGCGCTGTAAATTATTCGATCATAACGGATGTTTTTTCTTTTAAGAAAATCCTCGGTTTGGTTTTTCTCGGCCTCCGTTCGGGAGGTGATAAAAATGATCATGTCCCCGGACGGGAGCGAGCCAAGAAACTCCTTCGCCCCGGGGAGAAGCGTGTCGCCGCCGTCGGATTTATGGCCGTTATGTTTTACCACGGTCCCGTCGATGTCAATAATCCAGGTATGGCCCAGCGGGGATAAACGCCGGGGTTCCCCAAATTCCATCAAAACTCCTCAACCGCCTTTCCGGG
Source organism: Treponema sp. (assembly GCA_031257195.1). Classification (GTDB taxonomy): domain Bacteria; phylum Spirochaetota; class Spirochaetia; order Treponematales; family Breznakiellaceae; genus JAIRPD01. The sequence goes on along the minus strand of JAIRPD010000133.1, from coordinate 18,120 downwards.
AAATGTATCATCTCCCCCATCTCCCCGGATTCGGCGGTTCACTAATCAAACATATTTCCGATCGCTTTTTTTTCTTGGGGGGAGGGGAGTAAACAGTTTTTCATAAACTTCGCCCAGGATGGTATTCTTTGTCTTCCGGTAAATCTTTTCTTTCGCCCTTTGTACCGTGCCGGACAACCCCCTGGTTTTGAGGCTGTAAACCAAACGCCGCGGCGGTGAATTCGTTTTCATGTTTAAATCCTCCGGGGTCAGAATCCATTCATCGATACTGTTTTTTGACTGTTTCCAGGGATGGGCGCTCCTCTTTGAGACGGCGCAGTAACCGCAAAAAGGAACCCGGCGGGTAACAAATTCCGCGATTTCCTCATAGCTTGACGCCTTGTAAATATCAATATAATCCTCCGGCGTAACCTTTAGGTTTTGGTGAAACCGTTTGTTAAAATGGTGAATATAGGGAATCATTGGGCAGGTATAAATTTTTCCGTCCCGCATTGTCATCGACTCATTAAATTGGTAGCAGCTGATAAACTCATAGGCGTCCTGTTTCGCCCGTAAATCAAAGGGGTGCTTTACGGATCTCTTTTGAGAAACGAAATTTCTGTCCCCCACCTCCGTGAACAAATCAATCTTAACGCCATACCGGCCGGCCGTCTCTTTTATCGCCCCGGAATTCAGGTTAATTGGATAGACCGTAAGCTGGATCTCAACCCCGTACTCTTTGAACGCGTTCCACAAATTACCCCGGGGATGATTTTCCCACTTTTTCAGCAGAAGCCCGTCGGTAAAAAAGAATATCCTTGTCCTTGGAAACACCTCGCGGGTTATCCTTACAAAATCAATAACCCGATCATTCAGAAGCGGCTCACCGCCCTGAAGCTTCATAATGCCGATGTGATTATCCGTTAATTCGGCAAGTCGCTTTATGTCCCGCGCGTACCGATCGTAGTCCAGAAAAGTCTCTTCCGCTATGGGTGAAAAATGATCGCACATCTGGCAGTTCAGGTTGCAATGGTCCGCCAAATTCACCTCCAGCCAGAAACGCTCCCTGTTCCGGGGCCGCATTTTATGGGGGATTGTACGCTTGTTGTGTTCCGAGATAAAATGCTGATCCATAAACCCGTTTTTCCGCAGCGCCCCAAAGGCGTCGTTGTATTCGTCGTCGGGAACGCCGATAATGACGCCGGATTTCGCGGGGTCATATTTCCCCGCCGCCTCCTTAACGGAAAACACCTTCATGGCCGCCGTCCAGGGTTTCGCCTTATCCGTATCCTCCACAAGGTACCCCTCCGGGGAAACGCCGCAAAACCGCAGATACTTCGCCGTCAAAAACTGATCTTCCGCGGATCCGAACAAGAATACATGCCTGTGCCGCGAGCAAAAATCAATCAGTTCCTTGTTTTGAACGATATTTGGATTATCACAGGTCATGTCAATTCCCCCTCAGGTCCATTCCTCAATGGCTTTTTTTGACAGCCTAAAATCAACGCCGCCTTTCCGGCTGGAAACCTTACAGTACCGGCAAAAAGGAACCGGCCTTGAGAGGAATTCCGCTATTTCCTCAAAATCTCGCGCCGCGTAAATATCAATAAAATCGTTCCCCCTTGTCTTAAGCGGTTTGTCAAAAAAGGCGCTGAAATATTTAGCGTAAGGGATTATGGGACAGGTATACAGTTTTCCGCCGCTGAGCGTTATACAGCGGTTAAAATGATAGCAGTCAATGAATTCATGGACGGGGACATTCCCGGCGGGGGAAAGGGGATGATGGACGGATTTTTTTTCCCGCTCACCCAGGACGTTGTAGAGCGCCGTGTTTTTGTCAAGGTCGTTTTCCGACTCCTCAACAAACCTGCTGTAGGGGGTTTTGTGTTTTACGGCGAGCGCGTCTATCTTCGCGTAATCAAAGTTAATCGGATAGGTTGTTACCATAATTCGCGCGTTAAACCGCCGGCATATTTCCCACAGGTTCGCCTTGTGTTTTGTTTCCCATTCGGCCAGCAAAAGCCCGTTGGTGTACAGCAGGATACGGCTTTGGGGAAAAAGCCCCCTGGCGGCAATCAGAAAGTCCGGGGTATCCGGGTTAAGAAGCGGCTCGCCCCCCAGTATTTTTATCACCCCCGCCGTGTTATCCGTAAGATCCGCCAGCCTGCCCATGTCTTGTATAAACGTCCGCGGGTCAAGAAAATGCTTTTCCGCAAGGGGCGAAAAATGATCGCACATCTGGCAGTTCAGGTTACAATGATCGGCGAGGTTTACTTCCAGGATAAAGTTTTCCTTTGTTCTGGGGGTCAGTTTTTCCTGGATCTTTTTTCTGTAATAGTCGGTTATAAAGAACACGTTATGGAAACCCGCCTCCGTCAGGGACCCAAGGGCCGCGTTAAGAAGAAAATCAAAAACACTCAGTATTACGCCGCATTCCCCGGGGGCAAATTTTTCCCTAACCTCCTCAATCGTCCAATACGGCCCTTCCCCCTTTTTCAGGGCGGCGCTTTTTTCATTTTTCCCGCCGGCGGTAATAACGCCTTCCACCGGGAAGGAGCATAAAGAAAGATATTTTCCCGTGAGGCCGGCGTACTCCCGCCCCTCGTCAAATTGATATAAAAAAACATGTTTATGGCTTTTGTGGAAATCAAGCATGTCCTTAATGTTTTTCACCCGCGGCCTCCAGAATCCGTTCAAGCAGCCTATCCTCATTATCAAGGGGTTCCACAATTTCCGTAATGGAACGGCCTATGCCCATTTTCTCAAACGAGCAAAAATCATACATCGATGAGTTAAACATGCGGTAATCGGGGTATAAAATAATTTTTTCGCACCCGGCCCGGCACAGCACGTCGCAAAGCCCGCTCCTTAGGGCTATAAACAGCCCCGCCCTTTTTAGTACCTCCTCCCCGTCGGCGAGGGCGAAGGAAACGGGAACTGTCCCTCTTACCGGTGTTTCTTTCCCCGCCACATTGGTGCATACGGTGAATCCACGGTCCTTCAGCTTTCGCGCGAGGGTTTCCCAAAACGCGCCGCTGTAGTTCTCGAGTGTTTTCGCGTAAGGGGAAATGACGGCTGTTTTCCCCTCTATCAGCTTGCCTTCCAAGAAGAGCCTGTCAACCCGCGTTTTGTCCGCCTTAAAAACGGGATACTGGATGGGAGCTTCCCGGGGCAGCTTAAAGAACTGGTATTTGTACATTTCCGCCATCGTAAGGAACCGGCCGCCAAATCTAAACGAAAGATCCGCGTGGTTAAACCGCGGAAAGGGGGTTATATTACGGCCCTTGATTCCCCTGGAGGCGGACATCAGAAGGATGGTAAGATTTTTCGCGCCTCGTTCGTTCAGCGGATAATAGTTTGACAGCCCGAAGATTTCAAACACGGCCCGCTGGGCGTCGTTCACAATCGTTATCACGAAATTTCCGTTTTCAATCGCGTGATAGTTCGCCTTGACATACAGGCAAAACACATAAACATCGCCTATGCCGGAGTAATCGTAAACCAGTACCGATGCGCCTTTAAACTTCCTTCGGATCCGGCGGTAGGTGAGAAACCCGTCCGCGAGGCCCGCCAGTTTGAGCAGCTTTTCTTTGTATGAGGAAATTTTACGCGGCATTTATGAACCCGCTGACAAGAGGATTGCCGCCGTCATAGGCCGGGGGAGGCGGCGTGTCCAAATCCCGGGAAAAGTCATGGCTCGCGCCATAAACGCCCATTAAGATAAGTGTTTTTAAATCGATGCCCCCGACCCCGGCGAGACGCGCGCAGCTCCTGCCGTTTGGCTTTTCCAGGGAAACGATGATAACATTTCCCGGCCTGTACACGCAGTAATAACTGATAAAGTCTTCCATGTCCTCCGGGTCCCAAACTTTGGATCCTTTGATCCGCTTTGAGAAATATTTCGCCGATTCCGCGGCGGATTTTTCGGAAGCCACCACAAAAAAATTCCCCGGGGGCGGGTAAAAGACCGATATGGGCGAAAGCGATTTTCGGATATACTCCAGGTACGAATAAAAACCGTCAAGGTATAAAAGACCTTGATAGTTAAACGCCCTGTCTTTCTCGGGGAAAAACAGCACATAGTCCCTTTTCCGGGGATTATATTCGGCGAGTAAATTTTTATATAACCGGTGTCCGCGCAGGACGGCTTTGTACAGCCTCAACAGTGTCAGCACGTTTCCTTCCTTAGCTGTTTCCCTATTCCGCCGCCGGGATGGTTGAGCCGGAAATCCTCAAGGTGAACATTCATGTCCCGGGCGATCCTCATCGCGAGTCCCTGCAGAAGCAGAAGGTATACCACGGTCGAGTTGTTTGGGAGGATATTCCAGGGATCGCCCTCTTCCTCAAGTTTCAGCAGAAGGCCCCGCTTAAAGAGCGAAATCAGCCTTGAGTTCCCGTTAAAGACCAGGGGCCAGGTTTCCGTTTTCCGCTCAAGCAGTAATTGACCCAGCGTGATTGTCTCCTCGGTATTGCCGCTTTTGGAAAGGAGCAGCACGATATCTTCCCCGCGGACCATTCCCAGATCCCCGTGGACCGCGCTGTTGGTGTGCAAAAACCGGGCGTCAAGCCCAAGTGAATTCAGCGTGCCGACAAACTTTTCGCAGATGGGAACATTTTTTCCCAGTCCGCTCGCTATGATTTTTCCTCCCCGCCTCAGCGCGCCCACGCACCGTTCCGCGAGCAGATCAAAATCATCCGCCGGTAAATTCGCGAAACATTTTCCAACCACGGCGATCTGTCTGTCAAAATATTTAATCATGCTCAGTCCCCTCAAGAAAATCATCGATCAACAAGAGCCCGTTGTAAAACGCCCCGCAAATCGCGTCATAATCCTCCCATATATACGTGGTAAGGGAAAGCCATATAATCGCGTGAATAAACCGTATTCGCTCGGCCCCGTGATCGGGAATTCGCGAAAGGAAATACCCCGAAAGATCTTTCCAGCCGCTGGTCTCGATTTTCAGCTCAACCGAACCGTCCCCAAAGGAAAGGTCAAAATTCCCGTTGTTAAACTGATCGTAATCGCCGTTAAGGGAGTAATAGACCTTTGCCCAGTCATAGGCGGTATCTCCGTAAATTTCGGTAAACCCAAAATAGCCCCGGGGATCAAGAAAAATGACGGAAAGATCATCCGTAACCATCATGTTGGAAAAGGTGCAGTCGCCGTGGATAAAAGAGAAGGTTGTTTTGTACAGGAGTTTTTCCACCAGGGAGAGAAAGGCCTCGCGGTAAAAAAAGATATTGCGGCGGGGCTTCCCGTTGACAACGATGGTTCTGGAATTCGCGAAGGGCACAAGGGCCCGCACTTTTTCCAGGCGCTTGATGGTCTTGGTGTAGTACGCCTCTTTTACGCTGAAATAATCAACCCCGGTCCGGCCTGTACCATGCAGGGCGGACAGGGACGCGGCGATGTTGTCTATTACCTTTTTCTTTTCGCCCTCGTCCAGTTCGGCGCGAAAAATGTTCCGGCCTTTGATCCGTTTCATGGTGAGAGGCGATTCCGCGGTGATTTTGGGAATATTCGCGAAATGACGCTTTTCCGCCTCCCGGTACCACGCGATTTCCCTTTCCGCCAGTTTCTTTCCCTGTTCGTTAAGGGGGATTTTGCTGACCGCGGCGGCTGAAATTTCCAGGCGGTTAAAGGACCGGCACCGGAATTCACTGGACGCGTTCAGGGCGTCAAGGGTTCCCACTTCCTCCGATTCCGCGAGGCTCAGGGCCTTAAAGGGTATGCCGCTCGTCGAAAGAAAACGTACAAATTCCCCCTCGCCGGGAACGTTCTCAAGGACCGCCTTGTTTTTGAAAATAAAAACACCCCCAACGCCGTTCCCCTTCGAGGGCTTTTCCTCGAACGCGCCCTCAAAAAACGACCAGCGGCACTCAAAACTTTTTGACACCCCCAGGTAATTCGAATCGCCGCTTTCGGGCATCCTTACCGCGGGGGAAAGGATCACGTCGGACCAGATCAGCGTAAACGGAACGCCGGGGGGGATCAGCTCCAGCGCGTCCTTTACGCCGGCGCAGGTACCGGTTCCCGACGCCCGCGTAATCAGGTATTTAACCTCCGCGAAGGCTTCCAGGTACTTGCTTAAAACCCCGTGTTTGTAATCGCCGATGATGATAAACTTTCCCTCCGGAAACCGGCGGAACAAATGAAAGATAACCGGCAGATTGTTGTGGGGAACAAGGCACTTGGGTTTGTTGCGGGTATGTTTGCCAAGCCGCGTTCCTTTGCCGCCCGCCTGGACAACAATATATTCCGGCGTCATGGAATACCCCCTTCCCGCGCCGGAGCGCCATGGTACAATCCGGCGTTCAGCGCTTCCAGCCGCCCAAGCCTTTCCTCGATGGCCCTGAACCTTCCCAGGATATAGCCCGCGAAGGGAAGTTTCCTCGCGATTTTTTTGAGCAGGCTTCTTCTTTCCCCGGGGGGCCTGATCAGGGCGTTGGTCAGTTTTTGTTCCGGAAAGCGCCGCTCAAGGCGATAAACGGCGTACGCGAAGGCGTCGGGATAAAACACGGTAAGGTCCTTTACTTTTTCGGCGATTAGATCACAGAGGCCGCTGCGCAGGCTGTAAACCTTCGAGCAGGCGAGGGCAAAGCCGATCACCCTTTCCAGATCGCCCTCCAGGACCGGAACGCCCCGGATCCGGTTATCGGCGTTTACCTGGTGCTGAAAAACGGAGAAACCTTCTTTCGCCGCTTTTTTCGCGATCCTTTCCCAGAATGAGGCCTTAAGCCGGACTACGCTGTTCGCCTCGGGCAGGAGCAGGACGGAATTCTCGGGCGCGGCGGGACAGGGGCGGGGCGGCGGCGGATACCACAGGGGGGGGTCAAACTCCGCGTCCTCGTCAAGGCCCAAAAAAACCCGCCACAGTTTTTTTACCGGATAGGCCCTGGCCTTCCAGTCCATAAACAAAACCGGGTTAGAATACAGGGGATGCGCCACATAGAGCGCGCCCCTCCGGGGAACAACGCTCTCCCGCGCTATGACACTAAGTTCATCGCCGCCAAACTCGCGCAGGCTGTAATTGTCGCCGACATACATATCCATAACGATTTTATGGGAGGGCTTGACGATGAGATGGACGGGAAGGCCGTGTTTTTTCTCAATGGCTTTCCGGTAACCCCGGAGGGTCATGGTATCTCCCAGGCCAAAGGGATTTATAAAGTTAAGGCAGTCCGGCCTAACCATGGATCGCGGATGTCGTGACGTCATAGTCCTGCTCCCAGAAATTCCCTAAACCGCGCCGGTATGGTGATTAAATGTACGCGCCCGGTGAAAAACGCCGGCTTTTTACCGCTCTTGGGGACATATCTTTTTTTAATTTTTCCCGAAAGGCCCTGGCCGGCGAAAACCGAACCCGGGCCTTCTGGTTTTAAAAACGGGGCCTGTATTCCCATACCGATCCCGTCTCTGGTAATTATTATAGTACGCGTAAAAAAGTAAAGCAAATCTTTCAAAGACAAAAGAGCGCGAAATGATCCGCGCTCGGCGCGCGTCCTCGCGCGAGGCGTCCCCGGGGAAAGGGATTTGTCCCTTCCCCCTGTAGGCGCGCCCCGCGCCATCACGGCCCGGTTATCCGCCATTTTCGCCACCCCCCGGAGGAACCGCCGCGTTCCGCCGTAACCCCCCGCGGCCCGGTTTTAGTCCCCGGGACAAAACCGGGGACATACTCTGAATACGGCTCATCGCTTTCGCGATGTTTCGCAAATAGCTTTGCCCTTCCGCGCTGAGTTGGGGAAAAACGGCGTTGATATACGCGATCCTGGATCTGGTATCCACCTTGACGGCCATCCTGTTTCTTTCCAAACAAGATAATATCATCCTCATAGAAAGATGTCAAGCGAAAAGCATCTCCTTTGGGAAATTTCCCCGGGGAAATTCCCGCCCCGGGGGGCGGCGGGAACCGTTTTTCATTAACCGGTTTATTCGAAAGATACCGCGGGGCTTGCCCCGCGGAGGCTCATTGATATACTTTAGACCTTAAGGGAAATGATAGAAGCGATTATAATGGAAGCGACTATAAACGAGCGTATTGTAAAGCTCCGGCGTACCCTCAAGTTGACCCAGCCGGTGTTCGCGGAAAAAATTTGCATCTCCAAGGGGTATATCGCCAACCTGGAACTGGGCCAAAAGGAGGTAAACGACCGGATCATCCGGCTCATTTCCACCACCTTTGGGGTCAATGAACAGTGGCTCAAAACCGGGGAAGACCCCATGTTTCACGATTCGCGGAACCCCAAGGTGGAAGAGATCACCCGTATGTTTAAAAACCTCAATCCCTTTTTCCAGGACTTTTTTCTGGACCAGCTCCGTAAAATTTACGACTACGAAAGAGGGAAAAAATAGCCCCGCAAGCACCGGCGTGAAGCCAAACCCGTCCGCCGGAAACCCAAAGACGCGCCGGGCGCGCGTTTACTGGGGCTCTTTGATGTTGTACTTCCTGCGGAACCGTTCAATCCGGCCGGCGGTATCCACCAGCTTTTGCTTACCCGTAAAAAAAGGGTGGCACGCCGAGCAAATTTCCACCTTGATGTCCTTGACGGTGGAACGCGTCTCAATCACGTTTCCGCAGGCGCAGCTTATTTTGGTTTCCTCATACCTGGGATGAATCTTTTCTTTCATTGGGCCCCCTCATTCCATTCCCGCGCTTCCCGTATTCATGGATCGCAGGAACGCTTCATTATTCTTGCTTTTTTTCATTTTGTCAACCAGGAGCTCTATGATCTCGATGTCGTCCATGGGGTTAATAACCTTCCGGAGGATCCAGATCTTTTGCAGTTCCCCCTCGGAAAGGAGGAGTTCTTCCTTCCGGGTACCGGATTTCTTGATGTTGATCGCCGGGAAGAGCCTGCGGTCGGAAATCCGCCGGTCCAGGTTGATTTCCATGTTGCCCGTGCCCTTGAATTCCTCGAAGATCACCTCGTCCATGCGGCTCCCGGTTTCCACCAGGGCGGTGGAAATAATGGTAAGGCTGCCGCCCTCCTCGATATTCCGGGCCGCGCCAAAGAAGCGCTTGGGCTTGTGCAGGGCGTTGCTGTCCACGCCGCCGGAAAGGATCTTTCCGCTCGCGGGAACGGTCTGGTTGTAGGCCCTGGCCAGCCGGGTAATCGAGTCCAGCAGAATCACCACGTCCTTTTTATGTTCCACCAGCCGCTTGGCCTTTTCCAGGACCATCTCCGTTACCTGGACGTGCCGGCTGGCCTGCTCGTCAAAGGTGGAGGAAATCACTTCCGCTCGGACGGTCCGTTCCATGTCGGTTACTTCCTCGGGCCGCTCATCAATCAGGAGGACGATCAGGTATACCTCCGGGTGGTTCTGGGTAATCGCGTTGGCGATCTTTTGCATCATGATCGTCTTCCCCGTCCGGGGGGGGGCCACGATAATCGCCCGTTGACCCTTGCCGATGGGGCAGAAGAGGTTGATGATCCGCTCGCTCACCCCCTCGGTGGCGGTTTCCAGGTCCAGCTTTTCATCCGGGTAGAGGGGGGTCAAGTTGTCAAAGGGAATCCGGTTCTGGGCCACCGTGGGGTCGTCGTAGTTTACCGTCTCCACCCGGAGCATGGCGAAAAAGCGCTCCCCTTCTTTGGGGCTGCGGATCTGACCGTAAACGGTGTCCCCGGTTTTTAGGGCAAAAAGCCGGATCTGGCTGGGGCTGATGTAGATATCGTCCGGCCCGGGAAGGTAGGAATTCTGGGGACTCCTCAGGAAGCCGTAGCCGTCGGGAAGAATTTCCAGGGAGCCGTAGGCGTAGATGATCCCCCCCCGCTCGGTATGGGCCTTCAGGATAGAAAAGATAACTTCCTGTTTTTTAAGGGTTACCATGTCCTCGTGGGCAATGCTGTAACTGACCGCCAAATCCCGCAGATCCACCATATTAAGCCGGATCAGCTCGTTGATGGAAAGCCGGGGTTTGCCCCCGTCGTCACCATTCCGGGGCTCGGGTTTGCCGTAAATGTCCGGCATGTGGGGCAGCTTGGGCACAAAACCCGGGGCGGAGACGGGGGGGTCTTCCGATCCGCCATAATCCGCCGCCGCCATTCCATTGTTCACCGGTTCCTCCCGGGGAACGCGCCGGGACCGGGTTTTAACCACCACCCTGGCGGAGCCCTCGTCCTCCGCGCCATTCCGCTCTCCCCCGGTTAATCCCGAAACTCTCATCGTCCGAGTTTTTCTTACATAGGGCATACCATCTACTCCTCCCGGTTTTAGTTTTTCCCTAATAATGGTAATTGATTCATTATTTGTTCCAGGGCTTTTAAGGCGGCCCTGTGCCGTACCCCATTCCGGCGGCCCTTAAAGTGAAATTGTTCCGCCTGGACGGCCCCCCCCCGAAGGGCGGTTCCTATCCATACGGTTCCCACGGGAACGGGGGAGCCGTCGCCCCCGGGTCCCGCCAGGCCCGTAATGGAAACCGCGGCGTCGGCGCCGCTTTTTTCAAGGGCCCCCGCGGCCATGGCCCGGGCGGTTTCCCCGCTGACCAATCCGTATCGCGCGAGGATCTCTTCCCCAACCCCCAGCATCTTAACCTTTGCCTGGGGCGTGTAACAGACAAAAGAACCCCAGAAGCAGGCGGAAGCGCCGTTCACGCCCCCCAGGAGATCCGCCACAAGCCCCGACGTGCAGGATTCGGCGGCGGCCAAAAAAAGGGAGCGCTCCGTTAAAAACCGGACCAGCCGCCGGACGGCGTTATCCGCGGCGCGGGCCCTATCCATCAACCTCCCGCAAATCGGCCCGTATATCCTCTATCGGGCGGGAAAATATTTCCACCTCCCGCTCCGCCCCGATCATTCCGCACTGGCCCTCAAAGAGGACGCCGTCGGCTATGCGAAGCCGCGCGGCGGATATATCCCCCCGCATCACGGCGCCGGTCATCATGTCCACCTTGTCCACCGCCCGGACTTGGCCGCTCACCGATCCCTGGATCGTCAGGGAGCTGACAAAGATATGATCCGCCTCTACCACCGCCCCCTTGTCCACAATCAGCGCCCCCGTGGCCTCAATGGTACCCTTGAAGGTCCCCCGGATGCAAAGGGTTTCCTTAAAACGCAGAACCCCCTCAAAGCTTGTGGCGCTTCCCAGGACGATAAACTCCGATCCTTTTTTCCGGCTTTCGCTATACCTCATTCTTGTTCCTGCTGTAACGAACGGCGTATATGGTTTTCCAAAATACTAAGGCCAATTTCATTTTTCTTCAAGGCCTCCCACTCCGTCATGGTCCGTTCTATCCGGCTGTCTAGGGCCGCGATACTCTTCCTGACAAGCTGGGTTTTACTCTTAAGATCGCCAAGAAGGACGGTTTGATCCGCCGCCGGCAGCCCCGGGGCGTTTATCCTGCCTATGACCTCGTCCAGCTCATCCATGCTGTGAATAAAATCAAGCACCTGGCTTTTTATGTCGGAACTCAGATCCTCCGCCAGGCTCAACCGGGATTCCCGGGCCTTGATCTGGGCAAAGAGCTCCCGGCTCCGCAGTACCGCCCGGATCCGGGCCAGGACCTCGGAAAAATTAAAGGGTTTGGTGATATAATCATCAACCCCCAGCTCAAAGCCCTCCACCTTGTCTTTAACATCGTCCAGGGCGGAGAGCATGATAATGGGAATTTCCCGTAATTTCGCGTCCCCCTTAAGCACCCTGGTTAATTCCCAGCCCGACATCTTGGGCATGATATTATCCATGATAATGAGATCGGGGGAAAATTTCCTCGCCTTGGCCAGTCCCTCCTCGCCGTCTTCCGCCTTTTCCACCATAAAGCCGAGCTTTGAGAGCATGACCTCGAAAAATTCAAGGTTTATAAATTCATCATCCACAACCAGTATTTTTTTTCGGGTATTCATATCTTCCTTCCTGTTTTTACCCACCCCAGTATACCCCGAATCGTTCCGGTTAGCAAGAGCATTCCGGCGAAGGAGGCAAAAAAAATTCCCAGCCAGTCCCCCCAGCGGGTATAGGGGCTTAGAGTTGTCAAGAGGGGGAGGCGGACGTTGAGAAAGGCCGCCGTAAAGGGCTCCGCCATGGCGGTGATCCTCCCGCGGGGATCGATGGCGCAGGTCTGGCCGGAGGCGGTGGCCCTGACCATGGAACGCCGGTTTTCCACCGCCCGGAATACCGCCATGGCAAGATGCTGGGTCTGGCAGGAAAGGCTGGCGGACCAGGCGTCGTTGGAAAGGTTGACGATCAGCTCCGCCCCCCGGCGGGTAAATTCCCTGGAAAGGTACCCAAATGTATCCTCAAAACAGATGGGAACGGCGAACCGGAGGGGCCGGGCCGGGGGATTCCTCCCCATCCCGCCGTCCGCCGGGGTCTTTTCCAGCTCAAACACCACCGCCCCGGCGCCGGGTTTCCAGAAATGGGTATCCGCCTGAACCAGGGCCCGGTAAAGCCGGGGAAAGGCTTTTTCATAGGGAAAGTACTCGGCGAAGGGGACCAGCCGCGTTTTCCGGTAAACCCCTTTTATCTCCGCCCCCTCAAAGAGCAGGGCCCCGTTATAGTCTACCCTGTCCCAGCGGCCCCCGGGGTTTACCTCCAGCCGGGCGTCGTCGTTGCCGATCAGGAAGGGCGTTTCCTGGGCCTCAAGGAAATCCAGAAGCTCCCTGACCAGGGCGTAGGATTCGGCGTTGTCCCGGTAGCGCTCATGCCAGTAAATCCGGGGGACAAAGGCCGTCTCCGGCCAAACCACCAGGTCCGGGGCGGGCCCGGCGGCCAGGGCCTTTTGGGAAAGCCCCGTAAGGGTTTCCAGGGCCTTCCGGGCGTCTTCCCGCCAGGGATCGGCGTTTTGCTGGATAAGGACGATCCGCGCCTCCGGCCCCGCCGCCGGGACGGCGTTCCCCCGGATCGGGAGGCCAAAGGCCAGGGCCGCCCCCAGGGACAGCGCCCAAATCAAGCCGGGGACCCGCTCCCGCCGGAAAAACGCCGCCCCCGGGGCGGCGCCGGGAACGCCGGCGGCCGTCCCCGCGAGATACGCGGAGGGAAAAACCACCAGGGCGGAAACCCCCCATACCCCAGAAACCGAGGCGATCTGTATCAGAGGAAGGAAAGACCATTGGGTATAGCCGCTTATCCCGTAGGAATGACCCAAAAAGCCCAGGGTCCGCAGGTACTCATAGCCCAGCCAGATAAGCCACTGAAGGATATATCCCCGGCGGGGATAGAGGATCAGGGCCAGTTTTAAAAGGGGAAAAAGCAGGGCCATCCAGCAGAGCTGGAGGATGGAGACGGCGATCCCCGCCAGGGGATGAAAAGCCCGTAACCAGGGGGCAAAGAGGCTGTAGGACACATAGCCGTACAGGCCGCCCCAGAGGGCCGCCGCGCCTATCCCCACCCGGCGGATCACCCAAAAGACCGGAACATAGGCGATCCAGGCCAAAAAAGCCAGCCCTTCGGGAAAAAGCGGGTTGGGAAAGGCGGCGGCAAAGAGCAGGCTCCCCGCGGTAATGGCCGCGAGGTTAAGCGCCGCGGCGGTACAAAAAGACCTCACCCTGGATCAAACACCCTGGGGCCGCTCCGCTTCCCGCCGATCTTCCCCGGGAAGGTTCCACACCGCCTGCTTTAGCTCCCTGCCGGGCCTAAAGGCGGCGATACCGTGGGAAGTAACCATCACCGCCTCCCCCGTCCTGGGGTTCCGGGCCCGCTGCCTGCCCTTGCGGAAACGGGTTTCAAAGGTACCGAACCCCCGAAGTTCCACCACCGCGGCGTTGGTCAGGGCGTCCCGAATTTCCTCAAAGACAAAATCCACTATCACCTTGATGTCCTTGCGGTTTGTCCCGGTTTTTTCGTATACAGCGTCGACAATCTCAGCTTTAGTGATTTTTTTCCCGGCCATGCCGTCCTCTTTACGGGAAACCGCCCGCGAACCAAAACCAGATCGGCGAAAACCTTACTGGGCCGCCTTAAGGGTGTTAAACAAACGCTGCATCCGCGATTTTTTGCGGGCCGCGGCGTTTTTCTTGATAACCCCCTTTCTGGCCGCGGAATCGAGCTGTTTGATCATGTCCTTAAGCGCCGCCTCCGCCCCATCAGCCTCCTTTTTCCTGGCTAAAAGAACAAATTTCTTCGCGCTGGTTCTAACCGAGCTTTTTACCGCCTTATTCCGCCTCCGGCGTTCCTCACTCTGCCGGTGGCGTTTTTCCGCGGAACTTGCCTTATGTGCCAAAAGTTACCTCCAAGTTATTTAAAGTCAGAAGGCCGCCTTTCGACCCGCTTACATTTTTCACATTCCGCCTGATTCTTTACCTTACCGTTTTCAAAGACGGTCTTCATTTTGACCTCGCCGCCGCAGGAACAAAAGAATTTCTGGGTGGCGCTGGAAGTACGCGAGTTTTTACTGGCCTGAGCCATGGCTTTCTCCTTATCATTCAGATATTTACCGTAACATACTATGGAAAACCCTTTGTGTCAACCCTGGGAGGGCAAAAACGGGATGTTTCCAGGGCGCTCCCTCCCCGGAAAGGGGTGAAAAACCGGCCCCCCGGTCCCGCCGGCCGGCGTCTCCCCCGGCGGTGGACTTTTTTTTGTTTTCGGCGTAGTATTTTCAACACAGAAGGGGGCACAGGTATTGAGAATAACCACCAGAGGCCGTTACGCGCTCCGGGCATCCCTGGCCCTGGCCCAGCTTCAAAAAGAGGGTACTCCCGTATCGATAAACCAGCTTTCCGAGGAAGAACATATATCCGCGGTTTTTTTAGAACAGATCTTCTTTAGGCTCCGTAAAGCGGGGATAGTAAGCTCCGTCCGGGGTCCCGGGGGGGGCTTCCTCTTCTCCAGGCCCCCGGAGGCGCTTACCCTGAGGGAAATTCTGGAGGCCGCGGGGGAAGAACTTAACGTTACCGACTGTGATAAGCAGGCCAAGGCCTGCGAAGGCACCAGCCGCCGGTGCCTGAGTCATTCCGTGTGGGAGGGTGTTACCCGGCTTCTCAACGACTACTTTGAGCGGTTGACCCTGGGGGAGGTGCTAAAAAGGAAAGGCCCCCCCCGCGATTCCTAAACGCCGTTGGCGGGGCCGGGCGCGACAACCGTTTAACGGCGGCCCCGGATGGTTCGCGGGCCTTCGGGCGGCGGGGAAGCGCCGCCGGGGCGGCCCCTGAACCGGCCGCGGTTACCGTCCGTGGCAGTGTTTGTATTTCTTCCCCGACCCGCAGGGGCAGGGGTCGTTGCGGCCCACCTTGGGGTGGGAGCGGACCACCGTAACCGGTCCGGTTTCGCCCTGGGGACGGCCCCTCGCCCCGGGACCGGGGGCCGGCCGGGGGGGGGCGTTCCCCGGTCCCGGGCCGCCCCCAAAGGCGGAGGCCGCGCCGTGGCTGGCGGAGTACGCCGCCGCCGGGCGGCGGCCTTCCCGGTCCCCCGCGGCCTGAATCCGCACCAGGTGAACCCGGCAGGCAATCTCCCGCCGGATGGTGTCGATCATGGTGTCAAAAATCTGAAACCCCTCCAGCTTGTACTCCGTAAGGGGGTTTTTCTGGGCGTACCCCCGCAGGTACACCGCCTCCCGGAGGGCCTCCATATTTTCCAGGTGGTCCAGCCACTGCCGGTCGATAAAGTGCAGATACTGCGCCCGGATAAAGGCGTTAATCGCCTCCGGCCCCGCCGCGGCCTCCTTCCGCTCAATGTCCTCTTCCAGCTCCCGGACAAGCCGCGCCTCCAGCGCCTCCAGGTTCGCCACCGTCCCGTCCGCCCGGATCGCCGAGTCCCCCCCCAGGGCCGGGACGTGGTTAAACTTTTCTTTCAGGAAGGTCAGCAGCCCCTTCAGCGCCTCCGGGCCGCTCCGCTTTTGGGCGGCGGAAAAATCCTCCAGGGCGGCGGCCACCATATCGGCGGTGGCGGTGTTCACCCGGTCCTTGAGGGAAGGATCGCTTAAAATCGCGTCCCGCTGCTGGTAGATAAACTTCCGCTGCTGGTTCAGCACATCGTCGTATTCCAGCAGGTGTTTGCGGATCTCGAAGTTCCGCTCCTCCACCTTTTTCTGGGCCTTCTCGATACTCTTGTTCAGCCAGGGGTGGTAAATCGGCTCCCCCCCTTCCATGCCCATCCTCGCCATCAGGCCCTTGATGTTCTCCCCGCCAAAGAGCCGCATCAGGTCGTCGTCCATGGAAATAAAGAACTTGCTCTTCCCCGGGTCCCCCTGGCGGCCCGACCGGCCCCGGAGCTGGTTGTCGATCCGGCGGCTTTCGTGCCGTTCCGTGCCGATCACGTAGAGCCCCCCCAGGGTCTTCACCTCCTCGTAGTCGGCCTTCCATTTTTCGTACTCCCCCTGGTACGCGGCGGCGTAGACCTCCGGCGGGGCCTCCGAGCCGCAGCGCTTCCGGGCCCGGTGTTCCGGGCTTCCCCCCAGCTTAATGTCCGTGCCCCGGCCCGCCATATTGGTGGCGATAGTTACCGCCCCCTTCGCCCCGGCCTCGGCGATGATCGCCGCCTCCCGGGCGTGGTTTTTGGCGTTCAGCACCTCGTGGCGGATCCCCCGGCGGGTAAGGAGGGCGCTGACCCGCTCCGATTTCTCGATGGACACCGTGCCCACCAGCATAGGCTGGCCCCGGCGGTGGGCCTCCTCGATCTCGTCGCAGAGGGCCTTGAACTTGTCCTCCTCGTTCAGGTACACCACGTCGTTTTCGTCCCGCCGGGCCACGGGCAGGTTGGTGGGGATCACCACCACGTCCAGGTTGTAGATCTTGGCGAACTCCACCGCCTCCGTGTCGGCGGTGCCGGTCATGCCGGAGATCTTGTCGTAGAGGCGGAAGAAGTTCTGGAAGGTAATCGTCGCCAGGGTCCGGTTCCGCTGGGCTATCTTGATCCGTTCCTTCGCCTCGATAGCCTGGTGGAGGCCGTCGGAGTAGCGCCGCCCGTGGAGAATCCGCCCGGTGAACTCGTCCACAATCCGCACCTCCCCCTCCTGGATCACGTAATCCACGTCGATATGGAAGAGCTTGTGGGCCCGCAGGGCCTGGGTAAAGTAGTGGAGGTACTCAAAGTTTTCCTCATCCACAATCGCCCCTTTGATAAGCCCCCGCTTTTGAAGAAGTTCCTCGATGGCGGCCATACCGGCGTTGGAAAAGGAGACGGACTTGTTCTTTTCGTTCAGTTTGTAGTCCCCCACAATCTCCTCCCCCTGGGTCTCGTCGGGGTACTCGCCGTCCGGTTTTTTGCGGACCTCCTGGAGGGTGGAGAGCAGCCGGTCCACCTCGGCGTACTTAAAGGTGTCGTCCTCCGCCGCCCCGGAGATGATAAGGGGCGTCCGGGCCTCGTCGATCAGGATGGAGTCGATTTCGTCCACGATACAGAAGGAATGCTCCCGCTGGACCCGGCCCCCCAGGTCCCAGCGCATATTATCCCGCAGGTAATCGAAGCCCAGCTCGTTGTTGGTCCCGTAGGTAATATCCCGGCCGTAGTTTTCCTTGCGCCGCTCGTTGTCCATGTCGGAAAGGATGGTCCCCACCGAGACCCCCAGGGCCTGGTAAACCGGCCCCATCCAGGAGGCGTCCCGGCCCGCCAGGTAATCGTTCACCGTGACGATGTGGACCCCCCGGCCGGCCAGGGCGTTCAGGTACGCCGCGGCCACGCTCATCAGGGTCTTGCCCTCGCCGGTTTTCATCTCCACGATTTTTCCCTGGTGGAGGACGATGGACCCCATGATCTGCACGTCGTAGGGCCGCTCCCCCAGGATACGCCGGCTCGCCTCCCGGGCCAGGGCGAAGGCCTCCGGCAGCAGGGCGTCCAGGGTTTCCCCCTCCTGGCAGCGCCGCCGGAGTTCCCCGGTAACCCGGGGAAACTCCTCCGTGGGAACCGCCGCGGCCCAGCTTTCCCGGTCGTTAACGGCCCGCAGGACAGGAAGGAGCCGTTTTAGGTCCCGCTCCCGCTGGGACCCAAAGAGCGCCCTAACGAATTTTTCCACCATGGGGACAGTATAATCGATGGGGGGGAAAGATTAAAGCCCGCCCAAAAATCGCCCGAGGGCGGATAACCGGAGCCTTGGGATAGGTGATCGAGGTTCCGAGGTGAACAATCGGGGTTCTGAGGTAGGTAATCGGAGTTCCGAGGTGGGTAATCGGAGTTCTGAAGTCCGAAATCGGGGTTCTGAGGTGGGTAATCGGAGTTCTGAAGTCCGAAATCGGAGCTTTGAGGTGGGTAATCGGAGTTCCGAGGTCCGA
>JAIRPD010000120.1 GCA_031257195.1 Treponema sp. | reverse complement strand
AAGGAGAAGCTGTACAACTACTTCAACCAGAACTACCAGAACATGTTCAACCGTTACATGGTAACGGCGGAAGACGAGATGGTAAAAAAGGTCCGAAGTTACATCGACAAGGAAGAGACCAAGGTCCTGGCCCGGTATACCCCCACGGAAATATCCAACCTGCTGGACGAGGTGGGGGGCGCCGACAAGTTCAACACCGGCGAAATCGAAAAATCCACGATCAATATGTACGGCCACCTTCAGGGGCACATCCAGCGGGGGGTGAACGAGCTGGAAAACCTGACCAACGGCCTGCTGCGGCAAAAAACCGACACCGGGGCCTTTATCCGGGGGGAAAACGCCTATTCCATCGTCAAGTGCGCGTTTAAAGATAACCTGCTTAAGCCCATGACCGTAACGGATGTTAAACTTTCCGTAAACATCCTCGATTCCGAGCTGATAAGCCCGGTTTTTCATTACCAGGCCACGGTGGAATATCTGATCAAGGAACTCCTTTCCAAACACCTTATCGACGCGATAGACGGGGAACTGGAAAAGGTCAAGGATCAGCGGATGGATCAGGGCCAGGAGGAGCTTTCCGACAGCGAGATCATCTTCGCCAAGCTGGCCAGGGTGGAACACTACACCGATGACGAGGCGGAAAACCCCAGGGCCAAACGTTACGCCCTGGTGGCCAAGGGCATTATGGACCGCCTCTCCGGCCTTAGGGCGGAAATTGATCCCGCGGAGTACGATCAGCTCAACGTCCGGGAAAACCTTAAAAAGATCGTTGACATCGAAAACATCCGGACCCGGGGGTTTAACACGGCGGTAAACTCAATTACCTCTATCCTTGACACCTCCAAGATGGGGTATCAATACATCGAAAATTTTAAGAACGCCCGGGAACTGCTTATCCGGGAGTACGAGGACACCGACGCGGACCGGCTCCCCGATGAGCGCTACCAGGTGCGGATGCGGTACTACGACAACGCCCAGCTTATTGAGGAGCGGAAGGCCTACGATGTTCAAATGAAGAGCTTTGAAAACGAGATCCAGCACCTGTGGGACGCCCTGGAGGTGATCTACCAGGGCGGTAAACCGGCCTTCAGGGTGGCGGACTTCCAGGACCTGGCGGCCAAACAGAAAGCCCGGATCCGCAAAACCCTCAAGGCCAAAAACGGCGAACCGGTCTACGAGGATATCGCCAAGGTGTGGGATGAGATCACCTTTATCCAAACCGGTGAAACCGAAGTGGAAAAAATGAACCGTACCTATATCTACGAGAAGGACAAGGTTCACCAGAAGATCATCATCATGCGGGACAGGATGAGGGACATGTACGACTACCGCTACCCTGTGGAACGGCGGGTTATGGAAGACCGGCTTAACTTTCTGGAAAAGGAATTTAACCGGTTTGATTACATGATCAACCCCTACCACATTCAGCCCGGACTGCTGCTGGATGTGGACATTACCTCCCTTAAACGGAAAAAGGTTACCCTTAACGGCATGGCCAACGTGCTTAACGAATTCCTCCACGGCGTGTCCAAGGGTTTCCAGGACGCGGCCTTCGCGTCCTTCAGCCGGCGCGGAAGTACCGTCCGGGAAGATATTACCCAGTCTTTTTCCGGTTTCAGCGCCGGGGGGAGGGAGGCGGCCCCCATTCAGGCCCCCGCCCAGGCCTACCTGGACATGCTGAACAGCGATGACGGCATCGGCGGCCGGGCCCTGGAATCGGCGGCGCGGCCGTCCGGGAAGGCGCGAAAACCCGCCAAACCGCCGGCGAAAAAAGCCAAGGCCGCCGCCGCCAAGCCCGTTAAACGGGGGGACGATAAAACCCGTTCCCGTTCCGGGGGGGGGAGGAGCGGCGTCCGCCAGATTTAAACGGCCGGCCCGCGAAGGGGGCCGCCTCAATGACCCGCGCTAGGTCTTCTTTCGCTTGGAGGCGACAAACCGGGAAAAATCGTTGATGTTCCGGACAATTATTTTGTCGTTGAACAGCTCCATGCGCCGCTGGTTGACAAACTGGCCGATAATTTCCCTGGCCCGGGTAACGTTCATTCCCGCCCATTGGGCCACGTCATCCACGGTAACCTTAAATTCCCTCCGTTCCGTAAACCGGTCTATTTCGGCCAGGGTCTCGTCCAGCATAAGGAACACATCCGCCATTTTAGCCTGATCGTCATCCAAAGTAAGGATCATAAAACGCCGCTTGGAATCGTAAATGCGCTTGGTAAACATCTTAAGCAGCTTTAGGGCAAGCTGCGGGTTTCCCAGCATGAGGATTTCGAAGTTCTGGCGGTTGAATTCCAGAACCTCAACCGTGTCCAGGGCTATGGCCGTGGCGGACCGGGGGGAATTTTCCAGCAGCGCCATTTCCCCGAACATATCCGAAGCCTGGAGTATATCCAGGGTTTTCTCAAAGTCCCCGATAATTTTTACCAGCTTTACCCGGCCCTTCTGGATCAGGTAAAAAGCGTCGCCGGGCTCGAATTCGGCGAAGATCATTTCCCCCGGCTGAAAGGTCCTGGCAAAACGGCCAAAGGCCGCCATATCCATGGCCATCTTTACGCTCCCGTCAAGGCCTTAAGGGCCCGTTTAGCCTTTACGCCGACCGCGTCATCCTCGTCGGCGGTCATGGTCAGGATCTTTTTGTAGAAGGTAACGGCCTGATCTTTCCGCCCCAGCTTTTCATAGGACTGGCCCATAAAATACAGGCCGCCCCCCAAATCAGGATGCCGGGGGTACTTGGTGATCAGGGCGGTAAAGTGCTTAATGCACTCATCGAATTTATTCAAAAGGAAGAGGCAGCGGCCCACCTCGTAAGAACTCTTGGCCACATACTCCGGGTCTTCCTCGGCCTCGGTGATTTTCATAAAGGCGAGAAAGGCCTGCTGGTACTTTTCCTGGGAAATCAGGCTTACCGCGTCATAGTAGGCCTTGGCGGCTTCCCCCTGTTGGGCGGGAGAACGGGGGACCGCCGCCGGGGAGGACGCGAGTCTGGCGGCGCTGATGGACCCGCCCCCCGCCTGGGCCTCGGCCAATTCCAGGTTCTTCGCCGCCTGGGCGGCGTGGCGTCCCGAAGGATGGTAGGTAAGATACCGGGAAAACACATACCGGGCGTGGTGAAAGCGCTTGTTCTTTAAATAGTATTCCCCCGCGTTGAACAGCCCCGTTTCGGCGGGCACCTCTTCGGTTTTTTCTATCAGGTTTGAAACCTGGTGATGCACGCGCCGCAGCTGGTTGGAAAAAACCTTGAGCATCTTCATGATGATCCGGGTATTGGCCTGGGCCAGGACCTCAAATTCGGGAACGGTAAAACCCAGGATCGAGGCGTCATGGATGGCGATGGCGTTCTCTTCCCGGGGGTAGCGGCCCAGGGCGGATTTTACCCCAAAGAATTCGCCGGGCTGGACCGTATCACGCGCGTCCTCCCCGGTTTCAATGTCCTGGTAGGACAGGCTTACCGTCCCCGACTGGAGGATAAAAACCCTGTCCGCCGCGTCTCCCTGGAAGTAAATGACCGAACCGGTCCGGTACTGCAGGGGTTTAGGCATGGATCTCCTCCGGCTCAAAGGGCAGAAAATCCAGGACCTTCTTAAACCCAATCTTTTCCCGGGCCGAACGGTAAAGTCCCGCCGGGTCGCCTTTTATAAACATGGGCCGCCCCCCCACGGTAATGTTCGTATACCCCCGGGGAAGGCCGCCGCCCAGGGCGTCCAGAAAACGATGCTCGCCATAAATAGGGGTTCCCGCCAGGGTCAAAAGCTCAATGTCCTCCATGGCGGCGTTTACCAGGTTTTCAAAAGGATCGTCCCGCCGGGCTTTAAGGACCAGGATATCCGCCAGTTTTCCCTCCTCCAGGGTTCCCAGGCGGCGGTCCATCCGAAAGGCCCTGGCCCCGTTAACCGTGACCATGCCAAACAGGGTTTTGGCGGGCAGATCCTCGCCGTACATGGAACGGTACAGTTCCCGGTCGTAGCGCATCTCCTCCAGAATATTGGCGGACCCGGTGGCCGCGGAATCGGTGCCGATGCTGACGTTGATCCCCGCCCTGAGCATCTTCCGGATCTTACAGGTAACGTTAAACATGAATTTATTGGAGAAGCCGCACCACGCCACGCTGGCCCCGGCGGCGGCGACTTTTTCAATATCCCGGTCGCTGAAACCTATGCAGTGGATCAAGAGGCAGTGATCGTCCAGGATCCCCTTTTTTTCCAGATAGTTCACCCCGTTCATCGCCTCTTCGTCAAAACCCTCCGCTAAATGGGTAATAAAGGGCCAGTTGTTTTTCAGCGCCCGCCGGTGTTCAATTTCCAGGCCGTCCCCCCATTTAAGGTCGTAGGAGGAAGCCTCGTGGGCCAGGCCGTATTCCAAAATAGCCCGGACCGGCAGGGTGGGAAGAATCGCGGCGTTAAACTTTTGGGGAAAGTGATCGTTCACCGTGGTAACCCCGGAAAAAAGGCACTTGTACCCGGAAAGGTGGTAGAGATCCTCCCGGCTTAAATTGGACCGTTCCTGGAACATACTGGAAGCCTTAAGGTCGTTGTCCCAGGGCAGCCAGGTTAA
This sequence comes from Treponema sp., assembly GCA_031257195.1. Lineage (GTDB taxonomy): Bacteria > Spirochaetota > Spirochaetia > Treponematales > Breznakiellaceae > JAIRPD01. The sequence goes on along the minus strand of JAIRPD010000120.1, from coordinate 3,146 downwards.
ATAGTACGTCCCCGGCCGGGGACCCACCGGGGGGCGGTAATTCCCCTGAAGATGGTCGTGGGTATTGATAAGGCCGGGGTACACACAGGAAACGCCCCCCAAATCAAAGGCGGCGCCGCGGCCGGGGGCGATCCTGTCTTCCCGAACCCCCAGAGCCCCCTCAGCCGGCTCGCCGGCGCCGCTTACGATGATCCCGTTTCGCAGCGTAAAATCAGACACAACACCGCCATTCCACATATTCTTATATTCTATTATTAGGAGGGATTACAGTCAACGACTCAACGGGCCCCCTCTTCCCTGATTGGCACATAGGCGAAAAACCCCTACAATAACGGCAGATATATGGTGGACCTTCACGCCCATTCCAGCGCTTCCGACGGCGGTCTAAAACCGGCCCAGCTGGTGGAAAAAGCGGCCCAGCTGGGGCTTAACGCCCTGGCCCTGACCGATCACGATACCCTGGCCGGCCTGGAAGAGGCCGCCGAAGCCGCCGGCAACCGGGAAATTGAGCTCATCCCCGGGGTGGAACTGGAAATTCAAACGGAAACCGGCGCGGACAGCCCGGAGGAAACGGCGGCGGATACCGCGCCCGCCGGCCCCGCCCCGGGAACGCCGGTTCCCGGGGTAACCGGCGAATTTCACCTCCTGGGGCTGGGCGTTTCCCGCCCCACCGCGGAATTCCGGGACACCCTGGCCTGGTTAGCCGGCGCCCGGGACCGGCGGAACCTCGCGATCCTCGCCAAAATCCGGGAAGCGGGTATTGAGGCGGAGTACGAGGACATAAAGGCCCTTTCCGGCGGGGGCCTGACGGGACGGCCCCACTTCGGGGCCTTCCTGATCAGCCGAAGGGTGGTAAGGAACCAGGAACAGGCCTTTAAACGCTGGCTGGGTAAGGGCCGGCCCTTTTACGCGCCCAAAGAGGGCCTTCCCTTCGCGAAGGCCGCCCGGCTTATCCATGAATCCGGGGGGGCCGCCGTCCTGGCCCACCCCCTGTCCCTCTATCTTTCCTGGGGCCGCCTGCCGGAATTCACCGGCCGCCTCAAGGACAAGGGCCTGGACGGCCTGGAGGCCTGGCACCCCACGGCGGCGCCCCGGACCTGCAAACGCCTGGAAGACCTAAGCCGCGGCCTGGGGCTGTGTGTTACGGCGGGGAGCGATTACCACGGCGCCGTCCGGCCGGACCGCCGGCTGGGGTTTACCGCGGGGGGCAAAATGATAGAGAACCGGTTTTGGGAGGAACTGCGGGAACGGCTTAGGGGATAACCCGCTTTTTTCCCCATTCGGGAAGCAGGGTTTCCGGACCGGCGGTCAGGGCCGCGGCCAGAACCTGAGCCCCCGCCTCCAGAACCGCCTCCAGCGCGGGCTCCTCCCCGCGTTCAAAGTCCGACAGTACCCAGCGGGCTATCTCGCCGCCGCCGCCCTCGCGGACGCCCTTCACCGGGGGGCCCCCCTCGCCGGGAAGACGGCCCGGCGGCCGGCCAATACCCAGCCGGAGCCGCCAGAAATCCGCCGTCCCCAGGCACTGCCGGGCCGAGCGCAGGCCGTTGTGCCCCCCCAGGCCGCCGCCGCGTTTAAGGGAAACCGTTCCCAGGGGAAGCTCCAACTCATCGTGGACCAGGATAAGCTCCTCCGGTTTAATCTTAAAGAACCCCGCCGCCGCCGCCGCGGCCTCCCCGGAGAGGTTCATGTAGGTCTCGGGCATGAGGAAATGCGCGCGGCCCGGGGGGGCGGCGGAATCCCCCCGGGGGGAGAGTTCCACCGGGGCGTACAGGCCCTTAAACTTCTTTGTCCAGACCAGGGAACCAAACGCGCCGGGCCGGCCCCCCGGCAAAGGGAGGGACAGCCTTTCCGCCAAAAGCCGCCCCGCGTTGTGGCGGTGGCGGCGGTACGCGGCGCCGGGGTTCCCCAAAAAAACAGCTAACACCACCATACCCTTCCATCCTAGCATAAAGGCCCGGATTACCCTAGAATGAGCCATGGACCACCAGGAAAATGACTACGGCGGGGCCTTTACCCGGCTCTGCGGAATTGTGGAGCGGCTCCGGGGCGAGGGGGGCTGCCCCTGGGACCGGGAGCAGAGCCCCCGGAGCCTTCGGGGCGGCCTCATCGAGGAAACCTATGAATGCGTGGAGGCCATCAACGAGAACGATCCCCCCCACATACGGGAAGAACTGGGGGACCTTTTTCTCCTGGTAACGATGATCTCCTACATGCACCAGCAGGAAGGGCTTTTTTCCATCCCCAGCGTACTCAACGGCATCGCGGAAAAACTTATCCGCCGCCACCCCCACGTATTCGCCCCCGGCGGGACCGGCGGGACCCTCAGCTCCGGGGAAGTGTTGGATCGCTGGGCCCGGATCAAGGTGGAGCAGGAGGGCCGGAAACCGAAGGACTCGGTACTGGACGGGGTGTCCCGGGCCCTGCCGCCTCTGGACCGGGCCTGGGAACTCCAGAAAAAGGCCGCCCGGGCGGGCTTTGACTGGCCCGACGCGGCGGGGGCGCTGGCCAAGCTCAAGGAGGAACTCCGGGAGACGGAGGAGGAGCTTGACAAACCCGGCCCGGACAAGGGCGAGGAGAGGCTGGAGGCAGAGCTGGGGGACCTGCTCTTTTCCGCGGTCAACCTCTGCCGCCTTGTGGGGGTTGAGCCCTCGGTGGCCCTTGGGCGGGCCAACGCCACATTTACCGCCCGGTTTACCTACGTGGAACGGAAAATGAAGGAAAGCGGCGCCGCCATGGAGGCGGGCAGCCTACCCCTGATGGACCGGTTTTGGAACGAGGCGAAGAAAGCCTAGGCCCCAGGGCCCGCCGGAAACAAGAACGTAAACCGCCGCCCATGCGAACCCCGGGGGGCGCGAGGGGACCTCCCCAGACTGTCGCGGGCCGCGCCGCCTCAAATCCGCCCTCCATGGCGGATTTGAGGCTGGGAGTTTTTGCCTTTGGCAAAAACTCCATCCAAGCCCGCTCTGCGGGCTTGCGGTCAAACAGCCGCGTCCCTGCGGCCCATCCTTGGCGGATTTGAGGCGAGGGGTTTTCGCCGGGCGAAAACTCCGCCGTGATCCCGCAGAGCGGGATTGCGACGCGTCCATGCGGCCTATCCATGGCGGATTCGAGGCGGGAGGGCAAGGGCGGGGTACGGAGAGGTCTCC
>JAIRPD010000027.1 GCA_031257195.1 Treponema sp. | reverse complement strand
CCGCGCCCGCGGGATCAGGGCCGGCGCGGTCAAAACATTCCGTTTCCATGGGTCAAGCATACCCCGGGAAACGAAAAAAATAAGTCAGAGGAGTTTTATATGAGAAACAGATTCATCATCCCGGCCCTTTTGCTGATTTCCGCCGCCGCGCTCCCCGCCCAGGGGGAGCTAAGGGGCTCGCTGTACTACGCCGACGGGACCCCGGGAAGGGTGTCCTATGTTGACATGGCCATAAAAGGCAGGCCGGGGATGATCATGGACCGCGCGACACCCCGGCCGCCCTACCGGGAGCGGGTCGTGATAACCCAGGACGATATCGACTACGCGCTCCAGCAGGTGTCCCTGGACGGCGTTATCACCAGGGACGAGGAAGGAAACGTCATCATCGTCATCTCCGCCACCCACCGGAGAATCATAACCCCCTCGGGGGAAATCACGGAAGTGTTCGAGCAGCCCGGGGAATTCACCGCGTTCTTTTTTAACTACACCGGCAAATACCCGCGGGTCGTTTGGGCCACCGGTTCCCGGGGCGAGAAAAACGCGTACGTCGCCCTGCCGCTGAAGAAAGGCGCGTTCAGCCGCGTCTATACCCGGGTAATCCCCTACGAGGAAATCTGCGTCATCGAGTCCGTCAACTATCCCATCAACGGGTACGCGTACCACGAGGTAAGGGCGACGGAAGCCTTTATGAAGAAGTACCCCAACGCCACGTACCTTGAAAACGTGAAGGACGCCGCGCGGTTCCCGGGAATCACCGGCGTGGATGTTCACCCCGTGGAAAACGGCTACTTTTCGTTTATGCAGGGCGCGGGCGCCAGCGACTTCAACCACCAGGTAAACGTGTACGAGGAACAGGTCCGCGCCGCGCGGTCCAAACAGGACGTTTCCCAGATAACCGCCGCGGAAATGGAAAAAATCTTTGACGGCAGCCTGCTTAACGCGGAAATAATCGTGGGCAAGGGAGACGCGGTCTCGACCGCTACCTACGAGCGGATAAAAACCCGGGAGTGAGACAGCCCCCCCGCCGGCGGCGGCCGGGCCTCAACCCCCGGCCGCCCGGTCCAGAACATCCCTCACCATTTCCAGACCCAGGTCTATCTCGGCGTCGCTGATAATGTAGGGCGGCAGGAACCGCAGCGTGTTCGGCCCCGCGCTCAGGAGGAGAAGCCCCGGCTTCGCCGGCCCGGCGGCGGCCCCGCCGGTTCCCCCCGGGACCTCCGCCCGGGCTATCAGGGCCTCCAGCGCCGGCCAGGCCCCGGTTGTAATGTCCACCCCCGTCATAAGACCCCGGCCCCGGACCGCCGTTACCTGGGGATGATTCCAGCCGCGAACAGCCCCGGCAAGCCGTTCCCCCTTGCGGGCAATTTCCTTGAGGAAGGCCGGGGCGGTAATAACCTCCAGCACCGCCAAACCCGCGGCGCAGGCCAGGGGATTTCCCCCAAAGGTAGAGCCGTGGTCCCCGGTTTCCAGCACCTCCGCGGCCTTGTCCCCCGCCAGGAAAGCCCCCATGGGAACGCCGCCGGCCAGGCCCTTGGCCAGGGTTACCACATCGGGCCGGACACCGTAGGCCTCGCAGGCCAGGAACGTCCCCGTCCGGCCCAGGCCGCACTGCACCTCGTCCGCCATAAAGAGAATATCCCGCTCGGCGCAGAGCCCCGCCGCGGCTTTAACGTAGGATTCCGTTTGGGGCCGGACGCCGCTTTCACCCTGGACGGGCTCCATCAAAAAAGCCGCCGTGGTCCTGGGGTCCAGCGCCCGGTCCAGGGCGTCCACATCCCCCCCCTCCACATGGACAAAGCCCCCGGTAAAAGGGCCAAAGTCCTGGTGGACTTTTTCCTGGCCCGTGGCGGAAAGGGTGGTGATGGTCCGGCCGTGAAAACTCCCCTTCAGGGTAACAATGGTATGCCGGCCGGGACCGTACTTTTTAAGCGAGTACTTCCGGGCGATTTTACAGGCCCCCTCGTTGGCCTCCGCCCCGGAGTTGGCGAGGAAAACCTTTCGCGCCCCGGCCCCGGCGCAGGCGGCCGCCAGCTTTTCCGCGAAGCGCCGGCTTATATCGGTTTGGTAGTAGTTGCTCACGTGGATAAGCCGGGGAATCTGATCCGAGAGGGCCTTCACCAGCGCCGGGTGATTATGCCCCAGGCAGTTAACCGCGATACCGGCGGTAAAATCCAGATACCTCCGGCCCTCCGCGTCCCGCAGCCACGCCCCGTCCCCCTGGACCAGGGTTACCGGCAGCCGGTGGTAGGTGTTCATAAAGTAATCGTCCGTCATGGTATCCACCATAACGGAAAGCGGAAGTTCCGTAAAGGTCCGGGCCTTCAGCGGCCGCCAGACCCCCTCCGCCGGGCCCGCCCCGTTTCCCCCGCCCCCGCCCGGGCCGCCCGGCCTCCCGGATGGGTTGTCCGGTCTCCCTGATGGGATATCCGGTATCCCGGATGGATTGTCCGGCTTCCCGGATGGGACATCCGGCTTCCCGGATGGGACATCCGGTCTCCCGGATGAGTTATCCGGTCTCCCGGATGGGACATCCGGTCTCCCGGATGGGATATCCGGCCTCCCGGATGGGACATCCGCCCTCCCGAATATGCTATCCGGGCATCCAAATGAGATGATCCCGCGCCCGAACAAGGCGTTCGGCCCCCTGATAAAGATTAAGAAACCCCCCGAAGGGGGCCGAAGGGGGCCGAAGGGGGTCGAAGGGGGCTAGGAAAGGACAGGCGGGGAGGCGCCGATCATGGTGCCAATCCCTTCATCGGTAAACAGTTCTATCAAGAGGGCGTGGGGCAGCCGGCCGTCGATAATATGGGTTTTTTTGACCCCCCCGTCCAGAGCCAGGGCGCAGCAATCCACCTTGGGAATCATCCCCTTGCTAATAATCCCCTCTTTTTTAAGGTCCTCCAGACCGTCCCGGGAAACCGCTTTAATCACGGACTCCTCGTCCCCCAGGTCCCGGAGAATCCCCCGCACATCGGTCATCAGAACAAGCTTTTCCGCCCCCAGGGCGGCGGCGATTTTGGCGGCGGCGGTATCGGCGTTAACATTAAAAACCCGGCCGGAGTCCTCGCCGGTCCCCAGAGCCACGGAAGATACCACCGGAATAGTCCCGGCGGCCAGCAGGTTTTCCAGCGCCCGGGTATGAACCTGGACAATCTCCCCCACCAGACCCAGGTCCTCGCCGCCGGGCCTCAAACGCCGGGCCAGGAGCATAGCCCCGTCTATACCGCAGAGCCCCAGGGCGCTGCCCCCGGCCCGCTCAATAAGGGCGGTGATGTCCTTGTTCACCTTGCCGCACAGAACCATCTGCACCACCTCCATCGTTTCTTCGTCGGTGTAGCGCAGCCCCTGGACAAAGCGGCTTTTCTTTCCCAGGGCGTTCAGCATAGCCTCAATCTCCGGCCCCCCCCCGTGGACCAGGACCACCGGGATTCCCACGCAGGACATCAGGATCAAGTCCTGGATCACCGCGGCCTTAAGGTCGTTATTGATCATGGCGTTGCCGCCGTATTTAACCACCATAGTCCTCCCCCGGTAGCGCTGGATGTACGGCAGGGCGCGGATCAGCACCTCCGCCCGCTGGGCCGCCAGCCTGGCGGTTTGGGCGGTGTCGTTAACGGTGTTCACGGTGTTCATGGGCATATCATACCCGAAAGAGGGGAGCGCCGCCAGAGGCCGCCGCCGCCCGCCGGGCGGGGCGCTTTCCCGGGCGGGGCCGGGCGCTCATACGGAAAGGTCGATTTGCCCCGGGCCGTCCCGCCCGCCGGGGTTGGAGGCGGTAACGGTCCGGGTAACGCCGCCCGAAACGTACACCCGTTTACATTCCGGGCAAATCGATGTTTGAAGGGCCGTGTACTGGCTGACTATTTTCCGGCCCGCCTCCTCCGCCCTGGTCCGTTCATGGGCGGCGTGCTCGCTTTCGTGGGAGGCGACGCTGGCCGCGGCCTGCCCGGGATCGATCCGGGTGGGAACCTGGAAGCTGACGGAGGGATCGTTGGATCTGTCCTGGTACCCGCGGCTTTTGCAGGTTTCACATTCCCCCGGATCGTTTACCGCCCCGCCGGCGGCGGCCCGCGGGACGTAGGGGGTACGGGAAAGCCGCGGCTTCCCCGCGATTCCCGGGGCCGCGCTTTGGGGGGAAACCCCGCCGGCGGGGCTGCTTACCCCCCCGCCCCGCTGAACCGCCGCCCCGGCCCGGCCCGGGGAAACGCCCGGCGGGGGCTTTGGCGCCGGGATTCGCGGCGGGTCCCGGTAGGGGGATGGGGGGGCGCGTTCTACGCGCAAAGCGGTTTACACCAGCGCGTTTACCTGGTTCCCCAGGGCCGGGTCGGTAACAACCTGGGCGGCGGAGTCCAGCAGTTTCATCACCGCCTTACCCTGTTCCTTCATGCCGGCAATGGCCTTGCCTTCCACCATCACCGCCGCCGTTTCCTGGAGGCGCTGCTGGGAAAGTCCCGTTGATGTATTTGTTATATCCATAACCGTTATTATATGGGCGGGGCGGAAAAGCGCAATCCCCCCGCCCCGCCGCCGCCCGCTTTGACACTCACCCCGGGGTATGGCATACTTCCCGGTACAAGGAGCGCGCGGTGAAAACAGCGATTATCTACTATTCCCTGGGGGGAAACTGCGCCCTGGCGGCGGCGGCCCTGAAGGACCTTTTTGCCGGGGCGGGAAAAACGGCGGATCTGGTGGAAATTAAAACCGTGGACGCCAAACGGCGGAGGGGGTTCGCAAAGTACGCTTGGGGCTGTTCCCAGGTGCTGCTGGGGAAAAAGCCCGCCCTGCGGCCCCTGGATTTTGATCCCGCCGGCTACGACCTCCTGATCCTGGGGGCCCCGGTCTGGGCCGGTTCCCCCGCGCCGCCGGCGGCGTCGTTCCTGCGTACGGTGGACCTGCGCGGAAAGCGGGCCGCCCTGTTCTGCTGCCACGCGGGGGGCAAAGGCCGGGCGCTGGAAAAGTTCCGGGCGCTGCTGCCCGGGGCCGTTATCGCCGGGGAAATCGACCTGGTGAACCCCGCCGGCAACCCCGGGGGCCTGCGGGAAAAGCTGCGGCCCTGGGTGGAAAGCCTGGGCGGCCCGGGGGCGGGGAGGCCGCGCGGAACAGATGGACAACGGATTGACGGGGATGAGGGCGGTTGCGGGGTGGGTAAACAGGCCGCTCCGTGAGGCCCTTTGGCTTGCGCCGCATGGACGCGGTTGTGACCAACGCGCCCGGCGAAGCCGGACGAATGGAGTTTCCGGCGGAGCCGGAAACTCCCAGCCCCACATCCGCCGCGGA
>JAIRPD010000117.1 GCA_031257195.1 Treponema sp. | reverse complement strand
GTTTGGCCTCAATCATGCTCCAGGCGCCGTAGAAATCGGTTTGTTCCAGCCGCCCTTCCCCTTCCTTATCCGACCCCGTTACATACTGATACGTCTCGCCCGCGTAATATCCCTTGCAGGCAAAACAGCCGAACCACAGGCACGCGAAAACAACCCGGGCCGCCACCGTTACGACGCTTCTCATTTACTCCTCCTTGGGGCGAAAACGTACCCCCCGGCCAGACTTAAATCAAAACCGGCGGGGCCGTACCCCGCCGACGGCTTGGCGAGGGTATAACTCAGGCCGGGTTCCACAAAGAACCCCCGCCACAGCGCCTGCTTATAGCCCAGCTTCAGGCTATACGTAAGCCCCCCCGAACGCAGCCCCGTCTTCGCGTCCGGCGAATCCTTGTCAAACAGGCCGCCCCAGCCCACGCTCATATCGACAAACGGCCCGATCAAGCCCCCGGGCGCCACATAAAACCGGAAATGCCCGTCCGCGCCGAAATAGAACCGGTCCACATCCGGCACCATCAGGCCCTCCGCCCGCAACCCCACCGAATAGGTTGGGGCGATAAAGAACTCAACGTTCAACGCCCCGCCGAGTCCTCCCCGATCTTCCTCCAGAAGATTCGCCCGCAGCAGGGGCTCCAAATCAAAGGAAAGGGCGATTTCGCCGCCCCTCCCCGCCCGAGCCGCCGTACCCTGGGCGAAAAGCCCGCCGCCCGCGGCCAGCAGCATAATCCCCGCCGCGGCGAGCCCCAGTCTTCCCCGTTTCTTCACGCGCTCCTCCTCTATGTTCGAAACAGCGTAGCACAAACGATCCCCGCTGTCAATTTTTTTTCATTAAAAAAGGCGTGTACCGCCCCGCCCAACCGCCCGCCGCCGGCGGGTTACGGGGACGCGAAAAAAAATTTCACCGCCGCCCGGTATTCTCCCCGGCCCCGGCGCTCAGCCCTCGGGGCGGCGTGATTCCGCGTCCCGGTTATGAGTAAAAAATAGCGGGAGCTTTTATAAAATAACGAGAAATTTCATAAAATCATCCAGGATGATTTTACAAAACCATCCATAGAATATAGATAAAACAATCAGGTAAGTTTTAAAAATAACCTAGTGATTTTATAAAAGAGCGTGACAGGTTATAAAAAAATCAGGTACGTTTAAAAAATGATCCGGTAGATTTTAAAAAAACATAGGATGATTTTCAAAAATGATCCGGGAATTTTATAAAATCGTCCGGGAATTTTATCATAATTCCCGGATGTTTTTCCCAATACGCCGGGTGATTTCTCCCCGTCCCCGGGCGGTTTCCACGGCGGCTCCCCGGTTTTCCCCCGCCCCCGGGGAGGATCGGCAAAAAAAAGGCGCGATTGAGCGGAATCACCGTCAATCGCGCCGAAAAAGCCGTTTCCGCCCCAGGCTTACCAGTGTCCTCTTCCCATGCCGCGGCGTCCCCCGCCGCCGCCGAAGCCTCCGCCGCCATAACAACAGGCCCCGCCGTAAACGCCGCCTAAGGCCGATGGGGAAAGGTCGTAGGACGCGCCGTTTATCGTGAGGGCGGCGGGGGTAAGCGCGCCGTATCCGTCCAGGTATCCCCGGACGCTGACCCGGGCCCCTTCCTTTAATCCCTCAATGAAGCCGACATAGCGCTCCAGGGCGGGGACATAGTAAAGGGCGGTCCCGCTCGCCAGGGCGATGACGCCGTTTTCCAGCCGCAGCGTCCCCTCTACCGTAACCGCCCGCCCGCCGGGGTTCCCCCAGGTCTGGGCGGAAACCATACCGCCGGCGGCGAGGATCACCGCCAAAAGGGCTATTCCTTTCTTCATAACGCCTCCATATTGCGCCTTTCTCATTTGCCCGGAAGAAGACTCGAACTTCCATGCCTGTGACGGCACTGGTACCTGAAACCAGCGTGTCTACCAATTCCACCATCCGGGCGCGTATCGTGGATACAGGATATTCTTTTTTTTCGGAATGATCAAGAGGGTTTTTCGGGAATTGACGGTCCCGGCCCCCCGGACGAAAACCGAAGGCCGCCCGCCGCCGGGGACCGTTCCCGGCCCGGTTTGCCGCGGCGGCCGGTCCCCCCGGGGGGACTCCCTTAACACCGCCGGGAATTCAGGCTACACTAACCTCAAGGAGCCAATCCATGAGCAAGATCCCCGTAGGAATCCTGGGCGCCACCGGCATGGTGGGGCAAATGTATGTTCATCTTCTTTCGGACCATCCCTGGTTTGAGGCCGCCTACGCCGCCGCGTCGCCCCGGAGCGCGGGCAAACCCTACCGGGAGGCGGTGGCGGGGCGCTGGCACGCGCCGGGCGGCTGGGGCGGCGCGGGGGAACTTATCGTGGAGGACGCCAACGATCTTTCCAAAGCGCTGGACGCCCGCCGGAGGGGCCGCTGCGCCTTTGTGTTTTCCGCCCTGGAAATGGGCAAGGAGGAGACCCGGCGGCTGGAGGAAGCCTACGCCGGGGCGGGAATTCCCGTGGTATCCAACGCCTCGGCCCACCGCTGGACCGCGGATGTGCCTATGCTTATCGCGGAAGTAAACCCCCATCACGCGGATATTATCCCCGCGCAGCGAAAAAACCGGGGCTGGGACACGGGTTTTATCGCCGTTAAACCCAACTGTTCCCTGCAAAGTTACCTAACCCCCCTGTGGGCGCTTATGGAGGCGGGCTATGAAATCAAGCGGCTCACGGTAACCACCATGCAGGCCGTGTCCGGGGCGGGATACCCCGGCGTCCCCAGCTGGGACATGATTGACAACCTGGTTCCCTATATTGAGGGGGAGGAGGAAAAGTCGGAGCGGGAACCGCTGAAGATCCTGGGCGCCATCAAGGAGGGGGTTTTTGTCAACGCCCCGGGGCCGGTGATCAGCGCCCACTGCAACCGGGTGCCGGTTACCAACGGCCACACCGCCTGCGTAAGCCTGGAGTTCGGCGCGAAAAAGCCTTCCATAGAGGAGGCAAAGCGAATCTGGGCGGAATTCCGGGCCCTGCCCCAGGAGCGGGGCTTTCCCATGGCCCCCCCCCAGCCCATCATCCTCCGGGAAGAACCGGACCGCCCCCAGCCCCGGAAGGATCGGGACGCCGGCAAGGCCATGGCGGTTACCCTGGGGAGGATTCGGCCCTGCAGCGTCCTGGACCTCCGCTTTACCGGGCTGTCCCACAACACCGTCCGGGGGGCCGCGGGGGGCGGAATCCTCAACGCGGAACTCCTCACCCACAAGGGCTACCTGGGATGAGGGAGAAAACGTTTCCCCTGGACAAGGAGCGGCTGGAGGAGCTGACGGAGCGTTTCCCCACCCCCTTTTACCTTTACGATGAGCGGGCGATCCGGGCCAACGCCCGGCGGATCAGCCAGGCGTTCGGCGTCTTCCCGGGCTTTGTGGAACACTTCGCCGTCAAGGCCCTGCCCAATCCCTATATCCTCAAGGTCCTGGCCTCCGAGGGTTTTGGCGCGGACTGTTCCAGCGGCCCGGAACTGCTCCTGGCGGAGATAGCGGGGATCACCGGGGAACGGATTATGTTCACCTCCAACAACACCCCCGCCGCGGAATACTGGGAAGCCCGCCGCCTGGGGGCGGTGATCAACCTGGACGACAGCACCCACATCGCCTATCTGGAACGGCACACCGGCATACCGGAGCTGATCTCCTGCCGGTACAACCCCGGCCCGCTCAAGGAAGGCAACGCGATTATCGGCAAGCCCGAGGAGGCCAAGTACGGCTTTACCCGGGAGCAGATCCTCGCCGCCTACCCCCGGCTGGCGGAAAAGGGGGCCCGCCGTTTCGGCCTGCATACCATGGTGGCCAGCAACGAACTTTCCCCGGCCTACCACATCGAGACCGCCCGGATGCTCTTTGAGCTGGCCGCGGAGATCAAGCGAAAAACCGGCGTCCGGATCGAATTTGTCAACCTGGGGGGGGGCGTGGGGATCCCCTACAAACCCGGGGAAACCGCCATAGACTACCAGGACCTGGCCCGGGGCATAGAGGAAGCGTACCGGGGAATCGTCGTTCCCGCGGGACTGGCCCCGCTGGGGATCCGTATTGAGTGGGGCCGGGCGATCACCGGCCCCTACGGCTGGCTGGTGTCCCGGGCAATCCACCGGAAAAGCGTTTACCGGGAGTACGTGGGCCTGGATTCCTGCATGGCCGATTTAGCGCGCCCGGCCATCTACGGCGCGTACCACCACATCAGCGTCGCCGGAAAAGAGGACCACCCCCGGGGGGAAATCCTGGACATCGTGGGCAGCCTCTGCGAAAACAACGACAAATTCGCCCTTCAGCGGGCCCTTCCCGGGATTGAGACCGCGGCGGAAGCCGAAACCGGGCTTGAGGGCCCCCGGGGGAACCGGCGGGGCGATCTGGTGATCATCCACGACGCCGGCGCCCACGGCAGGGCCATGGGGTTTAACTACAACGGCAAGCTCCGCTGCGGGGAACTGCTGCTCCGCCCCGACGGAAGGGTGATCCAGATACGCCGCCGGGAAACGCCGGAGGACTACTTCGCCACCCTGGACCTGGCGGGACTGGAGGGATTCGCCTAAGGCGGAGCCCGCCCCTTACAAAGACTTCTCCGCCGGGCCCTGGTCCTCCTCCGGGGGGACTTTACGCAGCACGTAAAGATCGGCCAAATCGCCGGTAATAACCTTTCCCTCCATATCCAAATGGATAAGGATGCCCTCGCCCACCTTGTAATAGGGGGGTATGTCCCTGGCGTCCAGCGTGATGGTATCCCCGTCCTTGTTCCAGGCGAAACGTCCCGTGGTGGTAAACCCGCCCTCTTTGCCGATGTAATCGTACCGGACCTCATAGGTTTCGTCCGTATTCAGGGTTACCCGTACGTCGATCCCCGGACCGTCCGCCGCCGGAATGGTCCCCTCATAAACGCCCTCCCAGTTCACGCTGTTCCGTGAATTGTGGGCGGCGTCAACCGCCCCCCTGGAGGCCGGTCCACACGCGCCCAGGCCGAATACCGCCAGCGCCGCCGTCAAAACAAACAAACTTCTTTTCATGTTTTCTCCCGCTACTAACTATATAAACGTCCGGGGGGAAAGGCAAATTTCCCCGCCCGTCTCCGGGAAGAACGCGCCCCCGGGGGTGGTGAACCCCGCTTTCGAATGAAAAACGGTGAAAGAAAGTTGAAACATTGCGTGGCAAGCGATATAATGGATGTATGCTTATGGCCCGAATTGTCCGCGTAAACCGCGTTTTGACACAAACCACCCCCGCGAAAGCGGACGTTTCGCGCCTCGGGGACTTCGCGGGAAACGCGACCCCCCAAGCGAACCATCCGCGCCCGCGCGGATGGCTGGCGGTCCTCCTCCTTTCCCTGGCCGCCCTCCCCGCGGCCGCCCAGGACTACCGGAGAAGCCTCCCCGTGTACATCCCCGCCCCCCTCAACGGCACCCAGGAGCAGAAAGCCTACTTCCAGGGGGCCTTCAAGATGGAACTTATCGGCACCGGCTACCCCCTGGCGGAAGTAAAGGAAGAATCCGTGTACATCCTGGAACTGGACATCGAGGACAACCCCTACTTTGACCCCGCTTTCCCCGCGGACATGGACAACTCCCACTTCAACCTTAGCATCGCCCTCCTCCGCACCGAGGACAGCGGCGAGGTCCTCCGGTTCAGCTTTGGGTTTAACACCACCGAGGAAATGGGCCGCTGGAACCTCACCCTCATCTATACCGCCATGGCCAACGCCGTGGTCCCCCCGGGGAAGGAACCGCCCCCCGCCCCGCCGCCGGCGGCCCCGGCCTCGCCGCCGGACACCGAGTGGGCCAACAAGGTCCTGTACCTTACCTTGGGGGCGGGGCTGGACGTGGGGCTCTTCACCCACAAGACCAGCATCGCCCACGGGTCGGTAACGCCCCTGGCCTGGGCGGGGGTGGAGTGGCGGTTTTGGAAGTACCTTTCGGCGGAGCTGGACCCGCTAAGGGCGCGGGCGCTGAACACGGGGCAGAGCCGGCCGGTGATCTCCCTGTCCCCGGCGCTGGTGGTAAAGGGGGTGTTTTTCCTCAGCCAGGTCGCGCTGGAACCCTACGCCGGGGCGGAGTACGGGATCAACTTCCAGGGGGAAGCGCCGAAGCTGTCGGCGCTGGGAGGGATACAACTGGGGTTCAAGGCGGGAAAGCGGTCGGCGGTGTTCCTGGACCTGGGGGCGTCCTGCGCCCTCACGGGGAAGGTCGCGCTGGCCAACGGGAAGGACTACGGCCTGGTACGGGTAACCATCGCGGGGGGGTGGAAACTGGGCTGGTGGGACTATCCCCCGGTCCGCCGGGAGAAACCGGCCGCCGCGCCCTCAAAGAAGCCGCCCAAAGACCGCCGTCCTTGACGGTTTTTGGACTCGGGGTTTCCGCGGCGCGAAAACCCCACTCGGGCTGGGACGGCATGGGTTCCCCGCCCACCGGCGGGGGGTGGAAGCCGGCGGCAAGGGCGGCGGTATGCCGCCGAAATTGTGGTGGGAATAAGGCATAAGGAGGAGAGGAAAGATATGGGCGGGGATTTAGAACAAGTCGGCGTGGGTGCCGGTATGGACGAAGGTAATCCTCCGGGCTTCGGGGTCAATCTTGTAGATCAACACCCAATCGCTCTGGATATGACACTCACGGTAGGCCGCATAGTTCCCGCGCAAAGGGTGATCTTTCCGTTCCGGGGGCAGGGGCCGCTCATTGATGAGCAGGTCCATAACCGCGATGATTTTGGCCATGTCCCTGCCCCGCCTTGCCGCCAGAGCGAATTCCCTTTTAAAGCTGTTGGTCCGTTTGACTTCCAGCACCGTCTAGCTCCGCAGATCCGCCAGCAGTTCCTCAAGGGAATGGAACGTGGGGGATGGAATCTCCCCCCGTTCCATGGCCTCCACTTCCTCAATGGCGGCGATGGTCGCGGCGCTCAAACGCTTTTCTCCGGTAACGGGGTCGGCGTGTTTGGCGCAGAGGGGACAGGGCTTGCCGGCGGCGAGGGCGGCCTCGGCTTCGGCTTCGGCGGTTTCCCCGGGCTCCGCCCCGGCGGGCCTGAACGCGAGGATGGTCCTGCCCACCGGCACTTCGGGCGGCACCTCAATGGTCAACCGCCGGCTGGCGGGAATTTCCACGGTCTGTTCTATGGTCACGGCATACCTCCGGTACATCCCAGTATAGCCCGGATCGGCGGGAAAAGAAAGGCTGG
>JAIRPD010000033.1 GCA_031257195.1 Treponema sp. | reverse complement strand
CCGGGGCCGCCTACGTGGGGGCCGGCGATCTTATCGAAAAGGTAAAGGGGGGCTGGACCGATTTTGACGTGGCGGTGGCTACCCCGGATATGATGAAAGATGTGGGCAAGCTCGGTATGGTCCTGGGACGGAAAGGGCTCATGCCAAACCCCAAGACCGGGACCGTCACCTTCGATCTTAAAGGCGCCCTGGCGGAGTTGAAAAAGGGCCGGGTGGAGTTCCGGGCGGACAAGACCGGGGTGGTACACCTGGCGGTGGGTAAGGTTTCCATGGAGGATGAAAAAGTGGTGGAGAACATCAGGACGGTGATCGCCGAGATCCGGCGGAAGAAACCCGCGGACGCCAAGGGTGATTTTATCCAGACCGTTTCGGTGGCTTCCACCATGGGGCCCGGTGTATGGGTCGCTTACAAGGACGAGGCTTGACGGCGTTTCGCCGCTTTGGAGAGGAGATTTTATGGCGATTGTGGCTAAGAAAGAACAGGAATACAAGATCAAGGCTATTGGGGAGCTGAAAAAAAACTTCAGCCCCGGTGGCGGGGCGCCGGACTTTGTCTTTACCGATTACCGGGGGCTGACGGTGGAGCGGATCACCGTTCTGCGGAGACTGCTCCGGGAGAAGGACGCGTCCTTTAAGGTGATAAAGAACAACTTTGCCCGCCTGGCCTTTGAGGAACTTAAGATTCCGGATGTGTCCAGCTACCTTACGGGGCCCACGGCGGTGGCCATCGCCCCGCGGGATTCCAATGAGGTGGCCAAGGTACTTCTGGATTTTGCCAGGGAAACCCCGGCCCTTAAGGTAAAGGGCGGCCTTTTGGGGAACAGGGTTTATACCGGTAAAGAGGTAGAGGCCTTTTCCCGGCTTCCCGGCAGGCTGGAGCTTATCTCCATGCTGATGTCGGTGATGAACGGCCCCGCCCGGAATTTGGCCGCGGCGCTGAACGACATCCCCGCCCGGCTGGTTCGGACCGTTAAGGCCGTCGCCGATAAAAAGGCGGAGGCCTAGCGTAACGGTAAGGGAATTAAACCGCGGGGGCGAAGACGGCGGGTGAGGGCCCGAAGACAGGGCGGCCCTTTTCCGCTTTACGCGTCCCGGCGGCCGTGATTTGAGAATCCGTCAGACTTCACGCTGCTGTTCTGTCGGGTTTAGCCCGGTTAATCCGGGAACGCGCCCCGTGGGGGCCGCGTACTACAAATGGTAAGGAGAAGATAATATGGCAGCCACAAAAGAGGAAATTCTGGAAGCGATTGCTTCCATGACGGTTCTGGAAGTGTCGGAACTGGTCAAGGCGATGGAAGAAAAGTTCGGCGTGTCCGCGGCGGCCCCGGTGGCGGTGGCGGCGGTGGGAGCCGCCCCGGCGGCGGCCGGCGGGGCGGAGGCGGCGGAGGAGAAAACCGAGTTTAACGTGATCCTCAAGGCCTATGACGAATCCAAGAAGATTCCGGTGATCAAGGAAGTCCGGGCGGTAACCGGCCTGGGGCTTAAGGAGGCGAAGGACCTGGTGGAAGGCGCGCCCAAGCCCCTTAAAGAAGGGGTTTCCAAGGAAGAGGCCGCCAAAATCAAAGATCAGGTTACCGCGGCGGGCGGAACGGTGGAAATTCAGTAGTAGAGCCGCGGCGCGAAACTAACAGCAAAGGGTCCCGGGGTCGCGCGGAAGGCGCGTTTGTCCGGGGCTCTTTGTCCGTGTTCGCGGGATCCGCGGCGGTAAAGAATTGGACCTGTCCGGCGTTCGCCGGACAGGTCCCGCGGGGTACGGGGTATTCCGCGGGTTTTAGCGGAGTTGTTCAGAAACGGTGGTTTCCAGGCGGCTCCAGTGAAATTTGACCGGGGGCGGGAATGGTAAAATCGAAAAAGAACGCCAAGCGTTCTTATGTGGGCAGGGATATTTATGACGTGATGGAACTGCCGGACCTGGTAGACATTCAACTTTGTTCCTATGAGCGGTTTTTGCAGCGCGACAAGATACGGGGGGGTGAAAAGCCCAACGAGCAGGGCCTGGAAGAGGTGTTCCAGGCCACCTTTCCCATAGAAAGCCCCAACGGGGATATGGTGCTGGAATACGAATACTACAGCCTGGACGAGGAACATGTAAAGTTTACCGAGCTGGACTGCAAGCAAAAGGGCCTGACCTATTCGATTCCCCTTAAGGCCCGGATTAACCTGATCTTCCAGCAGACCGGGGAAATCCGGCAAAAAGACATTTACATGGGGGATATCCCCGTTATGAGCGAGCGGGGGACCTTTATCATCAACGGCGCGGAGCGGGTGGTGGTATCCCAGATCCACCGTTCGCCGGGGGTGATATTCAGCCATGAAAAGGGCATTTATTCCTCCCGGATTATCCCCTACAGGGGGTCCTGGCTGGAATTTGAGATTGACCAGAAGCGGGAACTGATCTACGCCAAAATAGACCGCAAAAAACGGATCCTGGGGACCATTTTTCTCCGGGCCCTGGGCTATGAAACCAGGGAGGATATGATCCGGGCCTTCTACTCCGTGGAAACCTTTAAGGTTAAGGACGACAAGGAAACCCGGGAAAAGATCACCGGCAAGGTGCTGGCCTCCCCGGTGTGGGTCAAGGCCGAGGGGGGCGATGGGGCCGGGGCCTCCGGGGAGGAACCCGGGGCGGGGGAGGGCCGTCAAAGCGGTGGCCGGGCTGACCTTCATCCCGGCATGAAAAAGCTCTACCGGACGGGGGAAAAGCTCCATCCCCACAATGTGGATGAACTCCTGGCCCATGGGGTTAAGGCCATTGAGGTGATTGAATTTGAGAAAGAGGAATCCCTGAATTCCCCCATGCTGCTCAACTGCTTTGAGCGGGAGGAGATCAAGTTCGTTAAGGAAGATTCCAGCCGGGACGAGCCCACCAGGGAAGAAGCCCTGGCGGCGGTATATTCGGTGCTTATGCCCGGCGAGTCGATCACCGTGGAGGCCGCGGAAAAAGACCTGCTGGGGATGTTCTTTACCAGCCGCCGCTACGACCTGGGCAAGGTGGGCCGCTACAAGCTGAACAAGAAATTTGACTTCAAGCCGCCGCTGGAAGATTTTACCCTGACCAGGCAGGACGTGATCGCCACCATGAAGCACCTGATCAAGGTCTTTGTGGGGGACGCGGTGATAGACGATATTGATCACCTGGGAAACCGCCGGGTCCGGTCCGTGGGGGAGCTGATGGCCAACGCCATGAAAGTGGCTTTTAGCCGCATGGAGCGGATTGCCAAGGAGCGGATGAGCCTTAAAGAAACCGACACGATCAAGCCCCAGGACTTAATCTCGATTAAGCCCGTGGTGGCGGCGATCAAGGAATTCTTTGGCTCCAGCCAGCTCTCCCAGTTCATGGACCAGGTAAACCCCCTGGCGGAGCTGACCCACAAGCGCCGCCTTAACGCCCTGGGGCCCGGGGGCCTTTCCCGGGACCGGGCGGGCTTTGAGGTTCGGGACGTTCACTATACCCACTACGGCCGAATGTGCCCCATCGAGACCCCGGAGGGGCCGAATATCGGCCTTATCGTGTCCCTGGCCAACTATACCAGGGTGAACGAATACGGTTTCCTGGAAACCCCCTACCGCAAGGTAAACCGGGGCAGGGCCACTTCCGACATCGAGTACCTTTCCGCGATGGACGAGGACCGGTACTATATAGCCCAGGCTTCGGCGAAACTCCACGATAACGGAACCTTCGCCGACGAGCAGGTTTCCTGCCGCCGGCAGGGGGACTATACCACCCGCTCGCCGGAGGAAATTCACTACATGGATGTGTCCCCCAAGCAGATCATCTCCGTTTCCGCGTCGCTCATTCCTTTTCTGGAACACGACGACGCCAACCGGGCTTTGATGGGAAGCAACATGCAGCGCCAGGCGGTGCCCCTGGTTTTTCCCGAGGCCCCCAGGGTGGGGACGGGGATGGAAGGAAAGTGCGCCTACGATTCGGGGGTGCTGATTAAAGCCCGGCGGAGCGGTACGGTACTGCGGGTTACCGCCGGGGAAGTTACCATCAGGCCCGACAACAGCAAGGTTAACCCCGGCCCCCAGACCATTCCCGAAGGGCTGGACGTATACCCGCTTGCCAAATACCAGCGGACCAACCAGGACACCTGCTACAACCAGCGGCCCGTGGTCAAACTGGGGGACAAGGTCGCCGCCGGCCAGGTAATCGCCGACGGCCCCGCCACCAAGGACGGGGAACTGGCCCTGGGGCGGAATATCCTGGTGGGGTTCATGCCGTGGAACGGGTACAACTACGAGGACTCGATCCTTATCTCCGAGCGGGTGGTCAAGGAGGATATGTTCACCTCCATCCATATAAAAGAGTTTGTTACCGAGGTTCGGGAAACCAAGCTGGGACCGGAAAAGATCACCCGGGACATCCCCAACACCAGCGAAAAAAGCCTGGACAATCTGGACGCCGAAGGGATCATCTGCGTGGGGGCCAAGGTCTGGTCCGGGGATATCCTGGTGGGCAAGGTAACGCCCAAGAGCGAGACCGAAACCACCCCGGAATTCAAGCTCCTTAACTCCATCTTTGGGGAAAAGGCTAAGGAGGTGCGGGATTCTTCCCTGCGGGTACCCCACGGCATTGACGGCACGATTATCGACATCCAGCGGCTTAAACGTTCCGAGGGGGACGATCTGAACCCCGGCGTGGATGAGGTGGTGAAAGTGCTGATCGCCACAAAGCGGAAGCTCCGGGAGGGGGACAAGATGGCCGGGCGGCACGGCAACAAGGGGGTGGTGGCCCGGATTCTGCCGGAAGAGGATATGCCCTACATGGACGACGGCACCCCCCTGGATATCTGCCTGACCCCCCTGGGGGTTCCCTCCCGGATGAACATTGGCCAGCTTTTGGAAACCGAGCTGGGGTGGGCGGCGAGTACCCTGGACGAGTGGTATTCCACCCCGGTCTTTCAGTCTCCCTCCGCGGGGGATATTGAGCAAAAGCTGAAAGAGGCGGGACTGCCGGTAACCAGTAAAACCATCCTCCGGGACGGCCGTACCGGCGAGCCCTTTGTGAACCCTATTTTTTGCGGGGTGATCTATTTCCTTAAGCTGCACCACCTGGTGGACGACAAGATGCACGCCCGGTCCACCGGTCCCTATTCCCTGGTAACCCAGCAGCCCCTGGGAGGCAAGGCCCAGTTCGGCGGCCAGCGGCTGGGGGAAATGGAAGTCTGGGCGCTGGAAGCCTACGGGGCGGCCAATACCCTGCAGGAGCTGCTTACCATTAAGTCCGACGATATGACGGGCCGCTCCAAAATCTACGAGGCCATTGTCAAGGGCGAGCCTTCCACCACCGCGGGAATTCCCGAGTCCTTTAACGTGCTGGTTCAGGAACTCCGGGGCCTGGCGCTGGACATGACGATCTACGATAACAAGGGCAAGCAGATTCCCCTGACCGAGCGGGACGAGGAGTTGATCACAAAATCGGGCAGTAATTTTTAGGTAAAACGGAGACGGCGATATGCTACGGGATATACCAATTGGCGCGAGGATCTTGTCAAATATTTTGATACTGTTCTTATCCGCCGCGGCTTTAATGCTTGCCCTGTTCTATACCGCCGACCAGGTTAAAAACGACGGCATCGCCGATACCGAACAAGTGATGATGGAGGGCCAGGAGGAAAAGATCAAGCTGGGGACCGAGACCATGGCCGCGGCCCTGGGCAAGGCGCTGGAGGGAATCACCGATCCGGCGGCGCGGCACGATGTTATCAAAACCTATATCCAGGATTACCGTTTTGAGGATGACGAGTCCGGCTATTACTTTACCTACAATGGAACGGTGATTTTTATGCATCCCACCCTGCCCCAGCGGGAAGGGGAAGACCTGGGCGCCACCGCGGACGCGAACGGCGTGTACTATGTAAAGGAACTCTACGAAAAGGCCCAAGAGGGCGGGGGGTTTGTTTCTTTTATTTTCCCCAAGCCCCCTTCCATGGAAAACACCCCCAAACTGGCCTATTCCATGTTCATCCCCGGCACGGATATTTGGATTTCCACGGGGATCTATGTGGACAACATCAACCTTCATAAGGCGGCGTTGGTCGCCCGGATGAACAAGCTTTTACGGGACCGGATGTATCTGGTCCTGGGCCTTGCCGCCGCCCTGTTTTTGATAGTCCTGGGGCCCCTGTGTGTTTTTACCCTCCATTCGATCAGCGCCCCCCTAAAGTCCACCGCCCGGGCGGCGGAGATGATGGCCCAGGGAAATTTAAAAACCCAGATGAAGGTGGTGGGAAAAGATGAAATTTCCGTGATGCAAAGGGCCTTCCTGCGGATGGCGGAAAGCTTAAGCTCCGGGTTCGACACCATCCGGGCCAAGGAGGAAGAAGCCCTGGCCCGGGCGGAAAAGGAAAGCGGGGCGGTGGAGAAAATACTCCGCCTGGCCGGGCGGGTGGAAACCGCCTGTACGGAGGTGGAAACCACCGTATCCAGTATCTATAACAGCGTTTCCGGGGTAAGAAACGGCAGCCTGACCCAGGCGGAAAAAATACAGGGAATTCTCTCGTCCATGGAACAGCTTAGCGCGGGGGTGCGGCAAATCTCCAGCAGCGCCGGGGACGCCGCCGGCAAGAGCGAGGAATCCAACCGGAAGGTGGACGCCGGGATGGAAATGGCCCGGCGGGCCGGGCAAGCCATGGATGGGCTTTCCGCCCTCACCGGGAACCTGCGGCAAAACGTGACTAAACTGGGGGAGCAGTCCAAGACCGTGGGCAATATTATGAACGTGATCACCGACATTGCCGCCCAGATCAACCTGCTGGCGATGAACGCTTCCATAGAGGCCGCTCACGCCGGCGAGTCCGGCAAGGGTTTTGCCGTGGTGGCCGGGGAAGTCCGCAAGCTGGCGGAAAAAACCAGGGCCGCCGCCCAGGAGGTGGAAGTAAGCATTACCGATATGCAAAAGCTGGCGCTGGATAATATAACCAGCATGCGGGAAGCGGTCTCGTCGATCAGCGAGGTAACGGGCCTTTCGGAAAAAACCGCCCAGTCCCTGACCGAGGCGGGCCGGGCCGTCCGGGAGACGATGCTGCGGGTCAGGTCCATTCTGGAAAAAGTGGATGAGCAGGCGGGTTCCAGCAAAGCCGTTACCTCGCTGGTGAACGAGGTAAACGGCATCGCCGGGGAAAACAACAGGCTGGTTTCCATGGTGGATGGGGAACTCAAGGGCCTGCGGGAGAAGTCGGCGGGTCTGATGGAACTGGTAACGGAACTGAAAAATCAGGAATAACACGGGAGAAATGAATGAGGGACATACAGGATTTTGATTCGATCATGATTAAGCTGGCCAGCCCGGAGACGATCCGGGCCTGGTCCTATGGGGAAGTGAAGAAACCCGAAACGATAAACTACAGGACCCTCAGACCCGAAAAAGACGGTCTTTTCTGTGAGCGGATTTTCGGCACCACCAAGGAGTGGGAATGTTACTGCGGTAAATTCAAGTCGATCCGCTACAAGGGGGTTATCTGTGATCGCTGCGGCGTGGAGGTAACCCATTTTAAGGTGCGCCGGGAACGGATGGGCCATATAGAGCTGGCCGCCCCGGTGTCCCATATCTGGTACTACCGTTCCGTGCCCAGCCGCATGGGCCTGCTCCTGGACCTGACCATGGCGGCGCTGCGCTCCGTGCTGTACTACGAAAAGTACGTGGTCATCGACGGGGGGGATACGGACCTTAAAAAAAACCAGATCCTTACCGAGGAAGAGTACTACGAAGCCCAGGAACGCTACGGCGGCAGTTTTTCCGCCGGCATGGGGGCCGAGGCGATCCGGACCCTGCTGGAAAACATAGACCTGGACGCGATGGCCTCGGAACTCCGGGTCAAGATGATCGAGAAGGGGGCGAAGAGCAACAAGCGGCTCCTTAAACGCATTGAGATTGTGGAGAATTTCCGCAATTCCGACAATAAGCCCGAGTGGATGATCCTGGACGTGATCCCCGTGATTCCCCCGGAACTGCGGCCCATGGTCCAGCTTGACGGGGGCCGTTTCGCCACCAGTGACCTGAACGACCTGTACCGCCGGGTGATCAACCGGAACAACCGGCTTAAGCGGCTCCAGACCCTGAACGCCCCGGACATCATTATCCGCAATGAAAAGCGGATGCTCCAGGAGGCGGTGGATGCCCTGTTTGACAACTCCAAGAAAAAGCGGGTGGTCAAGGGGGCTAGCAACCGGCCCCTCAAATCGATCAGCGATATGCTTAAGGGCAAGCAGGGCCGGTTCCGGCAGAACCTTCTGGGCAAGCGGGTTGACTATTCGGGCCGCTCGGTGATTACCGTGGGGCCGGACCTCAAGATGTGGCAGTGCGGCCTCCCCACCAAGATGGCCCTGGAACTTTTCAAGCCCTTCATCATGAAAAAGCTGGTGGATAAGGATGTGGTCTACAACATCAAGAAGGCCAAAATGCTGGTGGAGGCCGAGACCCCCGAGGTCTTCGCCATCCTGGACGAGGTGGTGAAAGAACACCCGGTGCTCCTGAACCGGGCCCCCACCCTCCACCGCCTGGGGATACAGGCATTTGAGCCGGTCCTGGTGGAGGGGAAGGCCATCAAGCTGCATCCCCTGGTGTGCCACGCCTTTAACGCCGACTTCGACGGGGACCAAATGGCGGTCCACGTGCCCCTGACCCAGGCGGCCCAGATGGAGTGCTGGACCCTGATGCTCAGCGCCCGGAACCTCCTGAACCCCGCCAACGGCAAGACCATCGTGTTCCCCTCCCAGGATATGGTCCTGGGGATCAACTTCCTCACCCGGATCAAGCCCCACGCCAAACGGCCCGGCTGGGACAATCCCGAAACCAAAGACAAGGCGCCCCGGTATTCTTCGATGGAAGAGATCCTCATGGCGGTGGAGGCCAAGTCCCTGGAATGGGAGGCGGCGATCCGGGTGAAACCCACCAAGAGCCCGATCTGGGACAAGGCGGGCCACGCGGTCAAACCCGGCCCTGATGGCCTCATCGAAACCAGCGCGGGGCGGCTCGTGTTCAACGAGGAGATGCCCCTGGATATTCCCTTCATCAACTACGAGCTCAAGGACAAGGAGCTGCGGGCCCTGATCGAAACCATTTTCAACGGGAAGGGTTCCTGGACCACGGTGAAGATGCTGGACGCCATCAAGGCGACGGGCTACAAGTACGCCACGGTCTTCGGGGCCACCATCGGGGTGGACGACATTGTGGTACCCAAGGAAAAGCCCGAGATGATCGACAAGGCGAACACAGCGGTAGAGGAAATTCAGCGCCACCAGCGGCAGGGGACCATTACCAATGAAGAGCGCTACAACCGGGTGGTGGAGGTCTGGTCCAAGACCAACGAGGATCTGACCAATAAGGTGATGCAGACCCTGGAGGCCGACCGGGACGGCTTTAATTCGGTATACATGATGGCCAATTCCGGCGCCCGGGGAAGCCGCAACCAGATCCGCCAGCTCGCGGGGATGCGGGGCCTTATGGCCAAGCCCAGCGGGGAGATCATCGAGCTGCCCATTCGGTCAAACTTCAAGGAGGGGCTCAGCGTCATTGAGTTCTTCATCTCCACCAACGGCGCCCGGAAGGGGCTGGCGGACACGGCCCTGAAGACCGCCGAAGCGGGGTACCTGACCCGGCGGCTCGTAGACATCGCCCAGGATGTGGTGGTGAACGAGGACGACTGCGGTACGATCAACGGCATTTCCTACTCGGCCATCAAGGACGGCGAAGATATTGTGGAGCCCCTGGGCGACCGGATTGTGGGCCGCTATACCCTGGAGCGGGTTAAACATCCGATCACCGGGGAGCTGATCATCGACGTGAATGAGGAGATTACCGAAAGTATCGCCCAGGCCGTCGAGGAGGCGGGGGTGGAATCGGTGCGAATCAGGACCGTGCTCACCTGCGAGGCGGAACACGGGGTCTGCC
>JAIRPD010000070.1 GCA_031257195.1 Treponema sp. | reverse complement strand
CGTTTTTATTCGTTCGTAAAAATATGTCTATCAGTATATACCCTTTTTGTAATAACGCAAGCGTTTTTTTCACTTTTTTTATTCTTATTTACGGGGAGGTTTATGTTTCCGCTGTTTTTTCCGCCCCGGGGCGGGAGGGCTCATTCGCCGTCTTCCGGGGCGGACGGCGGCGCGGGTACGGCGGGCCCCAGCAGTTCCATCCGGGCCTTGATGTACTCCAGCCGGTCCCGGTTAAGGACCACCCGGCGGTAGGGGGTTTCCCGCAGCTTTTCCACGCTGTAGTTCCGCCGGGTAACAAATTTCCAGCCCTCCCCCTCGGTGAACCAGTACACCAGGGCTATGTCGTCGTTGGTCAGTTCCAGGGCGTTTATCCCCCGGCGGTTGATGGCGCTGCCGGAATTAAACAGGCAGGGTACGGGAAGGTCGTCCCCGTAGAGGCTGTGGCGGGTCCCGTCCCGCCGCTCGGAACGCTTGAGCTTTCCCAGGTCGGACCGGAGGGCCGCCACCTCGCCGGCGATGCGCTCCTTTTCCCGGCCCTCCGACGAAGGATAATCCCGGCAGAGCCGCTCTATCTCAAACTTGATAAACTCAAAGCGGCTGAGGGACTCAAAGAGCGCCCGGTGGGTGTGGCCTATGATCGAGATACAGGCGTTCCGCATGGAAAAGTCGTAGGCCTCCTTTTCCACCGAAAAACGGCGGCGGGAACCGCGGGCGGAGGAAATGTTTTTTATCCCAAAGGGCTTGAGGATATACCGTACCAGGCCGCGGGCCAGGACGTTAAAGTCCGTGTACATCCGGGAGGACTGGTGGCCGTGGTACACGTAGAGGGGAAGCTGGGCGGTCTCGATTCGGAGGGCTTGATACAGGGGATAGGGATAGTTTTTCTCAAAGACCAGTTCCTCGTCGTGGTTTCCCAGGGTTCTAAAAAACCGGCCCCCGGCGGCGAAGAGGCCGAAAACCCGGTACAGGTCCTGCCAGCGTTCCTGGACGGCGGAAAGGGAAAAACGCTGCAGCTCTTCCACGTCGCCGTTGAGGACCAGATACCAGCCCCCGGGGTAATAGTAGCGCTCCAGCAGGGTGATCAAAAGCTTTCCGTTGTGGGCCAGATCGTCCCGGGGGCCGGCGCCCATGTGGAGATCGCTTATTATCAGGACCCGGGCGTCCCCATCCCGCAGGTCCAGCCGGGCCATGTTCCGCTCACCGGAATCTTCCGCCAGGGCGGCAAAAAAACCGCTGTTCATCGCTGGGTCCCGCGCCGTTTTTTGTATTCCAGGTAATCCCACCGGGTAACGATACCGGCCAGTTTCCCGTCCTCCACGATGGGCAGGTGGCCAATGCGATGCTTGTAGAAAAGCCGCTCCACCTCCCGCATGGTAATCCCCGGATGGGAGCTTACCGTATTCCGGGACATATAAGCCTTAACGGGGGAATGCATCTGGGAGGCCCGGCGGGCTTTCATAATGTCCCGGAGGCTTAAAAAACCCGTCAGCCGCCCGCCGCTGTCCAACACCGGCAGCCCCGTGTGGTTTACCTCTTCCATATAAAGGGAAGCCTCCATCACGCTGCGGTTCTCGTCTATCGTAAGCACCTCCCGGGTCATAATGTCCCCGGCCCGGGTGGCGGGAGCCAGGAACCGTTCCAGGTAATCCAGAAATTCCTGGTTAAAGCGCTTGCCCTCCTGGCCCCGGAGCATCAGCGACGCCGCCAGCTGGTGCCCGCCGCCGCCGTAGGGCGCCAAAAGGGCGTGAAGGTCTATCCGCTCCCGCTGGCTGCGGGCTATCACCAGGATAGTCCTGTTTTTGCGGATAAAGAACACGGCAAAATAGGCGTCGGGGTTTTCTATTTCCATGATCTTCTCCACCACCGCCGCCAGCCCGGGAATGTTATTCTCCAGCTCCAAATAGCTGAACAACAGCTCGTGGCCCTGAATAACCCTGGGGCTGATCAGGAGCAGAAGCTGGTTAAGGACCTCCATCTGTACATCCTCCTTGAGGGTTTCCAGAAAAGATTTAACCAGCCGCAGGGAGGCCCCCATATCCAAAAGCCAGGCCGCCGCCTCCAGGTCTTCCCGGTGGACATTTTCGTAGATCAACCGGCCCGTGTCGGCGT
The DNA here is from genome assembly GCA_031257195.1 of Treponema sp. Lineage (GTDB taxonomy): Bacteria > Spirochaetota > Spirochaetia > Treponematales > Breznakiellaceae > JAIRPD01. The sequence goes on along the minus strand of JAIRPD010000070.1, from coordinate 2,080 downwards.
AGATCCCCGTTAAGGCGATGGTAGCCTCCTCGCTCTCCAAAACGATCCCCCGGTCCATGGCGAGTTTGCACATAAAGGTGGTGTTCGAGCCCCAGGAAGAGCCGATCAGCTTCGCCCCCTGAATATCGCAGTTGTTCCCCGGGTGGTGATCGTAAATCGTTATCTTCGGCTCCGGGCCGCGGATACAGTTAAAGTACTCCTTCACCCGCTCCGCCGTAGAGGTGTCCACGATAATGATATTTTCCACCCGCTCGTCTTTAATGTCCCCGGGGTTCAAAAAATTAAAGTACCCCTGGTAGAGATTGTAAAGACTGTAGGCGGCGGGATGGATAAGCCTGCTCCGCACCAGCTTGTAGCCGGGAAAAAGCTTTTTTACCAGGATGAGCGATCCCAGACAATCCAGATCCATGTTAGAATGGCCAAAAGCTATATCCACCCGCACAGTATACCGCGGGGCGGAATAAAATTAAAGTAAAAAAAGGGCTGTTCGCAAACAAGTCCTTTAGGGGGTTCCATGACTATCTGGCTCGCCTCGGGGAACGGGCATAAAAAGAACGAACTGGCCGCTATTTTGGGGGGGCATGTCCTCAAGCTCCCCGGGGAGGGGGGAATCGCGGACTTTGACCCCCCCGAGACGGGTTCCAGTTTTATGGAAAACGCCCTCCTCAAGGCCCGGGCCCTGTACCGGCTGCTGGAGGCCGGAAACCGGGGGTCCCGCCCCGGGGCCCCCGGCCCGGTCCTGGCGGACGATTCGGGGCTGTGCGTGGACGCCCTGGGGGGCAGGCCGGGGATCCACTCCGCCCGGTACGGCTCGGAAACCGGCGGGGTCAAGCTGGACAGCCCCCAAAGAAACGCCCTGCTCCTGGAGGAACTGGGCGCGGCCTCCCGGCGGGACGCGCGTTTTGTCTGCGCCATGGTCCTGCTCTGGTCCCCGGACCGGTTCTACGCCGTTCAGGAAACCCTGGAGGGGGAAATCGTAAGCGGCTTGGGGGCCGCCCGGGGGTCCGGGGGGTTTGGTTACGATCCCCTGGTATACCTCCCCCGCCGGGGCTGTACCGTGGCGGAACTGACGGAGGAGGAAAAAAACCGCCTGAGCCACCGGGGCAAGGCGGGAAGGGCCATCGCCAAACTGCTGGCCGGCGGTTGAAGCCGCCGGGGATCGGGAGGCCCGCCGTAAGCCCGGGGCCAACTCCCCCTCCCCATGAATTGACAAGAGACGGGAACTGTGGTGTAGTAACCCCTATGATCTACCTCTGGACCGCGCTTCTTTCTATTCTTCCTATATCGGAACTTCGGGGGGGGATTCCCTTTGCCCTGGCCCACGGGGTTTCCTGGTTTATCGCCTGGCCCTTCGCCGCGGCGGTGAACGCCCTGGCCGCCCCCGGCTGCTGGCTGTTCCTCTCCACGGCGCACCGGCTTTTTTACGGCCCGCCGGCTCCCTCCGGCGCGTCCCCGGCGGAAACGACCGGCGGTTTGGGCTGGTACCGGGCCCTTTTTGACCGCTTTGTGGAACGGGCCAGAACAAAACTCCGGGCCAGGGTGGAAAGGTGGGGTCCTCTGGGGGTGGCCCTTTTTGTGGCTATCCCCCTGCCGGTTACCGGCGCGTGGACGGGGACCCTGGGGGCCTGGATTCTGGGGCTCCCCAAACGGAGGACTCTGCCGGCGGTACTCCTGGGTACCGCCGCCGCCGGGGGGGTGGTTACGCTGGTAACGCTCCTGGGGATTGGCGCTCTGCGGGTCTTTGTTAAGGCCCCGCTGGAACCCTGAACGGGACGGGGGGCCGGGACACTCCGCCGCGCGGGCCGGGGGCGGGGAGGCCGCGGGGACGCGGCTGTTTTCACGGCAAGCCCGCGGGGGGCTTCGCGAAAAAAAGTAAAAAAAAGCAAAAAAAATTGTTGACATCTATCACAAGAGGGGTACAATGATCGGTATGATTAAGGCCCGGATCATCTCCGCAAGCCATTTCCCCGAAACAACAACCCGCCCCGCCAGGGATGGCGCTGTCGCGAACCGCTTTGCGGCTTGCGTTGGAGTTTCGCCGCGGGCGAAACTCCCCATATACGCCCCTGGGATTTCCGGC
>JAIRPD010000001.1 GCA_031257195.1 Treponema sp. | reverse complement strand
CGCCGTTTTCAACCAGGTACGCGCCGTAGGCTTCGATGGAGTCCGCTTCCTGCCAGAGCTTTACTTCTTCCGGCGTGCGGTAACTGGAAGCGTCAGAGGGCGAATGGCCTGAAATCCGGTAGGTGAGGGTGTCCATAAGCACCGGTCCCTTGCCCGCAAGGAGTATCTCTTTTTTGCGGGTAACGGCGTCGGCCACGGCCAGCGGGTTATAGCCGTCCACCCGCTCGCTGTGCATGTTGTCGGGGTTCACCCCCGCGCCCACACGGGCCATAAAGCCGTATCCCATGGTCTCGCCTGAGGTTTGTCCCCCCATGCCGTAAAAATTGTTAAAGAAGTTAAAGAGCACCGGCGGAGCGCCCCCCGCCTGCTCCGGCCACAGGGTGCGGTACTGGTCCATGGCGGATAACATCATCGCTTCCCAGACCGGGCCGCAGCCCATGGAGGCGTCGCCGATATTGGCGATGACGATGCCGCTCTTGCGGTTGATCCGCTTGTACAGCGCCGCGCCCGCCGCAATGTCCGCGGAGCCGCCCACGATGGCGTTATTGGGCATTGAGCCGAAGGGGGTGAAAAAGGCGTGCATGGAGCCGCCGAGCCCCCGGTTAAAGCCCGCTTTCCGGGCGAAGATTTCAGCTAACGTGCCGTAGAGGACAAAGTTCTCCGCCAGGTCTTGCGCGCCCTTGTGGGGAATCTTTTCGGCAACGGCGAGGGTTTCGCCGTCAAGGAAGCCCTTCATTATCGCCTCAAGTTTTTTCTCGCCTTCCGCGTTACGCGACATTTGCCAGAGCGCGGAAAAACATTTGGCCAGGATTTCGCCGTGGCTGCGGTGGCTGCCGAAGATGTAGTCGCCGGTGTCAAGGTTCAGACAGAGGCCCACCGCCGAGGCTTCCTGCCCCATGGAAAGGTGGGCCGGCCCTTTGTGGTTGTACTCAATACCGTTCCAGGCCCCCTGGGTCTTGAAGGTGTTGAGCATATTCTCGAACTCCCGGATCACCACCATGTCGTGCCAGACCCGCACCAGCCGCTCTGTGCCGTAGCGTTCAGCTTCTTTTTTGAAGTCAGGTTTGTACTGATTGACCGGAATGTCCTTGAGCTTGAGGACCTGGGGCTTCCGCGCCTCCTTGGGGTTAACTACGATTGATTTAGGCATTTGTAACCTCTCTTTGTGCCTGACCGCTTACCGGGCCAGGCGGTTTTATTTGCCGCCGCTGTTTGCGGCGACCGCACCGCGCAAGCGGTGGTACTAACTCTTTACATACGCCGCGTGAGCGGCGGTTGTAATCGCCGCCGCCCCGAGGCGGTGATGGTAACATTCCCGTTGCGGCCCGAACCGCCCCAGGGCCCGGTTTGTCCGGCGGGACAAAAAGCGCGCGCAAGCCCGTTACGCGCCGTATACCGGCGCGCCGTTATTTTATTCAGCGCGTTATTTATCCCGCTTGAAAATCCTCCGAACTAAAGTCGCTGTAATACCTTCCGGTTTCCGCCGTAAATTTTATTATTATAAAATCCCCGCCGTTCATCCCGCCCTTATAATACACCGAATATTCATCCTTCCAAATTTTCTTTTTAGTATTTTCATCGTCCAATACTTCCATTTTTCCTTTCAACATTACGCCGCGAAAAAAACGTTTATCATAAAAATAGACACAAGCCTTTGGATTGTTTCGATATTGTTTTATCCTCATCGACGGGCTGTTGGTGTGCCAATAAAATGTTTTTATGCCTTCCCTTTTAACGGGAGGCAGCATTGCCTTTGTGTTTGGATAACCGTTTTCATCAACGGAACCTATGAAGCTAATCCCCTGTTTATCAATTAGATTGCCGATTGTCGCTTCTGGATTTTTCATCATTTTAATTTTCTCCATAACAAGGCAAATTGAAGAATGTTGGCCGCTCCCATTCTGTCCAGTTATTGTACGGTATCATCATGGTGTTGTCAAGCCTTCGGTGAGCCGCCGGTCTCCCGCGCCGCGCCTTGCCTTGCCGCCGGCGCGGTATCGGAAGGCCGCCGCCGGCCGCGCGGTTTACGCGCTCAACCCGGCAAGCCGCGGATGACAGGGCGGTTAACGAAGAGGACCGGCAAGCCGGACTAAAGTCCGCGGAGGCGCTCAGGATAGCGAAGTGTATCCCGCGCCCCCGCGCCGGTTTTGGCCTAGCCGTTTTGGGCGATCCTGAATCCCGTGGTCCGGTACTTGAACGCGGGGTCGTTGCCCGTCCGGGTGGTGGTGGTAAGCTGTTTCAGGTCGTTAAAGTAGGAGCCGCCCCGGGCCACCTTGTATTTGCCCCCCGCGGGACCCGCGTAATCGCTTACCGGTTCCGGGGGGTAATCGTCCTGCCAGTCCCAGCACCATTCCCAGACATTGCCGCTCATGTCGTAGAGGCCCAGTTTGTTGGGAAGCTTGCCTTTTACCGGCTGGGTGCTTTGCCGTTTGTCAATCACGCTGTTCAGCCTGAACCAGCCGTAGTCCATGGCAAGCCGGGTATAGTCCCCCTCGCTTACGGAGGGGGGGCAGCCGGCGAAGAAAGCCCGGCCCAGGGGCTCGGAACCCAGGGCGCCGTACCTTCCCTCCCGGGCGGCGTATTCCCATTCCGCCTCGGTGGGAAGCCGGTAGCCCCGGGACTTCCGGTCCCAGACAACGTTTTCCCCGTTGATAACATAGGCCGGGGGAAGGCCCGCCCGGACGCTGAGGGCGTTGCAGAACGCGGCGGCCTCAAACCAGCTCACCGAATCCACGGGAAGATCGCCCCCCTTAAAGTAGGAGGGGTTTTCTCCCATCACCGCGGTGTACAGGTCCTGGGTTACCTCGGTTTCGGAGATAAAAAAGGAACTCACCCTCGCTTCCACGGTTCTGATCGCCTCCCCCCTGGATCCCATCAGGAAGGTTCCCCCCAGAACGGAGCGCGTCACGGGTTTTGCCGCCGCCGGGGGCTCGGCGGCGAAGGCCGGGGCGTTTAGGGCCAGGGGGGCGGCGGTCAGGGCCGCGGCGGCGAAAAGCGCGGCCCCCGCGCGCCGCGCCCGGCCCCGGGGCCTGGGGTTTCGCGCCCGGTTCACGTCAGTTCTCCCCGGCGCTGGATGATCTTCGCGATCAGCCCATAATGGACCGCCTCTTCGGCGTTCATCCAAAAGTCCCGGTCGGTGTCTTTTTCCACCTGTTCCAGGGCGGTTCCGGTTTCGCCGGCGATGAGCCGGTTGAGCTTTTCCCGGAGCTTTTCCAGTTCCCGGGCGTGGATTTCAATGTCCGTGGCCACCCCCCGGATTCCCGAAAGGGGCTGGTGTATCAGGTAGCGGCTGTTGGGAAGCCCCGCCCGCCGTTCCCTGGGGGCCGCGAGCTGGATGATTGCCGCCGCGCTGGCCACCAGGCCCATCCCCACGGTCCACACCGGGGCGTTGACAAAGCGGATCATGTCGAAGATCGCCAGCCCCGCGTCGGCGTCACCCCCGGGGGAATCGATGAAGACCCGGATCGGCTCATCGTTTTCCTCCTCCAGCAGCAGGAGCTGCCGGATGGTTCGTTCCGCCAGGTCCTTGTTGATCTCCCCGGAAAGGAGGATAGTCCGGGTTTTAAGCATCTTCACCAGCAGGGGATCGGGCCCGCCGCCTTCGTTTTCTTCCTCCTCCTCGTCATCGTCGTCATCATCATCGTAAAGGCCGTGTTTCTTTATCATGCGAACTCCTTATCTAGCGCGGCCGGGGCCGCTTTTTACTCCATATATATCCGGGGAACCCGCCCGCTGATGCCGCAGGTTACCTCGTAGGGGATGGTGTTAAGCCGGGCCGCCATGACGCCGGCGTGGGGGGCCGGGCCGCCAAAGATCGCGACCCTGTCCCAGCGCCGGGCCCGGCTGTCCCGGCCCAGATCGACCATGCACTGATCCATGCAGATCCTCCCCACCAGGGGCCGCGGGACCGGCGCGTCCCCCGCCGGTTCGATCAGCGCCGTCCAGTTGTTGCTGAGCCGCCGGGAAAGGCCGTCGGCGTACCCCAGGGGCAGGGTCCCAATCAGGGTGTCCTCCGCCGCGGTCCAGGTCCGGCCGTAGGAAACGGTTTCGCCCTTTTTAAGTTCCTTGATAAAAACCAGGGCGCTGGAAAGTTCCATCAGGGGTTTTACGGCCATGGCGGGTTTTCCTTCCCCGTCCGCCGGGGCGTAGCCGTAGAGCAAGATCCCCGGCCTAACCATGTCAAACCAGGCCTCGCGGTAAAAGGCCACGGCCCCGGTGTTGGCGGCGTGTACCAGGCCCGGATCGATTCCCGCGGCTTTGACAGCTTCCACCGCCGCGGAAAAAAGTTCCAGCTGCCGCCCGGTAAAGGCCCGGTCCTCCACCGCGGGGGAATCGGAAGCCGCCAGGTGGGTGGCGGTTCCCGCCAGGGTCAGGGAAGGGCTTTTCGCGATCCGGGCGGCCAGGGAAACCGCCCCGCCGGGCCGGCAGCCTATGCGGCCCATGCCGGTGTCTATCTTTAAATGGACGGCGGCGCGTTTTCCCGCTTTGGCGGCGGCCCCTTCCAGGGCCGCCAGGTACTCCTCGTCCCCCGCCAGGGGTTCCAGATCCAGGGCGATAAGCCGGTCTATTTCTTCCGGCAGGGGAATGGAAAGAAGGATGATCGGGGCGGTGATTCCTCCTCCCCGGAGTTCTTCCCCCTCCTCCACGGTGGCCACCGCCAGATAGGCCGCCCCCGCGGCCAGCGCGGTTTTCGCCACGGCCAGGGCGCCGTGGCCGTAGGCGTTGGCTTTGACGGGCGCGCAGACCCGGACGCCGGTTTTTTCTTTGACCAGGGCGATGTTTTCTTTTAGGTGATCCAGATGTATCAGCGCCCTGGTGGCCCGGGAAGCCGGGTCCGGGGCTGGTCCCCGCCGCATACATGTAGTATAGCGGGTTTGTCCGGTTTTGACGAGCGGGCGGTTCTTACCATGACGCCCTCCCCGTGGTATGATGGAGCGGTGAAATCGGCAAAACCGACGGGGCCGGCGCGATCGGCAAAGCCGGGACACTTTTTTCCGCCCCTGGCGGTTTTGACGGTCCTCGGGTTCCTGTTTTCCTGTTCCTCCCAGCTTCCTTATGGGGCCTCCCAAACAGCCGCCCCCGCGGCCGCGCGGGGGGATCCGGAGCCGCCGCCCGAAATCGCGGAGCCCCTGCCGCCCCAAAAAACCATTCCCCGCCCGCGGATCCGGAATTACAAAAACCGGGAGTACGGCGCGGCTTTGGCCCCCTGGATCAGAACCTACCTGGACCGGGGCATAGAGGGGCTGGAAGCCCTCGGGGCCTATCAAGGGTCTTACCTGTTTGTCGCCCAGGTCCACAACGCGAACCGGGCGGTGATAAACCAGTGGATCCGGAATTTCCACGCCGAGCAGGATTTTTCCCGGCTGGCGGCGGAGCGGATCCGGGCCCGGCTGGAACGGGACGCCCTGGAACGGGACAAGGGGGTAAAGCCCGACGCGTTTTACGGCCCCCTGTATGAGCAGACCATTAAGGCCGCCTACCGGACCGTCTTTTGGGGCGCCCGGAAGGAGGATGATACCTGGATCTTTGGCGGGGAAGGGGAGTCCGCCGAGTACTGGGGTTTTATCCTGCTCAGCGTTTCCCGGGAGGAGTTGGAACTCCAGGTGAACCGGGTTTTGAACGGCGTAAAAAACGCCGTCCCGGACAAGGACCGGCAGGCCGGGCGGGAACAGGCCGCGGCTTTCAACACGGTTACGGGCCGGTTTTTTGAAAGGTTTTAGGGGATGAGGGGCTACGGCGATACCTGTCCCATCGCCGCCCAGGCATCGGGTCAGGGCGCGTTGATCCTGATCCGGACCAGCGGCCAGGGCGCGGTGGATCTGCTGGCGGGGATTTTTTCCCGCCCCCGGGCTCTGCGGGCCGCGCCGGGGAACACCGTGGTCCATGGCTGGATCGCCGGTCCGGGGGGCGTTCCCCTTGACGAGGTGCTGGTGTCGGTGTACCGCCCTCCCCGGTCCTACACCGGCGAGGAGGGGGCGGACATTTCCTGCCACGGGGGCGCGGCGGCGGCAAAGGCGGTTTTGGATACCCTGCGGAAGGCGGGCTTTCAGGACGCCCTGCCCGGGGAATTCAGTTTCCGGGCCTTTATGAACGGTAAAATCGATCTAACCCGCTGCGAGTCGGTGATGGAGCTGGTTTCCGCCAAAACGCGGGGCGCTTTGGAACGGGCCGCCCGCCGCCTTTCCGGGGCGCTGGAAAGGGAGATCAGGCGGATCCGGGACAAGCTTCTGGAAGCGGTGATCGCCGCGGAACACCGCCTGGATTACTCGGAGGATGAGTTTGATTCCCTTTCCGCGGATTCCCTGGAGGAAGAGGCGGGCTGCCTTCCCCGCCGGGACATCGCGGAGGACGCCCTTCGGGGGCTGCGGAATTTGTCGGCCTCGTACCGGCGGGAAAGGCTGTACCAGGAAGGGGCCCTGGCGGTGATCGCCGGCAGGCCCAACGCGGGAAAATCGAGCCTCTTCAACGCCCTCTTGAACGAGGACCGCTCCATTGTAACGGAAACGCCGGGTACCACCAGGGACTGGATAGAGGCGTCGATTTCCCTGGAGGGAATTCCCCTGCGGCTCGCGGACACGGCGGGGCTTAGGGACCCCGCGGCGGACCCGGTGGACCCGGGGAATCCGGTGGGGCCGGCGGAAGCCCTGGGTATTGAACGGAGCAGGGAACTCATCGGGGAGGCGGATCTGATCCTCTACGTGGTGGATGGTTCCCGGGGAATGAACGGGGAGGATGAGGAATTTCTCGCGGCCGGCCGCCGGATTCTTCTGGTGTGGAACAAGGCGGATATAAACGGCGCGCCGGAGGATTCGCGGAAACATTTTCCCGGTCTCGCGGAGGTGAGCGCTAAAACGGGGAAGGGCATGGAAGAACTGTGCCGTTCCCTGGGGGCTCTTTTGGCCGGTCCCGATCAAACCGGGGCTTTCGCGGGTTTGGGAGGGACCTCGTCCGCCGGCCTGGGTACTTCCCGGCAAAAAGATTTGATCGACCGGGCGCTTGCCGCCCTGGAAGAAGCGCTGGGTCTGGCGGACAGGAACGAACCGCTGGATTTAATCGCCCCCCTTTTGCGGGACGCGTTAAACGCTTTAGGGGAAATTACGGGAGAGATCTCTTCCGCTGATATTTTAGACGCGATGTTCAGCCGTTTCTGCCTGGGTAAGTAAGCGGAAACGGCTGAAGCTCAAGGGCGGGTTATAACCCCTCGGAGCGTCACCGCGAATTAGAAAAAGGGAAAACTGGAACTGGGAGCGGGTTCCACAGGCGTGTCCGTAGGTTTTTTGACCACTGCTTTTTTAACCGCCGGTTTTCTGGCCGCCGCGGGTTTTTTAGCGGCGGTGGTTTTTTTGGCCGCCGCCGTGGGTTTCTTGACCGCCGCGGTTTTCCTTACCGCCGGTTTTTTGGCGGTCTTAGTTTCAGGCATGATAACTCCTTGTAATTAAGTTACTTTATCGTATAACGAAAAAAAAAAAACCGCAAGGGCAATCGCGATAAAAATGAATGAATTAAAGAGAATTTCTTTTCATAGTTTGGTACACTTTTGTTTGTCATGGATTATGAGTGTATCGTAATTGGCGGAGGACACGCGGGGATCGAGGCTTCTCTGGCCGCGTCGCGGCTGGGAATGAGGACCCTCCTAATCACCCAGAACCCGGATCGTATCGGCGCTCTTTCCTGCAATCCCGCGGTGGGGGGGCTTTCCAAGGGAAATCTGGTTCGCGAAGTGGACGCCCTGGGGGGCGAGATGGGCAAGTTGATCGATAAAACGATGATCCAGTACCGGGTGTTGAACAGATCCCGGGGACCCGCGGTTCAAGCCCCCCGGGCTCAGGCGGATAAGCTGGCGTATCAAAACGCCGCCCGGCGGGTCATTGAAGATCAGCGAGATCTTTCCGTGATGATGGACACGGTGGTGGAACTTATCATCGAGGAGACTGGGGAAAAGAACGGTTTCCAGGCGCTGGGCCGCGCCGCCGGGGTACGCACCGCCCGGGGACGGGAGATCGGCGGAGAAACGGTGATCCTCGCCGCGGGAACATTCATGGAAGGAAAGATTTTTATCGGCGACTACGACGCCCCCGAAGGCAGGCTGGGGGAGGAGGCCGCCCTGGGGCTGGGGACCTTTCTGCGGAGCCGGGGTTTTCCCGCGGGACGCCTTAAGACCGGTACCCCCGCGCGCGTCGCCGGGGATACTATTGATTACGGCAAAATGGAAAGACAGGATGGCGAGGAAGCCGCTCCCTTTTCTTTTGATTACGAGGAAGGCGCGGATTTTTCCTTCCCCGGTGAACAGCGCCCCTGCTGGATCACCTGCACCACCGCGGAAACTCACCGGATCATCCGGGAAAACATACACCGTTCCCCGCTTTACGGCGGAAAGATCCGGGGCGCGGGTCCCCGGTACTGCCCCTCCATTGAGGATAAGGTAACGCGCTTCCCCGGCAGGGACCGGCATCACATCTTTGTGGAACCCGAAGGACTCTACACCAGCGAGATGTACCTTAACGGACTTTCCTCTTCCCTTCCCGAGGACGCGCAGGAAGCCTTTATCCACACCATCCCCGGCCTGGAAAAGGCCCGCGTAGTCCGGCCCGCCTACGCGGTGGAGTACGATTACCTGGATCCCCTGGACCTTTTTCCCTCCCTGGAAAGCAAGCGCCTCGCGGGTTTTTTTTGCGCGGGCCAGACCAACGGCAGTTCGGGCTACGAGGAGGCCGCGGCCCAGGGGATCGTCGCGGGGATCAACGCCGCTTTGAAGATCCGGGGGGAACCCCCGCTGATCCTGGGCCGGGACGAGGCCTATACCGGGGTGCTGATCGACGATCTGACCACGCTGGGCGCCTCCGAACCTTACCGGATGTTCACCAGCCGGGCGGAACACCGGCTTCTCCTGCGGCACGACACGGCGGATACCCGGCTTACCCCCAAGGGCAGGGCCGCCGGCCTGGTGGATCGCCGCCGCTGGGAACGCTTCCTGCGAAAAACCGAAACCCTGGAGACAATCCGGGAACTTTTGGATAAACAAAGCCGGGGACCGGGGGACCCTTTGGCGCGGATCGCGGCGGACAAAATTCCGGAGCTGGAAAACTTTCCCCCCGAATGGGTTCAGCGGGTTCTGCTGGATCAAAAATACGCCGGGTATATAGAAAAAGAAAGAAAAATTATCCAGCGAAACGCTAGAATGGACAGGGTAAAACTCGATCCGGCCCTGGACTACGGCGCGCTGGCGGGGCTTTCCGCGGAGGCCCGGGAAAAACTTAAAACCGCGCGGCCCCTGACCGTCGGCCAGGCCGCCCGGATTCCCGGGGTCCGCCAGGGGGATGTGGCGCTGTTGATGGTCCTGGCCCGGAAAAATTCTCCCCCCACCCCGGCGAATCCTTGACACCCTTGTTGCGTGACTGGAAAAACGCTGTTATACTGATAAACAAATCTAAACATGGATGGTGTTGACTTGGCGGACGGAAAGACGATGGACTGGGATTTAACCGTATCCTCAAAGTATAAGCTTTTGGACATTAAACTGCGGGAACTGATCCGGTACCGGGATCTGATCCTGATGTTCTTTATCCGGGATCTTACCACCATATACAAACAGACAATCCTGGGACCCCTGTGGTATATAATAAGCCCCCTCTTGTCCACCCTGGTTTACGCTTTCGCCTTTGGGAATATAGCCGGCATAGGCACGGGAGGTGTGCCGGTACTTCTCTTTTACTACGGCGGCACCATGCTCTGGACCTATTTTTCCACCTGCCTGAACAGCGCCTCGGGGATCTTCCTGTCCAACGTGGATGTGTTCGGCAAGGTATACTTTCCCCGGCTTTCCGTTCCCATAGCCACCACCTTCAGCGCCGTGTTTAGGATGATAATCCAGTTTGTCATGCTCATGGCCTTTTTGGTTTACTACATCCTCAACGGTAATCCCGTACGCCCCACGGTCTACGCCTTCCTCTTTCCCCTGATGATCCTCTGGGTTGGGGCTTTGGGCGCGGGCTGCGGGATGATCATGACCGCCCTGACCACCAAGTACCGGGACCTGAGCCACGTTTTGGACCTGGCCCTGCGGCTGGCCATGTACGTAACCCCCGTGGTTTACCCCCTGTCCCAGGTGCCGGAAAAACTGCGGTTCCTGTTTTACTTTAATCCCGTAAGCGCCCCCATGGAACTGTTCCGGGTCTGGTTTTACGGCGCGGGGGAAGTTCCCCCGGCAATGACGGCGGTCAGCCTTGCCGTAACGGTCCTGGTAACGTTATTTGGACTGATGCTTTATACCCGTACGGAACGCACGTTTATGGATGTGATATAATGGCCCTCGCGATAAAGATAGAAAACCTTTCCAAGTACTACAGGCTGGGGGTTATCAACAACGGCGTTTTATGGCAGGACTTGCAGAGTTACTTTGCCCGTCTCTTTGGCCGGGAAGATCCGAATCTAAAGATAGGCCAGGGCGCGGTTTACGACAAAAAAGGGTTTTGGGCCCTTTCAGGGATCGATCTGGAAATAGAGCGGGGGGACCGGATTGGGATCATGGGAAAGAACGGGGCGGGCAAAAGTACCCTGCTCCGGATCCTAAGCCGGATCACCGCCCCTACCGGGGGCTGTTTTCACGTAAAGGGCCGGATAGCCAGCCTTTTGGAAGTGGGAACGGGCTTTCACCGGGAATTGACGGGCCGGGAGAACATCTACATGAACGGCGCCATCCTGGGGATGAAACGCCGGGAGGTAACCCGCAAGCTGGAGGAGATCATCGCCTTTAGCGAAATAGAACGCCACATCGATACCCCGGTAAAGCGCTATTCCTCGGGGATGTACGTGCGGCTGGGTTTTTCCATTGCCGCGCACCTGGAAAGCGAGATCCTCATCGCCGACGAAGTGCTGGCCGTGGGGGACGCGGCCTTTAGGGAGAAGGCCCTGAATAAAATGAGCGATCTAAGCGCGCGCCAGGGGAGGACCGTGCTTTTTGTAAGCCACAGTACGGATCAGTTAATAAAGCTCTGCAACAAGGGTCTTATCCTGGAGTATGGCAGGATACGGGTTGATATGTGTCCCATGGAAGAAGCCGCGGCGCGATACCAGGAGATGCTGGAAGCCGCCATGTCCGCGGCGAAAGCCGCCGGCGCTTAGGGACGAGCGCGCCCGGAAAAAGCGCGCCCCGGCCATACCGTTTTGGCGGCGCGGGGTTCAGGCCGGCTCCGGCGGCTATGCCGCCGCGGTCATTCACTCGTTCCCCGTTTTCGCGCCAGCCTTCCCCAATTTATGGCGTGAATAATAGAAATAGTGTAACATGAATTTATGGATTTGCTGGATAAAGAAATAGACAGTGTGCTATTTGACCTGGACGGCACATTATGGGACGCGGCTTCCGCCTGCGCGATGGCGTGGAATACATCATTTGAACAGTGCGGATATAATGATAGAATAGACAGAAAGCTGGTTAAAAAAATATCGGGTTCACCGCTGGATATTATTTTGCCGGAACATTTTACGTTTATAAATAAAACAGACTATGAAAGAATAATAGAATTATATAAAGAAAACGAACCCGTATTTATGAAAAATATTGGCGGAAGAATATTCCCCCATGAACGGGATACATTAAAAATATTATGTAAACATAAAAAATTATTTATCGTAAGCAATTGTTTAAAAGGATACATAGAAAATTTTATCGAAAAGAAAAGATTTGGCAAAATATTTACGGGGTATAAAAGTTCCGGGGAAACCGGATTGGGAAAGGATAAAAACATAAAGAAAATAATAGATGATTATAAATTAATCTCACCGGTATATGCAGGAGACACACCGTGGGATTATGAGGCAAGCGTGAAAAACGGCGTACCCTTTATTTACGCGAAATATGGATTTGGAAAATTGAAAGACATGCAATATGAAATTAGAAACATAAGAGATATCTTGGAAATACTGAGAATCAACATACCTCGCCACGAATAAAATAGTGGAATGTGGATACGCCGCGGCGGGTTATCTTCTGTTTCCATCGGCGTATTCTTTGAAAATTCCCGTCCAGTTTTCCTTGACAAAAATACTGTCTTTTACGTGAAGAAAATGGGAATTTTTATCCAGCGCGGCGTATCCCGGATAATCCCGCGGCTGGCCGAAATCTCCCTGGAGAATATTAACACCGTTTTCTTTATCCGGTTTTAGTTCGTTTCCGGTAAACGGGTTTTTCGCGCCGGGAATTATACCGTTCACGGCGATTAAAGGGACGTCCGCGTTGGTCATAAACGCCGGATCCGTCTTTATATCGCCGGACGCGGAAAAATCTTTCGCGAGTAGAACCGGATTACATCCATTGTTCGCTATTTCCGGGAGAAGGGGTTTCACGTTACCTCCTGTACCATAGGCTACAGTATCATGGTCGGCGGCGATAATGATACGAGTATTGTCATAAACACCCATTTCCCGCAAAGCGTCAAACCACCTTGCCAAAAGAATATATGAGGCGGCGTTGACGTGGTAATGCATCAAAGAAGATGGATCGCCATTAAAAAAATCGGGACCAAAATCGGTTACCTGTGAAGTAAGTTTATATTCGGGATACTGCAAAAACAGCTCTTCGTGTGGAAGCTGATTCGCCAAAAGAATAAAATCATTTCCCGAATCGGCGGTTTTTGTTAACTCCGGCAAGAAATACAAGATTGAATAACTGTTAATTCCCCCAATAAAATCCTGCCGGTTGTTTTCCATCGTGTCCCAATACGATCCGTCGCGGTATATGGCCTTGCGTAAAACGGGCGGGGAAATCATAAATAACCCAAGCATCACAAAATTCCGCCTGAGCCGCAGTTCCGGTTTACTGTTTAAAAGAGCGCTTTCCCCAAGCCTTTTCAGAAATAAATCAGCGTATTCCCCGGCGAAGTTTTGGACGGAAACGCCTTTTTCGGTAAAGAATTGCGCGTCCGTAAAATTCACATAGGGAATGTCAAAAATAGAAGCGGAATATCCATTACTTTTAAAGAGTGTCGGCATCATAAGCGTCGCTTCACTGTACTTGTCGCGCATTAGGAGGTCTTTTCTTTTATGAGAATTTTCAGGCGTGTATTCATACCCGCCAAAAAGCGGAGGGGCGCCTAAAATGGTATGTGAATAAAACGAAACCGTATTGGGGTAATACACAAAACCCGCGAATTTATTTTTTAAATATTCCAGATCGTTAAACACCAAAGGAAGATACGAACCGACCGCGCGGTCAAGCATGATAACAACGACATTTTTTCCCGTCTTCGACAGGGTTATGACGGGTTGTATTTCGGCGTTATCTGGAGATTGCGGGGGGGGGGCAGGCGTGGAGGCGGTACCGGCGTTGTTTTCACTGACAGCCTTATACGCGGCGCGGCCTTTCTGAATATCGGCGGACTTTAAAACGATTAACGGAATAAAACCGGCCAAACAGATCACCGTGAGCGCGGAAAGGATTTTTATTTTCTTTACCCTGTACATAACAAGAACAAGAAGAAAAACAATGAATATGACCATAAGGTTTATCATCCAAAACGAAGGTGCCCCGGCGAAGTCTGTTCCCTCGGGAAAGGAGAGAGTCCTCGACAACATTCCGTATTCTCCGGAAAAGAAAAAGGTGTTTATTATTCCCGCAAAAAGCAAAACGCTTATTCCAAACGAAAAAATAAGTTTTAATTTTCTTGACGCGAGAAAGAATATATAGCCTGACCAAAACACAAACAGCCCAAAAGAAGCGAGTACCGGTTGTCGTAAAACAGAAAAGGGATTTCGATCCCCCACCGTCCCCGCGATAAGCGCGAATTCAAACGGATCGGAGGCGACTATATTAAGGGGGATGAAAAGACCGCAGAGCGAGAACAGCGCGGCGCAGGACAGAAAAAATAAAAGGCCCGCGTCTTTTGTCATTTCTTTCAAAT
Source organism: Treponema sp. (assembly GCA_031257195.1). GTDB lineage: Bacteria > Spirochaetota > Spirochaetia > Treponematales > Breznakiellaceae > JAIRPD01. The sequence goes on along the minus strand of JAIRPD010000001.1, from coordinate 24,443 downwards.
GGGAAAAGTATTTTTTTCCGGCATAATGAATAAACGCGAGATAGACCGGTATTCCGGCGAACAGGGCGAACGCTATTTTTGTTATTTTCTTGCTTCCACTTTGACTGTACGGGCGAAAATAAAGGACATAGATAAGCGCGGCGAAAAACGCCGCCAGCATGCCAAAATACAGAATTCGTTCAGGATGTTTGAATTTAGCCAGCGTGTTTTTCGCCAGCGAGAATATGTTATTGCAGGTCCAGTAAAGGGTGAGCGCGGCGGGGGAATGGTATAGCAGCGCGAGAAATATCAAAGCCACAATATAAAGCCGCAGCCGTTCCCGTAGGGAAAAGCCTTTTGAATAAACCGCGCCGGAAACGGCGTTGATCAGCGTCATAAGAATGGGCAGGACATTTATCGAAAACCCGCCTATGGACAATAACTTATCGGGCGCGCCCAAATCCTTGATAAAGAAAAACGATTCGCCCCTTAGAAGCTCAAAATGGGAGAGAAACGAATACGCGGCGATAAAAAACGGGATCTGCGTTAACAGGCTTAAAGAACTTCGCAGCGCCATAAGCGGGTGGTAATGATTTTCCCGGTAATACATTGAAAGAACCATGTGCCGCTCGTCGCCTTTGAAATATTTTTTGATCACCGCCGTCTTCTTCGCCATCCTCGTTTGAATTTCCCGCTCTTTCTTTTGCGATTCCTCGGCTTTTAAATAGAGGGGCAGGCAGAGCAGGCTCACAAAAAAACTGATTCCCATAACGGCGAGTCCGTGGTTGTGTTTCACGACCGTATTGAAAAAAGAATACGCCGACTCGATGATCAGTTCCAGGGGATAAATAATAACGTAGAAAAGAATATCCAGCACAATTTCCTCCTGACCGGTCTCGCTTTTGGTTATGGTAGCCCGTCAATTAGGTCAAGTTAATCCGCCGCGGCCCGGCGTTTGCCCGAAATTTCCTCAATCCGGATTTTCCAGACCCCGGTTTTGTCCAGCAGCCTCGCGGCGTACTCCTCAAAGGCGTCCATGTTGCCGGGGGTAAAACGCCGGCAGATAACCCGCAGGCCGCGGAGCTTTTCCTCCGGGGCGGTAACTTCCCGGGCGGCGCCAAAGACCATGGCCGACTCGTAGATCAGGGTAAACTGATTTTCCACCGTTTCCGCGCCGCCCACAAAAAGCGCCTGGACCCTGGGCCGGACCCGGAGGTTGTCGAGCTTGTGTCCCTCCTGGGCGCAGTGAAAGTACAGCCACTCCCCGTCCCGGGCCAGGGAAAGGGGGACGCCGTAGGGAACGCCGTCCCCGTCCACCGTGGAAAGCACCCCATAGGGGGCTTTGTCCAGAATCATCAAGGCCTCGTCCCGAGACACTTCCCGGTCTTTTCTCCGCGTTGGGTACACCATGATCCATGATAAACCGTTTTCGTTCCCCGGACAAGCGCCCCGGCTGAAGGATTTTGCCCGGGTTTGACACAAACCGGGCGTTACTTTTGACATTCCCCCGTTATCAATTTACATAACAAAACAACTTTTAAAGAGAGGAATGTGTATGAAAACAAGAAGCCGCCTGATTCCGGAGATTGCGGCCCGGAACTTCACGTTCGCGGCCCTGGCTTTAGCCTTTGCCGCGTTCGCCGCCTCCTGCGGCGGCGGAAAGGACGCCGGAACAAAGAACGAACTTGTTACCCTTATTTCCCGGGAGGAAGGATCGGGGACGCGGAGCGCCTTTGTGGAACTCTTTGGTGTCATGGAAAACAAAGTGGACAATACCAGCGCCGCCGCGGAGATCACCAACAACACGGCGGTGATGATCACCTCCGTGGCGGGGGACAAGAACGCCATAGGGTACATTTCCCTGGGTTCCCTGAACGACACGGTCAAGGCCCTGGAGATCGACGGCGCGGCCGCTACCCCGGACAATGTGGCCGCCGGGGTTTACAAAATTTCCCGGCCCTTTAACATCGCCGTTAAGGGAACGGTAAGCCCCCAGGCCCAGGACTTCATCGGTTTTATAATGAGCGGGAACGGCCAGGACGTGATCGAGAAAAATCACTACATCAGGATCGGCGATACCGGCCCCTTCACCGGCGGCAAAGTTTCCGGCAAGGTGGTGGTGGCGGGCTCTTCCTCCGTAACCCCGGTGATGGAAAAACTAAGGGAGGCCTACCTGGCGATCAACCCCGGGGTGAACATCGAGATCCAGCAGAGCGACTCTTCCACCGGCATAAACGCCGTTCTTGAGGGGGTCTGCGACATCGGCATGGCCTCCCGGGAACTTAAAAGCGGCGAAACGGAAAAAGGCGTTCTGGGAACCACCATCGCCATGGACGGTATCGCCGTTATCGTCAACAACAAAAACCCCCTCCAGGGGCTTTCCAAAGAGCGGGTAAAGGACATCTTTACCGGGGCCGTTACCAGCTGGGCGGACATTGGCCGGTGAAAGAAAAACTGGCCCAGGCCGCCTTTTTAACGGCGGCCTGCGTGTGCGTCCTCTGCGTGGCCCTGATATGCCTCTTCCTTTTCGCCAACGGCCTTCCCGCGATTGGAAAGATCGGGCCCCTCGCGTTTCTTACGGGAATCCTCTGGAAACCGGGAAACGACTGGTACGGCATAGCCCCCATGATTCTGGGAAGCCTCTACGCCACCGCGGGGGCCGTTACCCTGGGGGTGCCCGCGGGGGTGCTTACCGCCGTGTTCATGGCCCGCTTTTGCGGAAAGCGGCTTCTGCGCTTCCTTTCCCCCGGCGTTTCGCTCCTGGCGGGAATCCCCTCGATCCTTTACGGTTTCTTTGGCATGGTGGTACTGGTTCCCGCCCTCCGGGTCTTGTCCGGGGGCGGCGGGAAAAGCCTCCTTACCGTCTCGATCCTCCTGGGGATGATGATCCTCCCCACCATCATTACCGTGTCGGAGGCGGCGATCCGGGCGGTACCGGAAAGCTATTACGAAGGCGCCCTGGCCCTGGGGGCCACCCACGAGTGGTCGGTGTTTTTCGCCGTCCTCCCCGCGGCGAAGTCGGGGATCATGGCGGGGGTGGTGCTGGGCTTAGGCAGGGCCATCGGTGAAACCACGGCGGTGATCATGGTGGCGGGGAATCAGGCGGTGATCCCCCAAAGCTTCTTCAAGGGGCTGCGGACCATGACGGCCAACATCGTCCTGGAGATGGGCTACGCCTCGGGCCTTCACCGGGAATCCCTCATCGCCACGGCGGTGGTGCTGTTCGTGTTCATCCTGTTGATCAATATTCTGCTTTCCCTGAGCAAAAGGAAACGGGCGTGAAAAAACTCTGGAATCCGCGAAAAAGACCCCTGTCGCTGCTGCTGCGGCTGCTTACCCTGGGGGCGGCGGGAATAACCATGTTTGTGATCCTCTTCCTGATCGGTTATATCCTGGTTAAGGGACTCCCCCACCTTTCCCTGTCCCTCTTCGCCTGGGAATACACCAGCGTAAACGTATCCTTCGCGCCGGCGCTGATCAACACGGTTCTGATTACCCTGGCGTCCCTGCTGCTGGCCGTACCCGTGGGCGTCGCCGCCGCCGTGTGGCTCGCCGAATACGCCCGGCGGGGCAGCAGGCTGATAACCGCGGTACGCCTGGCGGCGGACACCCTGGCGGGAATTCCTTCTATCATTTACGGCCTCTTTGGGATGCTGCTCTTTGTGGTCTCCCTGGGCTGGGGCTATTCTCTCCTGGCCGGGGCCTTTACCCTGGGGGTGATGATCCTTCCCTTGATCATGCGGACCACCGAGGAGGCGCTGATGAGCGTTCCCGACTCGTACCGGGAAGGCAGCTTTGGCCTGGGGGCGGGAAAACTGCGGACCGTGTTCGCCATTGTCCTGCCCGCCGCCGCGCCGGGAATCCTCGCGGGGGTTATCCTGGCGGTGGGCCGTATCGCGGGGGAGACGGCGGCGCTGATCTTCACCGCCGGAACGGTGCCCAAGATCCCCTCCAGTCCCTTCTCTTCCGCGCGGACCCTGGCGGTCCACATGTACAGCCTTTCCAGCGAGGGGCTCCACATCAACCAGGCCTACGCCGCCGCGGTGGCGCTCCTGGTACTGGTGATAGGGATCAACAGCCTTTCCGGGTTTCTAGCCCGGAAAATTGGGAATCGCCGCGCGGAGTAAACCGCGGTTCAGCTTTGCGGAACCGTCCGGGAGTTTTTCCGCGAACTCCGCGCCGTGAAATTCGCGGGCACATCCCCAGCTGCCCCTTGGCGATTTCCGTAACCGGCGGCCGCGCCCGCCGCGTTTCGCGAATCCCGGGAAAACCCCGGCCGTTATTCCACGGTCTTTGGGCCGTTAAGAACCAGCGCCGCCGATTCCCTGGCGGCGGGGAGTTCTTTTTTAAGATCGGCGATACGCCGTTCGTCTGAGGGATGGGTGGAAAAAAATTCCAGTCCGGGAGACTCCGGCTCCCCGCCGCCCTCCCGCCGGGCCATCCGTTCCCAGAAGGCCGGCGCCTCGTCCCCGTTGTACCCGGCGATAAGCATCAGGGTGAGGCCGGTTTTGTCCGCCTCGGTTTCATGGGAGCGGCTGTACGGCAGGGTTCCCAGCAGCGTTGTCGCCCCGGTAAAAACATCCGCGGCGGTTTGGCCGTTCCTGATCGCGTTGGGGTTATTCTTTTTCATCTGGTCTATGGTTACGGCCACCTGAACCCCCAGGGCCCCCAGCTTTTGTAAAATCCCCGCGCTGGCCCGCCGCTGGCCGTGGTTAAGCAGGGCGTGGGCTATCTCGTGGCCCAGCACCACCGCCAGGCCGTCCTCGTTTTCCGTGAGGGGAAGAATCCCCGTTAAGACGGCGATCTTGCCGCCGGGCATGCACCAGGCGTTAGGAACATCCTCCTCGATAAGGTTATACTCCCACTGAAAATCCTCAAGATACTCAGGCGTACCGCTGGCCGCCGCCCATCGCTCCGTGGCGGCCCTTAGGCGCTCACCCACCCGCCGGACAAGTTCAGCCTGGGCGGTGCCGGTAACAACCACGCTTTCCTCGATAACCCGCCGGTAAGCGGCAAAGGATTCCTCGTACAACGATTCCTGGGGAATCAGGGCCAGTCCGCGCTTTCCGGTAAAGGGATTCGCGGAGCCTCCCTTTTCGGAGGCTGGCTCCGGTGAACAGCCGCACAGCCCCAGGACCAGCGCGGCCGCCAGCGGCGCTATCCAGCGTTTTTTTGTTTTCATATACATCCTCCTTGTTTTATACGCCCCGGAACCGCGGGACTTTCTGAAACCGCGCGGGCGGTGAAGCGTATACCAATCCTATTATGTAGCGTACCATAATTTCAACTATTCTCTTTTGAATATTTTTCGTAAAATTTTATCAAATCTTGTTTTTTATTTCGCCTTTTGCCATTTCTATTATTTCATTATACAATGTTTCATCAGTACAATGAAAAGTATATCCATTTATATCCAAAAATACCAATGAACTTGCCAGGGTAACCCTTTTGTTTCCGTCAATAAACGGATGGTTTTGACAGATATGAAACGCGTACGCCGCCGCCATCGCGGGTATTGTTTTATGTAAATATTCTCCATCAAAACTTGATTGCGGCATATATATCGCGGAACTTAACAAATTCAAATCCCTCACTCCATATATTCCGCCGTAATTCCGTATTTGGTCTTCCAATATAACCAATACTTCAGACAATGTTAAAAATTTTATCATTTTTATTCTACCCAAGTTTTTTTAATACAGTTCCATGTTTCCTGTTTATTCTTTCCAGTGAATTTATTATATGTATCTCCTGATTAATTTCAATCTGGGGAGACAATATTAAATTTTCCCCATCGGTGCTTAATTCAAAGACTGTCTCATCGGTTATGTTCAATATTTCCATAATAGGCTTGTCAATTACTAAAGCGGCGCTGTTTCCATGCTGAATTAACCTTTTAACCATATTCTTGCTCCTTAAAATGGCCAAAATTTTAACAAATGCCTTATATTCTGTATTATATACACTCGGTATAAAGCAATGTCAAATGAAAAATGACAACCAATAAGATGGTAAAGCCGCGGAGTGAATCCATAAAATAAATTCTGTTATTCATAATCTCAAGTCTCCCTTGGGTATATTATTCGATTTATATTATTTTGTCAACCATCGTTTTATATTTATCGCTTATTTCTATATCTTGCCATCCCCCTGTTTTTGCGTCACTATGTTTTCGGTTATCTTGTAGTTATTTGTTCCACTTTTATAGCGATGCCATTTTTTTATTAATTTTCCAGTTCATATTTATTTTCCTTAGAATATATAAGAATTAAAAAAAATAATTATGATTATTATGTTTATACCGCCCAATTCAACACTCCATATTGTTTCATAAAACGTTCAACAGGTTTATCATATTATATACTCAAATCTTTACTTAGTCAATCCTTTTTTCGTATGGTCTTTATACATGTGTTAAAATAAATTTTGTGGCGTATTTCGCGTAACGTTCCGGTTGTGGGCCGATGGAGTGTAAGTGTCGGAAGCATACACAATCCCATCATGCGACGCTGGGGATGCTGTGCATTTTTTATCACCTTCTTTTCTTTGGTGTATGATTATGCCTACGTCGGTATTTTGAATTAAAATGTTTTGTTTTTCCCGGTCCACCATGGTTAGGATCATGATCATAATGGGGCTTTATCCGCCAGGGTATACTCCTGGGGATAATAGGTTTGATAGATTGAATGGCATTTATATTTTCATATACAAGCTGGCATGTTTCCCTTTTGCGTCTTTGAATTAGAACATTTCTTCCGTCCTTTAAAGTAAATAAATAAAGCAACAAAGTATTATCATTACAAATAGGCTCAACAAGTACATTGAAATTTTCGAAATTATAAAATTTTATATCCTCACCCTTATCATGCAAATTTTCTTCGAGACTAAAATTTTTTATGAATTCACTTTGGTCTGTTAGAGTTTTCCCGATTATTACGCTCACGTCTGATTCATCCTTAATGTTAATTTCAATAATCTTATTTTTGCTTGCTATTTTCTCTTTGTCGCAAGGGTGAGTAACCGCTATCTCTATAAAAATTATGTCGCCGAAATCATTGGAAAGTGTTATATCAGGTCTAAAATTTCCATGATTCTTTTCACATTCAATATGTTTAAAACTGGATGTTAAATCAAATGGAACAGTAGCGCCTTTAATACAATTTTTATATTGAGTGATTCCATTATATTTACAAACGGCGGATACCGAAGTAGAAATATAAAACGGTTCATTGGCATTTAGACATTGTTCATAAGTTTCACAGAATATTTTTTTCCCCAATTCATGTAAGTAGGTTTCTTTGGAACAATTATCGGTGTCGTTTTTATGCGCGAAATGGTGTCGCCTTATTTGTCCATGTTTGAAAATAAAAGATTGTTTACACCCAGGGCAAAAGTATTCATTACCTTTTACAGCATTATCAATGTGGATTATTTTTCCAGCACTGTTTTCCGCATATTTGTAGAGTATTTCCTTTTCCATGATTCCTAATATATATCAACTTGTATTATTTGTCAACTAATTCTCTGGAATTTATTTCAGGGCGTATTGCATATAACATCCCGGCCGTATATAACGCCCGGGACGGGTACCAGGGCGGCTTGCGGCGTTGCCCCCCGCCCCGAACACGCCGGAGAAGAACCGAGCGAGAGAGTGCGGCCTCTCCCCGCGGAGACGGGGGAGACACAAATCTGTTAGGCGGAACGATGGCATATATCATTATTTAGTCAATATCATTTTCATGCAGGTCTATATCACCCAAACCAAGTTCTTTTGCTTTAGTCTTTAAGTACAAAATATATAAATCTTTACCATAAATACGTCTTAATTCTTTTGCGTGTTCCATAATATCAGCGTCGTTAAAAAGGTCTTCAAAACTTTTATATTTTTCCCGAAATTCAAGCTCTTTTTTCTTTTTTTCTTCATCAAGTTTCATTCTTTGTTCATTTTCATATCCTGCGATATCTCTACCGCAAAATCTACAAATCATCGCTTCCTTATTTATTCCATGGGCATTAGTATTTTTCTCATTACCGCCAACAAGAGCGGCGAGAGTATCACCATTGTTCAATAAAATAAACGGAATGGCTAATGCCACATTCACTAAAAAATGGCCAATGATTCCACCAATGATAGATATAATTATCAACGGTATCCCAAATGATTGAATTGGGTATGGGCCGTCCATCATCATAAAACCACCAATGAGGCCAATAGCCGCGCCGATCCATACGAACGCAAGAAGGATATTTCGGTAAGTTTCCATTCTTTTTCTGATTTCCGCGTTGTTACCCATGGTAATATACTCCTTTCATAATTTATTTTCTTTACGAAGAATTTCTTGCGGTAGCGTATGCGCAGCCTTTATTCCATAATTTATTATATGCTTATTTTTGTCAAGGTCTTTTCAAAGATTTTTCAGAAAAAATCGTGTGTAACATCCCGGCCGTATACAACAACCGGGGCGGGTACCAGGGCGGGGCGCGGCGTTGATCCCCGCCCCGAACGCGCCGGGGAAAAACCGCGCGGTTTTTCGCGGCCCCGTCCCGCGGGGGCGGGGACAGACGCTGTTTTTTATTTTACACATAATCAAGAAACCTGCTGTAATCATTTTCTTTTCCCAGCATTTCCAGGTATAATGAAACCATCCCTCTGTGGTGTGTTTGATGATTGAAGATAGTCATCAGGAACACGTCCAGTTTCTTGCTGATAACCGTTCCCTTTGAGGTTATATGGTTCATGTCACTATTCAAATTGTCCGGAACCATTTCTTTTACAAAGTCAATAATCAGGGCGTCAAATTCATTTCTGGTCGTTATATAGTCATTTATATCCTTGAATAGGGTATCCCGATAGGTATATTCTTTGTCAAAGTACGCGTTGTCACTATGTTTTACATCATACGCCGATCTAAATTCCTTAAACATCCTGTAATCCGCGATAAATATATGCGAACACAATTCACGGATTGACTTAAAATAACCGGAAAATTGCCTGTTCCATTCCTCATCGGAAAGCGTTTTTATGATTTCGTTCATTTTTTGATTCACCTCTTTATTGTATACCGCCAGCCGTTCAAAGATGTTTTTATTCATCGTGTCCCCCAATAGTTGTAACCATATCACCGCCGTTTGATTTTGTCAACCCCTTTGGGGCGCGGGCTTACCCCCATCCCCGCCCCGCCCCAAACGCGGCCCCTCCCCATGGCCGAACCTCGCGCCGCGCCCCGGGGCGCGAAGTTCAGACCCTGGGCGCGGCATGGCGCGGGGGAAAAACGGCGGGGGGCGAACCGTCCGAAAGGCCGGCCCCCCGGCCCGGTCTATCCCGCCGTCGCCGCCTATCTTGCCCACAATCCGCTGGTTACCGACAAGGATAAGACGGCGCTGGTGATCACGATTTACAAAACCGGCAGAACCCCGGTGCCCGCGCCCACCACGTCCCCGCTGCTGGAACCGGATACCGGCACCCGGCGGCACCTTCTGGTGTACTACCAGGACGAGGGTTCGAACCGCCGGGGGAAGCCCCGGGGCGCGCGCCGCGCCGCGGCGGACCGGGAGGCTGGCGCGGTCCGCGGGCGGGGGCGCTCTCCGGGGTTCGCGCCTCAGGGCGCTCCCAGCAGTCCCGTGGCGATGGACCGGGGGGGGAGCAAAAACCCGGCGAGCTTCCCCTCGATCCGCAGGGACACCGGGAGCGCGCGTTCCGTCCGGTTCAGCATGACCAGAACCAGGCCCCCCCGGGGGTCGCGGAAGGCGGTACATTCCGGGTTGTCCGCGTACCGCGAAAGGGCGATCCGTTTGGCCCCGGGGCGGATGTGGCGGCTCACGTGGGCGATGTAGGAATAGATAGGGCGCTCCTCCAGCGCGCCCGAGCCGGGGTGGTAAATGAAGGGGGCGTCGCAGTAGTTTCCCGCGTGGTTGGGGCCGCCCTGTTCGTCCAGCACCAGGTTCCAGTCGTAAAAGGCCGTCATGCCGTGGTTGAGGTTTCCGATGATGTCATGGGCGTACCGTTCGGCGGCGAGGAGGACGTCGGTGTTCTTCATGTCCGCCATGGACGCGTACTTCAGTTCGTAGGAGAATTCGGACTGAACGATTTTAAGGGCGGGAAAGGTTTCGCCCAGCAGCTTCAGGACCTCAAAGTGATCCCCCGAATACCAGTGGACGGCGACGCCCTTCAGGAGAGGCAGGATTCCGGCCTCCCCGGCCGCGAGGGCCCGTTCATAGGCCCGCTCCTTGTTGTGATCCCAGATGAAGATCTCCATGTCCTCCAGGTGATGGCCCTTGAGGGCGGGGTACAGAAAATCCCGGATAAAGGTCATTTCCTCTTCGGCGCTGTAGACGCAGGAATCCCAGGTTTGGACCGCCTTGGGTTCGTTTTGCGCCGTGAGCCGCCGGGGGGTGAAGCCGGCCCGGCGCAGTTCCAGAAGATAGCGGCAGTAGTAGTCGGCGAAGAAGGCGCGGTACGATTCCAGCAGTTTCCCGCCGCCGTTTCGTTTTCCCGTGTCCTTCATAAAGGCCGGGGGGCTCCAGAAGGTGGTCATCAGGGGGATGGGTCCGCCCAGGGTTTGTTCCGCCGCCCGCAGCAGGGGAAAGATGGAGCTTTCGTCCCGGGCTAAGCTGAAGGAGGAGAGGCCGCGATCGGCGCTGTCCGGCATAGCCTCGTAGTGATTCCGGGAAAAATCGCAGCTGTCCAGGTGTACCCTGCCCAGGGTGTAGCCCGCGCCGCCGGGGCCGAAGTAGGCCTCGATGAGTTTTTTCCGCGTCCCCTCGTCCATGAGGGAAAACACATAGCCCGCGGCGTCGGTAAAGGCCCCCCCGGCGCCCTCAAACACCTGGTACTCCCGGCGGGGGTACAGGTTGATCACCTCGTTCTCCTCGCCGTCGTCATCGACCAGGGCCGCCCATTGCCGGCCCTGCTTCTTTTTTCCCCCGGGGAAACTGGTGGTCATCAGTTCAAGACGGGTCATGCTCATCCTTGTCCTCCTTGCGTGGTATTCCGGTATTCCGAAGGGCTCATGCCCTTGAGTTTTTTAAAAACGCTGGAAAAATATTTTTCATCGTGGAACCCCACCCGGTAGGCCACCTCGTAATTTTTGAGCCGCTGATCCGCGAAGTAGTCGCAGGCCCGGTCGATCCGGATGCGGTTGAGGCAGTCCACAAAGGTGCGGCCCGCGGTATGGGTAAAGAGGGTGGAAAGATAGGCCGCGGTGATGCCGATGGTGTCCGCCACCAGGGAAAGGGTTACCGCCTCGGGGTAATGGTCCTCCATGTACGCCAGGGCCGCGTTTACCAGCCGGTTGGCGGAGAGATCCGCCCCGCCGTCCTCCCTCCCCTCCCCGGTGTCCGGGGCGGAAAATTCATCCCGGATAATCCCCTCGATCTTTTTGATGATCTCCGTGGACCGGCAGGGCTTTAAAAGATAATCCGCCGCGCCCAGGCGCATGGCCTGCCGGGCGTACTCGAATTCATTGTACCCCGAAAGGATGATTGTCCGGGGACAAAGGCCCGCGGCGGCGGCCTCTTTCATCACGACAAAGCCGTCTTTGACGGGCATCTGGATATCCAGGAGCATGATCTGGGGACGGTACTGGTAGATCCGGTCCAGCGCCTCCTGGCCGTTCCCGGCTTCATAGATTTCGTCCACCCGCCGGGTATTGCCCCGGATAAAATTGATGATACTCCGGCGGATAGCGTCTTCGTCCTCGGCGATGAGGAGGCGTATCTTGTGGCTAACCATGGACTTCTCCCGTCTGGGGGATGGTGATCTCTACCCTGGTGCCGGCCCCTGTCCGGGACTCGATCCGCAGTTTTCCCGCCGCGCCGTAACGGAGGGCCATCCGTTCTTTTACGTTGCGGATCGCGTAGTAACTTACCCGCTGGGCCTTCGCCGTTTCCCCGTTTCCCGGCGTATCCGCCCCGTCCAGGATGGCGTTGAGTTTTTCCGCCTCCATGCCCGCCCCGTTGTCGGTGATGGTAAAACGGATCATGCCCTCTTCGCGGGTTCCCCGGATCTCCACCAGTCCCGGTGAGTCGTTTCGTTCCAGGCCGTGGACAATGGCGTTTTCCACAAAGGGCTGGAGGATCAGCTTGGGGATGGCGCTGGAATAGATGGCCTTGTCCACCTCTATCCGGTAATCCAGGCGCCGGTAAAAACGCATCTTTTGAATGCGCAGGTAGCTGGTGATGAGCTTTACTTCCTGTTCCACGGAAATCTCACTCCGCCCTGAGCTGAGGAGGAGCCGGAAGAGGTCGGACAGGGAAAGGATGTCCTCCGCCAGCTTTTCCTGGCCCGAATCCTGCGCCTGCCAGTAAAGGGAATCCAGGACATTGTAGAGAAAGTGGGGATTGATCTGGGCCTGCAGGGCGTTAAGTTCACTTTCCTTTTCCCGCAGGACAATCAGGTAGTTCCTGTCGATCAGATCCCGAATCTCCGTTACCATCCGGTTAAACATGGCGGAAAGTTCGGCGATCTCGTCATTTCCCGCCGCGTCGATCCGCTCGTTAAAATTCCCCTCCCGGAAACGGTTCATCGACTGGTAGAGCCGGGAAAGGGGCCGGGAGATGATCCGGGACGAAAGCGTGGAAAGGGGCCAGCTGGAAACCAGCAGGGCCAGGGCCAGCAGGGCCGGGAGTATCAGGCCCCGGCGGATCCGCGCGTCCCAGTTGCTTTTGGGCGAGATGTAGTAGTGCTGTTCCGCCGTATTCCGGCCGCTTCTGAAGATATACCAGTTCCCCCGGCGGTTAAAGGGGCCGGCGCTTTCGCCGGAAAGGATAAACCCAGACACCGCCGGATCCGGCGGCGCGGACTGGACGATAGCCTTTCCGTCGGAGACCATCACTATCGTTTCGTTTTTTTCAATGATGACATTGTTATAAATGGTTTCGATCCAGGACACATCCATGCCCAGGACCAGAAAACCAAGGCGGCGCTGTTTTGAAAGGTCAAAGATTTCCCGGGCGGCGATGATCTTGTTTCCCGTGTTCCGCAGGAAAAGCCCCGTTTCCCCGGCGTTGATCCGCTCCAGGATAATGTCTCCCCGGGCCGCCAGGGCGGCGTTGTACAGGGGGAGGCGCCGGATGCCGTCAACCTGGGGATTGTGAACGCTGGCGTCCCGGCTTACATAAAACGCGGAAAGGCCGTTTTCGGGGTATAACGCCAGGGTCCGGATATGGCTTTTGATGGCCAGGATGTCCCGGATAAACCGGGTGGGCGCTTCCCTGGTCCAGAAGAGGGGGTCGGCGTTCTGGGGGGAAGACATGCTGAGGATTCTGATAATATCCGCGTTGACGCAGAAGTAGACGGAAATGTCGGACATGTCCCTTAAAAGATAGGCCGTTGAATCATCCACCCGCCGGATCGCGCTCTGGTAGCGGTTGACGTTTTCTTCCATGATTGCCCGGTAATCCCGGAGGTAAATTAAGGCGCCCGCGATGATCAGTACGGGGAACAGAACCAGATAGATGGAGAGTAGTATCTTGTGGCGCAGATCCATGCTATCCCTTTACCGCCCCCAGGGTTACTCCTTTGGTGATACGCTTGTTCAAAATAATGTATATCAGGACCGCCGGGGCGGCGCTCAGGGCCATGACCGCGAACTGTACGGCGTAATCGGAACGGTACTGGCCGGTAAATTCCAGGATCGCGAAGGGCAGCGTTTTCCAGGTTCTGCTGGAAAGGAAAGTCATGGCCATGATAAATTCGTTCCAGTTGTTAAGATAGGTCATGATCGCCACCGTTACCAGGGGTACCTTGAGCATGGGGGTAACCACCAGCGCGATAAGCCTGAAGACGCCGCAGCCGTCGATCACCGCCGCTTCTTCCATTTCCCTGGGCAGGGAATCCATGTATCCCGAGGTAAGAAAAAGCCCCTGGGGCAGGGAAAAGGCCACGTAGGGAATCAGGATGGCCCAGAGGGTGTCGGTTAAGTGGATGGTATTGTATATAATGTAATTGGGAAGGATGGTGGCGTGGATGGGGATCATCATTCCCAAAAGGATGGCGCCCCGGACCACCGGGGCCGCCTTCCAGCGCATCCGTGAACAGGCGAAGGCCGCCATGACCGAAATACTCAGTACCAGCAGTACCGCCAGAACGTTGATCAGGAGACTGTTTTTAAGGTACAGGAGAAAGTGGCCGTCCCAAAAGGCCTTGACATAATTGTCCCACCGTATCCGTTCGGGCTTGATAAGAATTCCCCGGGTAAACATCTCCGTACTGGACGCGAAGGAAAAATCCAGCAGCCATACCAGGGGAAAAAGTTGAATTCCCGCCACGATAAAAAGGACGATAAAGAGGACCGCTTTGCCGCTTATTTTCTCTTTCATGGGGTTCCCCTCGGTAAAAGTATTCGGCGCTTTTAGGCGCCGGCGTTCCGGAGACGCCTTCCGCTCCGGGTCTCGCTGGTCCAGTCCCAGTCCCGGAACAGGCGGGAAAGGCCCCCCGTGGCCCCCAGGCATACGAGGATAAATACCACGCTGATGGCGTTTCCGTATCCGTAGCGGAAGGCGTTAAAGGCCTGCTTGTACAGGTAGTTTCCCAAAAACTGGGATTCATTGCCGGGGCCCCCGTTGGTAAGGAGGTACACCGTTTCCATCTGTTTGAAGGCGGAGATAACCGCCAGGGTTACGTTTACCTGAATCACGGGCTTCATCAGGGGCAGGGTAATGTGCCAAAAAGCCTGCCGCCCGGTACAGCCGTCTATGGCCGCCGCCTCGTACAATTCAGGGCTGATGTTTTTAAGGCCCGCGTAGTAGATCAGCATACCCCAGCCAAAACCATGCCAAATCAGGACGATCAGCACGGACCAGATCGCGTTTCCCCGGCCCAGCCAGTTAATAGTCCCCGATCCTCCCAGGGCCCGGATCACCGTATTGAGGAGCCCAAAATTCGGTTCGTATACCAGCCGCCAGAGATAGGCGATCACCGCCACGGAAATGACGTTGGGAATAAAGTACACGCAGCGAAAAAGCCCTTCCAGCTTTCCCCCCAGGCGATCCAGGATGGCGGCGGTGATCATCGCCAGAGGATGCTGGATGAGAATAAACCCCGCCGCCAGAAACAGGGAATTCCGCAGGGAAATCCAGAAAACGCTGTCCTTAAGAAGCTCCGCGTAGTTGGACAAACCGATGAACACCGGCCTGCCCAGGGCGTTGTAATTGGTAAAGCCGTAATAAAAACTCAAGAGGATGGGTCCCAGGACGGCGAAGAAGAATGTGCCCAGGGCGGGCAGGACCAGAACGGTGATAATCAGCTTATTACTGTACAGTTTATTCATGATCCCGCCCGGTTCCTTTAATCCATCCGCTGTATAAAAACCGCGGGGGTGATGGCCTGGACGGCGAGCTGCTGAATGAGGTCCTCGCTCCGGGTCTTGAATTCCGAATTTCCCAGATCGTTCAGCGTGGTGCCGCTGATGGCGGTGGCGGCGGCCACATATTCCACCAGCTGTTTTTGCGCCGGCGTTTCGCCGCCGGTCTGGTAGACCGAGAAATTCTGGGCCGACATACAGACGTTGTTTTCCCATGCCAGGCGGTTCCAGTTTTCCGGCCTGAACATAAAGTTCAGGAGTTTCACGGCCTCGTCTTTAACGGCGCTCTTGGCGGTAACCGCGTAGCCGCCGCCGTTCCAGGCGCAGATGTCCGTGACCCGGCCGTTTCCGCCGCTTATGACGGGCATTAAAAAGACCCGCAGGTTATCCCGGAATTCCTGGGAAAAATCGGCGTTGTTGGCCATGCTCATCTCCCAGCTTCCCATATAAAACATGGCGGACTGGCCGGAGGTAAACATGTTCATCGCCGTGCCGTAATCGGCGTTTTCAAAGCCGTTCTGAAAAAGCCCCGCCCCGGCGGTGTCATACAGAATCCCGGCGGCCCGGGTCAGAACCGGGTCGGACCAGTCGGTGTCGATGGCCTTTACCACCAGCGCGTTGGTGTTCTGGCCGTTCAGTTTGGTGATCAGGTCCGTCAGGTAAATCGCCAGGGGCCACTTGTCGCCGCCGTCCATGGCCACGGGAATAAGCCCCTTCGCCTTCACGGCTTTTCCCAAAGCCAGGAGTTCGTCGTAGGTCTGGGGGACGCTCCAGCCGTTGTCCTTAAAGAGCTTTTCGTTGTAGTAAAAGCAAATCACGTCGGTATTGCGGGCCAGGCCGTAGAGCCTGCCGTTTTTGGACCAGCCGTCCAGGGAACCCCGCAGGAACCCGTAGTCCGCGTAATCCGCCGGGTTCAATTCCGCGAGGAGCCCCGCGTCGATCACTTCGTTGATAAACGAGGGCTGACCCCAGCAGTTCACCAGATCCGGCATGGAACTTCCCGCCGCGTAGGCTTTGAACTTGGTCTTGTAGGCCTCGTCGTCCAGGGCCTCAATCTCGATCTTGATGCCGGGATTGGCCTGGGTGTACATGTCAAACAGGGTTTGCTCAATGAGTCCCTGTCCGTTGCGGCGATCGGGCAGATTGGAAAATACCTTGATGGTAATTTGGTCCGTCCCGGCGCCGCCCTGGTCCTTCTTGCAGGCCGAAAAACCCGCGAGGACCGCCAGCGCTGTCATGGCGATAAAACATCTTTTCAGCATATATTCCCCCTTAAGGAAACAGGTTATGCCCGAAACCCTTATCTGTATATAGCTTTTTCTTTTAAAAAGGTGGAAAATTTTTAACGGATGAATGAAAAGCGCCGGGCCGCGGCGGACCGGGATGCCGGCGCGGCCCGCGGGCGGGGGCCGCCGCCTATTCCCCAAACACCTCGGCGGTAAAGGTAAAGAGTTCCGCGTCCGGGGCCTCGTAGGCTTTGGGGGGCGTCCCGGCCTTGAGGCAGATATGGTCCAGGTAGTGATCCAGGTCCCAGCCCTGTTCCACCGGCACCTGGGGAAGGAGTACCCCCGCGCGGCCGCGGTGGATCAGGTAGAGCCCGTGGACCCCCACCTTAACGGACCGGGGATCGGGGCAGTGTTCCAGGGGGGAAAGGACGGAGATTTCGATTTCGCAGCGGGGCAGTTCTTCCTTTTCCAGCGGCGGAAACCGGGGGTCCCCAAAGGCCGCCTCCAGGGCCATGACGCGGACCGTTTTTTCCAGCGCCGCCGCCGCGGTCATCCGGCCTATACAGCCCCGGAGCCGGCGGTTTCCCCCGCCCCGGGGGGTAAGGGGATCGGCCAGGTGAAGCGTAACAAAGGCCCCGCGCGGCTTTGCCAGTTCCGACTCGCCGGACTCAACCGCCGCCGTTAATCCGGGACTTCGCCGGTAGGCGGGCTCCCGGTCTTCCAGCCTCGCCGCGATGGTTTCCCGGGCGTCCGCCAGCAGGGCCTGCCTTTCCTCTTCGCCGATTGAAAAACGCGCCATAGTGGGTTTATTATACGGTCATGGACCCCTTTGAGGCAAGCCGCCGTCTTTTGCCCGCCGCGCTTAAGTACAGTTTTCAGGTGTTCCTGGGCTACATCACCCTGGGCGCGGCCTTCGGCATCTTTGCCCTGGAGCGGGGCTACCCCTGGTATGTGGCCCTGGCTACGGGGGTCATCATGTACGCCGGGGCGGGGCAGTTTATCGCCGTGGGGCTCTTCGCCGCCGGCGCTCCCCTGCTGGAGGCGGCGCTGATCGAGTTTGTGGTCAACGCCCGGCACATGGCTTATGGCGTTTCCATGCTCCGCCGTTTCCGGGACGCCGGGGCCTTCCGGCCCTACCTTATCTTTGCCCTGAGCGATGAAACCTTCGCCCTGCTTTCCTCCCTGCCGGAGGAAACGGACCCGGCGAGGCTCAAGGAGCGGGGCCGCCTTATGTTCCTTGTTTCCCTCCTCGATCAACTGTACTGGAACGGGGGAATCCTCATCGGTTCCCTCGCGGGAACGCTGATCCCCTGGAACTTTGAGGGGGTGGGCTTTGCCCTAACGGCCCTTTTTATCGTGCTGATGATCGAGCAGATCCTCCGGGTAAGGCGGCCCGCGCCCTTCGTCATTTCCGCCCTGGTCTCCGCCGCCGCGGTGTTTCTTTTACCCGGGGAACTTTCCCCCCGGCTTTCCCTTTTAAGCGCCATGGTCTTGAGCCTGGGACTGGTCCAGCTTTTTGAGGCCCGCCGGACCGCCGGGACGCGCGCCGGCCCCGGCGGGGGCGCCCCATGCTGAGCGCCGGGACCCCTGTTTCCGCGGGAACCGCCCTGCTCTACACCCTTGTTTTGGGGCTGGTGATCTTCTTTTGCCGGGTCTTGCCCTTCATAATCTTTAGGGACGAGACCGGCGGCGGGGCCGGTCATCCCGGGATCCGGTCTTTTCTGGATTTTGTGGAGGCCCTGGCGCCGCCGGTGGCGATGACCGTTTTAGCCTTTAATGTCCTCGCCTCGCCGGTCAGGGATCTGGCGGGCTCACTGTCCCTTGAGGCCGGCGGACGGGGTTTTGCCGGAAACCTTGCCCCGTTCCTCGCCGGCCTTATCCCCCTGGCCGCCGGGTCTCTTTTTACCGCCGCCGTTCACCTCTGGAAGCGCGACGCCCTGATCAGCGTGTTCGGCGGGACGGCGCTTTACATGGCGCTGGGGCGGATTTTGGGATAGGGGCGGGGTTACAGGTACGCTTTGAAAACGCTTCTTTTCTCGTTGATCCGGATCCGCAGTATTTTGCCCGGATCGATACCGGCCTTTACCATAAGGAAATACCTGTCGTCATCCGAGACATGTTCGTGTACCGGGTTGAAATACACCGCGCCGTAATGACCGCCGGGGGCAAACGGGGGAAGGGCGGTGAGGCCGTACAATTTCGGATCCCACAGCGGCGACATCTCCGCGCTTTTATATTCCGGGTGTGAATCGCTGTCAATGGAAACATACGCCTGGGCCTCGTGAAAAACATCCCACCGCCCTCCCGTTCCCCCCGGACGCGTTTCCATCCCCAGGAGGAGGGCGGCGTAGACCCCGGCCAGGTACAGGGCTTTACCGGTCCTTGAGTCCGCCCTGGGGAGGCTTCCCAGGAGCGCGGCCCCGGCCGCGTACGCGAGGGGAATCAGCAAGGGAAAATACCGCATGACAAACACGGGCCTGAAAAGCGAGATGGCGAGCGCCAAAATAAAAACCACCGCCGCGGTAAAAACCGCGAAGTCCAGCAGGCGGAAACGGGGATCGGGCATTTTTGTTTTTAGCCATGTTTTCCCGGCGCTTACATAGAGGGCGAAGAGGATCGCGAAGAGCGGGAGGGCGGCTTTCCACGCGAGCCCGGGTTTTGGGATCCAGGTGTTGAATCCCCCGTTAAGCAAGGCTTCCCGCAGCGCGGTGAGGAGGAAAAAGGGAAGCAGGGAGAGCGCGATTACGGCGTTTCCCAGCAGGAACGGCGCCGTCCTTTTCCAGGTGAAACATTTACGCGACACTTCGCTGTATACGAAAAAACAAAACACCGCCAGCGCGAAAAGGACGCCGTAATAATGGGTGTTTACCAGCAGCGCGGCGGAAAGTATATACAAAATCAAGTTCGCCGGTTTTTGGTTTTCAAGAAAAAGCGAGAACCGGTACATAACGATGGGAACCAGGAGTACCTGAAGGATATACCCCCGCGTTTGCTGTGACTGGTCGATTAAGCGGGTATTTGCCGCCATAAGAAAGGCGGCCAGCAGGGCGGCTTTTGCGCCCGCGAAATGTTTCGCTAGAACATAAAAGGACAGTAGCGAGGCCGTTCCCAGTACCACCGACAGCATACGGCCGCTTTCCCCGGACCAGCCAAAAACGATGAACCACAGACGGAGCAAAATAAAATAAAGGGGCGGGTTCCCCGGGTCCCCGAACGCGCTCAGGAAAGGCCGGTTGGGGTTTGAGGCTACGCAGGCCGAATACATCTCGTCATACCAGGCGGAGTACCGCGTATAACCGTTAAAACGAAGAAGAAACCCGGCGGCCATGATGAGCGCCAGCGCCGCGATTTCGCCGGCCCGTTTATAGCGCCCCCCCCCCCCCCCAATAATCCGGCGAGGCCCGCGGCGCGTTCCCATCGCGAGATCAGCAGGGCCAGCAGGAAAGCCCAGGCGGCGGCGAATTTGAGGGGCTGGGCGAAAAAGGCGAGCGCGGCTTTCACAATCATGTTAAGGTCGCCGTACCAGTTAATCCATGGACCCGCGAATGATTTTTCGTAACTAAGCCCCGGAAGCCGGTACAGGGTATGGGCGTTTTCGTTTTGCCCCTGGAAAGCGGCTATGTCGTTCCGGGAAAAGTAAAACAATTTGTTGCCGATAAAAACACTAATGCCCTCAATCGCCGCCAGGGTAGCCGGGCCCTCTTCCTCCGGGACAAGGAGAAAAAGGTCCCAAATAATGGGGATGTCCCTGTCCGAGAAGATCGCCGAATACAGAACCACGGTGGGCGCTGATCCGTCAAAGCCTGTTGTGGGCGACGGGACGAACCTCGCCTTGCCGCCAATTACCCGCGCGAGGATGTATACGTTCTTCGCGCGGTCCCGGTCGATTTCGATGTTTACGTGGACCGGCGCTTTTATCTCGCCCACCATATCGGGGTCTTCCCATAAACGGGCCGCGAAGGACGCCCCCATTCCCAGGACGCAGATAACGGTTAGAAGCGTTTTACGCCATTCCTTCATTGGGGCCTCCCGGCGCGAGGTCTTGCCCGGATCTTCCACACGTTAACCAGGGCCTCGAAAAATATCCGTTTTGACATTTTTGAGCGGCCCCGTTCGCGCTCGGCGAAGATAATCGGAATTTCCACAAAGGAACAGCCCGACAAAAACGCCTTGTACTTCATCTCGATCTGGAAGGAGTATCCCTTCGCGATAATTGACGCCAGGTCTATCTTTTTCAGGGCGCTTTCGCGCCACATATTGAAGCCGCCGGTCAGGTCCCGGATGGGGCAGCCCAGGACCAGCCGGGAATACAGGGAACCGCCCCTGGAGACCAGGTTCCGTAAAAAGGGCCAGCCCTCAACGCACCCGCCGGCGATATTCCGGGATCCAAACACCGCCTCGCGGTTTTGGATCTCTTCCAGCATAAGCGGTATGTACCGGGGATCGTGGGAAAAATCCGCGTCCATCTCAAGGAACATATCGTAGCCCCGGTCAAGTCCCCAGGAAAAACCGGCCAGGTAAGCCGCCGCCAGGCCCTGTTTTTCCCGCCGGTTAAGGACGCGCAGCCTGCCGGGATAATCCCCGGCGGCCTTTTCCGCCAGGGCGGCGGTCCCGTCCGGGGAATTATCGTCCACCACCAAAACGCCGCCCTCCGGCGGAATCCGGGCGAAAACGGCCTTTACCAGGGCTTCAATGTTTTCGGCCTCGTTATAGGTTGGAATAATCGTTAACAGGGACATTCCGCCTCCATGATTCGAAAGTCTGGTTTCATACCCCCGGGTTTGCCCCACAGAGGCGCGTTCAGCGATTCAGCTGAATATCCAGATATGGATAGCTTATTATTATATCTATAAATGGATACTGTCAATTCCGCGGTATCCGGTTCTGGATATTATGTTTTTATGGCTTTTAACGAGTACTTAAAGGGCGAATTGGAGTATCGGGGCATGCTGGTAAAGGAACTGGCCGGCCTCACCGGTATACCAAAACAAACGCTCGATAAGTATTTGCTTTCCAACGGCAGCATGCCCCCCGCGGACAAGGCCGTGGTTATCGCCCAGGCGCTGGGGGTGTCGGTGGAGTACCTGGTACTGGGCGAAACGGCGGCGGAAGCCGCTCCGGCGCTCCGGCGCCCGGCCCTAAGCCTGGAGACCCAGGTCATCGCGGAACAGGTGGAGCCCCTGGGCCGGGAAGAGCGCCGGCTGGTGGAAAGCGCCGTGCGGGAACTGATCGCCCTGCTTCACCGCCCCGCCCCCGCCGGCCCGGTGGAATTCTCCCCGCTCCAGAAGGTGTTTCTGCGGCTCTTCCGCTAGGGCCCTCCCCGCCAGCCTTGATCAGCCGTCCGTTTTATGCGAAGATGCCCCATGGACTTTCGGGAACTTGAGGAGACCGCCCAGCTCGCCCGCCTCAACATAGGCCGGGACGAACTTTCCGCCGCCCTCCCCGCGTTTGAGCGGATGCTCGGCTTTTTCGCCGCGATGCGCCGCTACAAACCCGGGGAAGGGGAGGGCGCTTCCTCCGGCGGCCCCGGACCGGCGGGGGGCGCTCCAGACGGTTCAGCCCCGGCCGGGGGAGGGCGGCCCCCCGGTTCCGGGGAGGACGGCGCGGCCGCGGGGGCCCGGCTGGTGGGGGCGGATCACTTCCACCCGGACGCCGTCCCGGCGGAGGATGACGGCGGCCCCGTCCAGGACCCGGAGCTGAACGAGCGGATCCTCCGCGGCGCGGGGGAACGGGACGGCCGTTTTATCGTCATCCCCAACGTCCTGTAAGAGGCCGGTATATTTTTTTAAGGAAGAAAGATGCCCTACCAACAGCCCGAAGGCTTTACCGCGTACTGCGATGACTGGGAAAAAAAGATCGGGGCCTTTATCGAGTGGCGCCCGGGCGATCCGCCGGGCAGGGTACCCGGCGCCATCCTGGACCTGCCCCCGGACGCCGCGGCGCTGATCGCCAACCTTCCCTTCGCCGTCAAGGACAACATCGCCGTCAAGGACTTCCTCCTAACCTGCGGCTCAAAACTCCTGGCCGCCTTCCGGTCCCCCTATACGGCCACCGCGGCGCTGAGGCTTCAGGCCCTGGGCGCCCAGGTGATAGGCAAGACCAACCTGGATGAGTTCGGCATGGGTTCCTCCACGGACAATTCGGGGATCAAGCGGACCAATAACCCCTGGGATCCAAGCCGGGTACCCGGGGGGTCCTCCGGGGGGTCCGCCGCGGCGGTGGCCGCCGGGATAGTTCCCTTCGCCCTGGGCAGCGACACCGGCGGTTCCATCCGGCAGCCCGCGGCCTTCTGCGGGGTGGTGGGGCTCAAGCCCACTTACGGGGCGGTTTCCCGGTACGGCCTAACGGCCTACGCCTCAAGCCTGGAGGGCATCGGCGTTTTGGCGGACACGGCGGCCCGGACCCGGGCGGTATTCGCCGCCATCCGGGGGCGGGATCCCCTGGACGACACCTCCCGGGACATTCCCCGGGACGCCCCGCCGCTGTACGGGGAGGGCTCCCCCGGCCCGGGCGGAGGCCGGACGGGGGTGATCGGCGTGCTTTCCCCGGAGGCGGTGGCCCGGGCGCTGGCGGACGCCGGCGGCGGGGGGGAAGCGGGGGAGGCGGAGGCCGCCCGGATCGCCGCGGAGGCCGCGGCGCTGGAACCGGAGGTACGGCGGGGCTTTGAGGCGGCCCGGGAGCGGCTGAGGGCCCTGGGGTACGCGCTGGAGGAGGTGGAAATCCCCAGCCTCAAGTACGGGGTCCCCGCCTACTACACCATCGCCGCCGCCGAGGCCAGCGCCAACCTGGCCCGGTACGACGGAATCCGCTACGGCCAGCGCCCGGCGTACGCGGAAAACCCCGACGACCTGGTCGACAAAACCCGGGCCGCCGGTTTTGGGGAGGAGGTAAAGCTCCGGATCCTCCTGGGGACCTTTGTGCTTCGCTCCGGCTTTCAGGACCGCTACTACCTCCGGGCCCAGCGGATTCGGGCCGGGATTCGGGCGGATTTTGAGGCCCTGCTGGGGGGCGGGTACGATGAGGCGGGGAGGGCGGCGGGGGGGCCGCCGCGGATGGACGCGATCCTCCTCCCGGTGTACCCCACCCGGGCCTTTGACCGGGGCCCCCGGGCCCTTTCCCCCTTCGCGCAAAAGGCGGCGGACCTGTATACCTGCTGCGCCAACCTCGCCGGCCTTCCCGCGGTTTCCTTTCCCGCGTCGGTGGAGGGCGGCCTTCCCGTGGGGGTCCAGCTCCTGGGGCGCGCCTTTTCCGAGGGGGTCCTCCTCGACCTGGTGGAAGCCTGCGAGGGGGTCTATCCCCTTCCCCACCCGCCGGGATACCGGGCGCTCTGGGGCTAGAACGTACCTCGCCATCGAAATACCCAAAAAATAGCTTACTTCCGGCATGGTTTAAACTATACCGGCCCGCGTTCCCCTGTTAATTCCGCCGTTTTGGGGGGGGAGCCGTGAGGGCGCGTCCCGCGGGGGGAGCGGCGCGGCGCTTACCGGGGGGACCAGGTCCTTTTTTCCCGGGAAAAAAACCCTTATTCCCGGGGACAAACCATTCACGCCAAGGGATACGGCCTCTATTCCCAGGGGTAAGAGTTTAATTCCCCGGGATAAACGCTTTATTCCGGGGAATAATCCGCTCATTTCCGGGAATACATGTTTCATTCCCAGGAATAAGAACTTCATTCCCTGGAATAAGACTTCTATTCCCTGGAATAAACTTTTCATTCCCTGGAATAAACTTTTCATTCCCGGGGATAAACTTTTTATTCCATGGAATAAGACCTTTATTCCCGGGAATAAGACTTTCATTCCCGGGGATAAACTTCTTATTCCGTGGAATAAGATCTTTATTCCCGGGAATAAAGGCTTTATCCCCGGGGATGAGGCTTGTATCCCCGGGAATAAGGTCGCCGGCCCCGGGAGCGGGGTTCCCCCGGGGGGGAACG
>JAIRPD010000118.1 GCA_031257195.1 Treponema sp. | reverse complement strand
CGCGGGGCTGACGGCGGTTCCCGATTATTTTGCCTGCTACTTTAATAATCTTACCGCGGTGGACCTTTCCGGCCTGTCCGGCGTTACCAGCTTCAGGGACGGGTTCCTTGCTGGCTGCTTCCGCCTTAACAGCCTTGACCTGACTCCCCTGTCCGGCGCCAGTTTCGGGAGATACTTCCTTTCTTACTGCGGCGGGCCTTACCGGGGTAGTGAACATGGGGACTATTACGGCTGACCGGATAACGCAATATTACGGCTTTTACAACAGCGGCACGGGGCCGATTAAGGTTCTGCCCGCCGAGGTACAAAACTATAAAGACAAGTTCCAGGGCAATGCCGGCGAGCAGAACGACGGCCGGTTCGTGGCTCAGTAAGGCGCGATCCCGCTTCGCGGGATCGCGGCGGAGTTTCTGGCAAAGCCGGAAACTCCCAGCCTCAAATCCGCCACGGATGGGCGGCATGGATGCCGCTGTGACCAACGCGTCCGGCGAAAAGCCGGACGGGTGGGGTTTTTGCCAAAGGCAACCCCCCCCGCCTCAAATCCGCCCCGGAGGGCGGATTTGAGGCGGCCCAACAGCCCCTCGGGTCCTAGGATTCGGGATAGAGGCTTTGGATTTGCCTGATATTGGGCAGGATCTCGAAGAAAACTTCTATCAACTCCGGGTCGAACTTAAAGCCCGCCATTTTTTTCAGTTCCCCCAGCACCTCCGCCTCCGACCAAGGCTCCTTGTACACCCGCCGGGAACAGAGGGCGTCGTACACGTCGGCGATGGCCACAATGCGGCCCGGCAGGGGAATCTCCTCCCCTTTCTTGCCCAGGGGTCTTCCCTGGGGATCGGGCTTAAGCACCAGGCCGCTCACGGGATCGATCCAGCCGGGGTAGCCCGAACCGTCCCAATTTTCATGGTGGGTCAGGGCCACGTCCCGGGCGATTATGTCCACCGGAAACTGGGGGTCCTCAAAAAGTCCCGCGCCGTAAAGGGTGTGGTGCTGTATAACCGCGTATTCCTCGGGGGTGAATCTGGAGGGCTTTTTAAGGATAATGTCGGATATGGCCACCTTGCCCACATCGTGAAGCATGGCGGCGATTTTGAGGGTGTCCTTGTACCGGTCCCGCTCCTTTTGGGGAACCTGATGGTGGAAGGCCCAGCGGTCATAAATCTCCACGGCGTACCCGGCCACCCGGTTTACATGGGTTCCCGTTTCCCCGGGGTCCCTCAGCTCGGACATTTTGATCATCCGCAGGATCATGGCCCTGGTGATGGAAGCCTTTTGCAGGGCTAAGGAGGTGCTGTTGGCGAAATGGGTGATGATGATCTCGTCGTCCGGGGAAAAGGGAACCACGCCGCCGGCTTCGTCCATGGAGTTGATAATTTGCAGCACCCCCAAAAGGCGGCCTTCGGGGCTTTGCAGGGGCATCGCCAGGGTGGAGGTGGTTTTGTAGCCGGAAATCTTGTCATACCCCGTATTGTACGAATAGGGGGCGCTGGGGGAGATGTTATACACGTCCGGCACGTTCACCAGCTTTCGCGTCAGGGCGCAGTAGCCGGACACGGTTCTTTCGTTGATCCCCAGGGAAAAAATCGAGTAAATGAGCTTTTGCCCCGGGGGGAGTTCCTTGGATTTGGTATCGTTCTGGGCGTATTTAATGGCGAGCTTTTCCTCCATCCGGCCGTTGTCCTCTACCCGTTCCACCACGTAGATAGACCCCGCGTCCGCCCGGACCACCTTGCGGGCCTCCAAAAGGATCCGTTCCAGAAGCAAGTCCAGGTCCTGAATCTGATTCAGTTCCGCGTCAAGTTTAACAATTAATTTAAAATCCACACCGGGCATAGGCAACCAAAAGGAAGTATAACGAATCCTCCCGGACAAAACAAGACAAAAAACCCCGGGGGAAGGAGAACCCCCGGGGCAAACCAAAAAGGAAAGGAGGAATAGGAAACAGTGTTTACCGTCTACCTGAATATGTAACAACGACGGGGAGTAAAGGTTACAGATTCTTGAAAAATTCCGGAAAAAAACGCTTTTATTCCGGTCCCGGGGCTCACTGACCCGTCCCTCGCCGGATCAAAGGTCCGCGCCTGCCCCGGGGGCTCATTCCCGGAAAGACTCGGTCCGGCCGGGGGTGGTTTTAAGGCTGTCGATCATGGTTTCGTGGGCGGCGATGGCGGCCGCCAGGGTGATGTTTTGAACCTCCCCCCGCCCCACCCAGTCGGAACCTTCCATGATATAAAGGTTCCGTAATGTACCTTCCAGTTCCTCCGCGGTACAGGAAGGGTCCGCCTCCAGCCGCCGCCGGAGACCCCGGAGTTCCTTTTCGTAGGCTTCCTGGTAAGCGCGTTCCCGCCAGTCCGGCGCGTCCCCGCCCATCAGTTAACCCCGTAGCCGATGACCCGCCTAATGGCGGTCGTTCCCGCGGGAACAAGCCTGCCGCCGGTCCCGGTCATGGTGATCTCCCGCCGCTCCGTCCAGTTTCCCCTGTCATCCAGGGTGTACTCATAGCGGCGTTCCACGGGGCTGTCCGCCGGACCTCCGCTGAACCGGACCAGCCGTCCCGCCTCGTCCCACTGGTAACGGTACGCCGCGGGGGCCGGCGGGGCGGGAACGGCGGCGGAGGGAACATCCGCGGGCGGGGCGGCGGCGGAAACGGGCGGGACGGGGGAGGAAGCGGCGGGGATCAGCTCCAGATAGAGAGGCATGCCCCGCTTATTGTACAGGGCGGAAAATTCACCCCAGGCCGAAACAACCCGGGAGACAAGGGCGGCGCCGTTGTAATCGTACCGGGTTTCCGGGGGGCCAAGCTTGTCCGCCTGGACCTGGCCGTCCCGGCTGTACCAGGTCTCAAAAACCGAGGGGCCGGCGTATTCCAGCGCCGCGAAGTAATAGTCCCCGGCAAAAACCCTAACCAGGAGGGGCCTGTTTTCATCGTCCCAGGCCAGCGTTTCCGCGTCCGAGTCTTCCTCCGGCGCGGCGGCCGGGGAAGGCCCGGCCCCGGCCGGCGGCCCGCCCGCGGAGGCGGGGGAAACGGGTCCGGGGGCCGCGCCGCCGGTTTCCGCCGGTTCCGGGGCCGCCCCGGGGGGATTAGCCCAGCGCAGTTTGACGAGCCTCCCCTGGGAATCGTATTCCGCCCGGCCCTGGACAAAGACAGACGCCGCGCTTCCCCCCGCTTCTTCCGGCCCTCCCTCACCGGAAAGGGCCCCGCCGCCGGGGATCAACACGGGAAAAGCCGCGGGTTTCCCGCCGGTCCCGATCAGTTCCAGCCTGGTCCCGTCCTCAAATTCCACCCGGATAGAGGCCGCGCCGGGCGCGGCGAACAGGTCCGGCGGGACGGCGAGGGGCCAATCGGGCCGCCAGGCCGTGTCCTTCCCCGCGGCGGCCTCCAGCAGGTCCTGGAGGTACGGGGAACGGACGCCGGCGGCCCCGCCGGAGCTGTCAGCGGGTACGGCGGCGGCGGCGGGAACGGCCCGCGGGGCCGGGAGGGCGCCTTGCTGGGCGCGGACAGGATAAGCGGCGACAACCAGCGCCGCCAGCGCGGCGAACCTGGTTTTTCCGGGGGAAAAGCTCATTTTTTTAGTATACCGGAAATGTCCGCGTTTATCGAGGGGAAAACCGGACGTCCCGCCGCCACAGGCGGCCGGGCGGCGGTTACCGCTTAAAAAGCCAGTCCCGGGCGGAAAACTTTGTATCCCCCAACTCCCGGGCCCGCCGATCCTCGGCTTCGGTTATTTCCGCCCGGTCATAGGCAAAACCCAGGGCCGCCTGAAACCCCCGCTCCAGGGCCTCCCCGGCTTCCTCAAAGGGGACTTCCCTTCCCAGGATCGCCCGGAGGGAACTTACCCGCTCCTTAACTTCGTCGATCAGCTTGTCCCGGATCTTCTCCCGCGGAACTCGAAGGACCTGGAACATGGTGTCCGGGTTGTTGTCCAGAAGCACCGTCCCATGCTGAAGAACACCGCCCGAGCGCCGGGTTTGGGCGTTGCCGGAGATCTTTTTACCCCCCGCGAGGATGTCGTTTGCCCCGGAAAAAGCCGCCTCTACCCCCAGAAAACGGAGACCCGCCACAAGGCCCGCGGAAAGGATCCGGTACGAACCGGCGATGTCTTCCCCCGCCAAGGGGTGTCCGGAGGCCAGGATAACGCTGTAGGTCAGCTCAAACTGATGCAGCACCGCCCCGCCCCCAGAGACGCGGCGAACCACGTCAAAGCCCAGGCGTTTAGCCGCCGGGAGGTCCACCTCTTCCTGGAGGCCCTGGAAGTAGCCCACCGACACCGCCGGGGGATTCCAGCCGTAAAGGCGGAGTACCGGGGGGGCCCCGGCGGCGACCCCCTCCAAGAGGGCCTCGTCCAGGCCCATATTGTAGTAACAGTTATGAAAGCCCGTGTTCAACAGGCGAAAGCTGTACGATTCCATACTCCATGTGTAACAAACCGGCGGCGTTTTAGGAAGTCCCCGGGGGGGTGTTATCCCCCAGGGCGGCCATAAGGAGTTCCGCCACCCCGGCCCCGCTGACGCCAAAAGCCTGGACCCCCTCTTCCGCGAGGAGGGAGTCGAAGGTCCGCCCCGCCTCCGCCAGGGCCGTTCCCGCCATCCGGGCCTCAACCCGGTCAAAAGCCGCCTCGGGGCTGGCGAAAAAATCCCCCCGGATCGACAGGGAGCGGATGATCCCTCCCTCGACGGCGGCGCTGAGCCGGATCAGCTTGCATCCCGGGGGCCGGCCCATGGTTTCCACCCGCCGGGGATTCCCGCGCCCCGCCCCCCCGGAAACGGCGTTTCCGGCGCGGGCGTCCACAAGTTTTTCCCGGGCGTGATAACTCGTCCGGGCCAGGGGGGAGGAAATAACCGAGGAAAAGCCCCTGGACAGGGCGGCCTCCCCCAGGCGGCTAAAGTCTTCGGGGCTTAGGTAGCGGACCACGGGAAGATGCCGGGGCGAGGGGCGCAGGTACTGGCCCAGCACCAGGATGGCCGTTCCCGCCCGCCGCAGCTCGTCCATGGCGGAAAGGACCTCCTCCTCCGTCTCGCCCAGCCCCAGGAGAATGCTGGACTTGGTCAACAAACCGGCTTCCGCCGCCTCCCGCAGGGTACGGAGGCTCTTGTCAAAATCCGCCCGGCGATCCCGGACGGCGGCCTGGAGGGAACGGACCGTCTCCACATTATGGGCGATCACCTCCGGGCCGGCCCGGATAACCGCCGTCAGTTCCTCCCCGTGGTAGTCGGGGATAAGGGCCTCCACCGCGGCTCCCCTGCCGGCGGTTTTAACGGCCCGGATACAACGGGCAAAGTGGAGGGCCCCCCTATCGGGAAGATCATCCCGGTCCACGGAGGTAAGGACCACGTAATCCAGGCCCAGTTCCGCCGCCGCCGCGGCGATTTCCTCCCCCTCCTCCTCCCTGAGCGGGCGGCCTTTTCTGGCGGTAGCCACGGCGCAAAAGGCGCAGGCCCGGGTACAAAGATCCCCCAGGATCATGAAGGTCGCGGTTCCCCTGCCCCAGCATTCCCCCTTATTGGGACAATGGGCCTCGTCGCAAACCGTGGAAAGGCCCCGACGGGCAAGGACCGCCCCCACCTTTTTCCAGGCCTCACCCCCGGGAAGGCGGGCCCGGATCCAGTCGGGTTTTGTTAGAGGAAGACTATCCATGCGCCCAGTATAACGCCGCGGCCCGGGTTAGTGAAGGCGGCGGTTCAGGTTTTCGGCCTTGACGGCGGCGGCCGCGAAAACCACCCGGCGGCCCACCCCGGCGCGCGGCTCAGCGCGAAAGCGGGGGGCAGCAACAGGGTAACGACGGACCAGTTATCCTGGTAGAGGCCCGGGATCAGGTTCAGCGCCATGGCAAACAATCCCCCCAGGAATACGCAGGTCCACAGGACCTGAAGAAAAACCCCGGAAAACCGCGCCCTTTCCGGCTCCCCGGCCGCCCGCTTCCGGGGCTTCCCAAAAGCCAGGACGATCCCCAGCGGGAAGGCGGCGAAAAGCAGGGGATTCACGAAGATGATAGTGCTGTTATGCCAGGTATAATCATGGTTGGTAAAAAAGGACATAAAAAACAGCAAAAACCCCGCGGCGCCAAAGAAAAGGCCCAACAGGCTTTGACTTAGGCCAAAGAGAATCCTCCCCGCCCTGGCTATCCCGCCCCCAAAGAGGTCTTTTTTTCTTGACATAGCCTTAAACAGGCCAAGGAGGGCGGCCAGAAGGAGCCCCGCGGCCAGGGTCTGGGGCCACTGCCGGGGGGGGGAATCCAGTACCGGATGGCGGCCCCGGGCCGTATTCATCACTTCCACGGAGGAAACAAGGGGCCGCTCCACGCCATCGGGGCCGGCGTAGGTAAAATCGGAAATCCGCCTCTCAACTTCCGAGGGAAGAAACATCTCCTCCCAAACGGTAATGGGCCTGTCAATGCCCCGGCCCATCAAAAAACTAAAGAGCCAGTCCCAGGGGGGGGAAAACCAGGTATGGCGGCGCACATGCCCTCGCAGGGTAAAACGGCCCGGGGCTTCCCCGTAGCGGGCTTTAAAGGCCCCGCCGGTGGCCTGGTCGATGATGTCCCTGAGCCTGGTGGCGCAGTTGTCCTTAAAATGGTGGTACCAGTAGTCCTTGTTTTGGGGAAGCGCGTTGTTTTCCGCGAACTGAAGGATTTCCGCCCTTACCTCCGGGGGCAAATTCAAGGTGTAGAGGACAATATCCCGGTTGGAGGCGATCCCGTAGGCAAGGTTAGCCGCCGCGGGGGAAACGGCGCAACTGTAGAGGAGCCGCCCGAAGGCGAAGTTGGCGTAGAAGTTATCGTTGTCAAAAGAAAAAACCCCCCAGTCATAAAAATCGCTTCGGCCCGACAGGGCGTCCTCGACGACCAGGCCGATATGGCCCCACCAAAGGTAAACCTCATCCCCCGGACCCACCACGGCGATCTTGAGGGTAAGGTATTTCCCCCGGGCGGCTAAAGCCGCCTTTTCCCCGGCGTCATCCAGCGCCCCCAGGGGAAAAAGAAAGACTAAAGCCGCCAGGATGAGGCAAACACGCCTCTTCACCTCCCGGCGGCTTTGGTCCCCGTCAGCCGCCATAAACGGCGATCATCACGCCCGCGGCGATCGCGGTGCCGATAACGCCGGCCACATTGGGACCCATGGCGTGCATCAAAAGGAAGTTCCCCGGATCGGATTCCAGGCCCACCTTATTGGAAACCCGGGCGGCCATGGGCACCGCGGATACCCCCGCGGAACCGATGAGGGGGTTGATCTTTTCTTTGAGGAACAGGTTCATAACCTTGGCCACGATGACCCCCGTGGCGGTGGCGATGGCGAAGGCCACCAGTCCCATGACCACGATGATAAGGCTCGAGGGGTTCAGGAAGCGGTCCGGGGTCATCTGGCTGCCCACCCCCAGGGAGAGGAAGATCGACACGATGTTGATAAGCTCGTTCTGCATGGTCTTGGAAAGCCGGTCCACGATGCCGCATTCCCGGATAAAGTTACCGAACATGAGGCAGCCGATCAGGGGCGCCGCGGGGGGGATAATAAAGATCGACAACACAAAAACCACCAGCGGGAAGGCGATCTTCTCCACCCTGGGCACAGGCCGGAGCTGCTTCATCTTAATCAGCCGCTCCTGTTTGGTGGTAAGGAGCTTCATAATCGGCGGCTGGATGATCGGTACCAGGGCCATGTAGGAGTAGGCCGCGACGGCGACGGTCGCCATAAGCTCCTTCGCCAGTTTGCCCGCGATGTAGATCGTGGTGGGGCCGTCCGCCCCCCCTATGATGGCGATGGAGCAGGCCTGTTTCAGGTTAAAGGCGACGCCGGGCAGGTAATTGGACAGGGAGATAAAAAAGAGCGTCCCGAACACGCCGAACTGGGCCGCCGCGCCCAGGAGGGCGGTCTTGGGATTGGCGATGAGGGGTCCGAAGTCGGTCATCGCGCCGATACCCATGAAGATGATCATGGGAAAGAACTCGGTGCCCACGCCCCCCTCGTAGATAATGTGGAGCATACCGTGGGGGGGGAGGCCCATATTGGCCAGGGGGATGTTCACAAAAATCGTCCCGAAACCGATGGGGATAAGAAGCAGGGGCTCAAACTGCTTGACCGCCCCCAGGTACACAATAAGGAAACCCACGGCCACCATAAGCAGTTCCATCCAGCCAAAAACCACGATGGACTGTTCCGAGGGGGTCTTCATCTCCATTTTATCGGTGATAAAAGCGTGAATACCGGTGGTTACGGCGATATTCTCCAGGAAAGTCCCCAGGGAAACCCGGGGGAGATCCTTGCTGTCGGGGATAATTCCGTTCAGGTTATGGATCGACGGAAGATCCTCGTTTGAGGCCTGGGCCTGAACCCTGGGGGCAAAGGCCGCGCCGGCCGCGGAAAATACCATCGCCCCCGCCAGGAGAAGGAGACAAACCGTGATAACCCTGACCGGATCTTTTTTGATGTTCAACATGCCGCGCCTCCTTATCCAATTTCCGCGATGGGCTGCTGGGACGCCACCTGGGTTCCCGGGGAAACCAGGAAACGCACATTTCCGGCGGCGGTGGACTTGATTTCCAGTTCCATCTTCATCGACTCGATGATCACGATGGTATCCCCGGAGGCAACCCGCTGGCCTTCGCCCACGGCGTACCGAAGAATGGTACCGGCCACCGGGGCGGGGATTACCGCGCCCGAGCTTGGGGGGGCCGCGGCGGGGGCGGCCTCCGGCGCGGGAGCCGCGGAAACCGCCACCCCGCCGGCGCCGGCTATCTCCGCCACCGGCTGCTGGGCCGCTACCTGGGTTCCCGGGGGTACAAGAAAGTGGATCTTCCCGGCGGCGGTGGACTTGATTTCCAGCTCCATCTTCATCGACTCGATGATGATCACCGTGGTTCCGGAGGCCACTTCCGCCCCCTCGGCCACGGCGTACCTGAGGATGGTTCCGGCCACCGGGGCGGGAACGGCAAGCCCCCCGCCGCCGGAGGCCCCCGCCGGGGCGGCCCCACCTCCCGCGGCCGCGACAGCCACGGTCCCGGCGGGGGAAACCACCACGGCGTAGTTTGTGCCGTTCACATTGACATTATATTTTTCCGCCTGGCCGGAGCCCGCGGCGGATTTACCCGCCGGCGCCCCGGGGGCATCCGGCTCGGGCTTGAAGACCACCGGGCCCTCGCCCCGTTTCTTGAAGAAATTGGGGGCCACCTTGGGGAACATGGCGTAGGTAAGGACATCCTCCACGCTAACCTGAGAAGTTCCCAGGACCCCCTTGGCCTCCTCCTCCAGCTTGGCGTATTCCGGGGGAATATCGTCCGCGGGGCGATGGGTGATTTCTTTTTCCATCTTAAGCCCCTCCAGGGCCTTTTTAACCACCTCGGGATTTTTGGGGGCCGGACAGGCGCCGTATTTGCCCGCCATCAGGTCCTGGAATTCCCCGGAAAGCCGATTGTAACGGCCAAAAAGGACGTTAAACACCGCCTGGGTTCCCACAATCTGGCTGGTGGGGGTTACCAGGGGCGGGTAACCGGAGTCTTTCTGGACCACGGCGATTTCCTTGAGCACCTCGTCGATTTTGCTGGAAGCGCCCTGCTCCTTAAGCTGGCTCTCCAGGTTGGAAAGCATCCCCCCCGGCACCTGGCTGGCCAGGATCCGGGTATCCGCCCCCAGGAAACTGGACTCAAACTTTTTATAATTTTTCCTCGTTTCCCGGAAATAGGCGGCGATTTCCAGCAGCAGGGCCGTATCCAGCCCCGTGTCGTATTCGGTACCCTTGAGGATCTCCACAATGGTTTCCGTGGGGCTGTGGCTGGTACCCATGGCCAGGGAGGAAATCACCGTGTCCAGGATCTCCGCCCCCGCCTCGGCGGCCTTGGTCAGGGTGGCCACGGACATCCCCGTGGTGGCGTGGGAGTGGATCTCTATGGGAAGATCCGTTACCTTTTTAATCGCCTTGACCAGATCGTAGGCCTCATAGGGCTTCAAAAGCCCCGACATATCCTTGATGGCGATGGAATCCGCCCCAATACCGGCGTAGCGCTTGGCCAGTTCCGCGTACTTTTCTATAGTATGGAAGGGGGTAACGGCGTAAGAAATGGCCGCCTGGATGTGCTTGCCGGTCTTTTTGGCGGCGGCGGTGGCGGCCTGGAAGTTCCGGGGATCGTTTACCGCGTCAAAAATGCGGAAAATGTCCACCCCGTCCCTGGCGGCGTATTCCACGAACTTGGCCACCACGTCGTCGGCGTAGTGCCGGTACCCCAGCAAATTCTGGCCCCGGAGGAGCATCATGATCCTGGTATTGGGCAGGGCTTTTTTGAGTTTTTTAAGCCTTTCCCAGGGATCCTCGTTCAAAAACCGTATACAGGAGTCAAAGGTGGCTCCCCCCCAGGCTTCCAGGGCAAAATACCCCACTTTATCGAGCTTTTCCGCGATGGGCAGCATATCAGCCGTTACCATCCGGGTAGCGAACAGGGACTGATGGGCGTCCCGGAGAACCAGGTCTGTGAGTTGTACTTTAGGCATGTTT
Organism: Treponema sp.; assembly: GCA_031257195.1. Taxonomy (GTDB): domain Bacteria; phylum Spirochaetota; class Spirochaetia; order Treponematales; family Breznakiellaceae; genus JAIRPD01. The sequence continues at coordinate 1,509 of JAIRPD010000118.1, read as the reverse complement.
ATTTCCCCTTCCTGTATTCATTAACCGCGGCTGAAATGGCGGCGGTTACCGCGGCGTTGTTTCCGGCGCCGGAAACCGGGACGGACGAGCCGCCTCCCGCCGGAACCCCCGGGTCCTTGTCCGCCCCCAGGGCGTGAATCACCTTCCCCATGAAAGTAACGGCGACAATCATGATTATAAGAAAGCAGAACACCATTCCCATGCCCAAAAGGGCAAGAACCCCGCTTTGCTCAAGCATTTCGGCTATTGTCATAGCGCCTCCCTCAACTTTATAGTCCCATAATAGCAAAAAGGCCCGTTTATGGCAATAGACCGGCCCGGGGGACTCCCATTTTTCAAAATTGACATTCCGCGGATAATATAGTAGCGTATAGGGTATTCAGAGGGGGTTCTATGAAATTACGATTCCGGTTGACCTTTATCATCGCCCTGTTGACTATCGTCATAATCGCGGCGGTATCGGTTATCCTTTTGAACCAGGCTAGAAAAATGCAGACCGAGGTGGCCTACGAGAACATGTCCAACATGAGCGACGCCATGGCGGTCCGGGTACAGCTTCAGTTTGAGGAGGCCATGAACTCCGTGGGCAGCGTATCCAGGATTTTTAACGGGTTTAAGAGTTTTGACGAGGAGATCCGGCGGCCCTATTTTAACCAGTCGATGTACGCCATCCTCGCCGCGTCCGTGGAGATGGTGAGCATCTACGCGGTATGGAAACCCGGCATTATCGATAGTACCGAGGCGGAATACAACCCCGTCTTTACCCAGGAAGGGGGGATGATCGATTACCATGACGTTTCCGAATGGAACGCCGAGGAATACACCCGCTGCCTAAAGGCTATCGAGGAGGGCGACACCACCGAGATCATAAGCGAGCCCTTTCCCTTTACCTATGAGGAAAAGAACATCCTCGCGGTCCTGATGGCTACCCCGATTATGGACGACTCCACCGAGGAAATTTTCGGTATCATCGGCGCGATTCTGGATATTACCAACCTCCAAAAGGCGGTGGAAAGCCTGAAGCCCTACGACGCCGGGATCGCGGCCCTCTACTCCCACGGGGGAATCATCGCCGCCCACCCGGACCATAGCCGGATAGGTAAATCCTTTCAGGAGATTTCCAGGGACTTCCTGGGGGATGAGGGGATTAAGCTGGTGGAGGAATCCCTTGACATTGGAAAGGCCCACCCGTTTACCTACGGCGGAAACATCATCGTCAACGCCCCCTTCTACGTTGGGGGGACCAAAACCCCCTGGGTGGTGCTGACCTCCGCCCCCCTGAACACGGTGCTGGACGAGGTATCCCAGATGCGGAATTTTACCTTTGTTTTCGCCTTTATTATGGTAGTCATCGCGTCGATAATCATCTTCCTGATCATCAACTTTACCGTCAAGCCGATAGTGAACGTGACGCTGACGCTTCGGGACATATCTGAGGGGGAGGGGGATTTGACGAAGACGATACCGGTGACGAGCAAGGACGAGGTGGGGGATTTGGCGCAGTATTTC
>JAIRPD010000086.1 GCA_031257195.1 Treponema sp. | reverse complement strand
GGGGGGCGGCGTCCTGATCACGGGACTAAACCCGACAGGGGCGGTGCTGTTCCGGGGCGCGGCCCGGGTACCCGTGTACGAGGCGGGGGAAACCCTGGCCGGCGCCATCGCCTGGCTTGACGAGTGGGCCAACGTGCAGGCCGGGACGCCCTACTTCATCAGGCTGACCGGGGATGAAACTCTGAACAGCAGATGGTACCTCTACAACGCCGACCTCAACCTGACCCTGGAGGGGGCCGGGGAAACCAGGACGATCAACGCCGCCGGCGTCCCCGCCTCCCATACGGTTATTGTCCTAGGCGCCGGCACCCTGACCCTGGGAAACAACCTCACGCTCGACGGCGGGGGCAGGGCAGGGTACGGGAGGCTCATCGAGATAGGAGGCGGCGCTACCCTTAACCTGACCGGCGCCACCATTACCGGGAACAACTCTACCACCCTCGGCGGCGCTGTGTACTCCTCCGGGACGTTCACTATGTCCGGCGGCGCCATCACCGGTAATTCATCGACGGGCGGCGGCGGCGCTGTGCACTCCTCCGGGACGTTCACTATGTCCGGCGGCGTCATCTCCGGTAATTCATCGACGGTCAGCGGCGGCGCTGTGTCATCCTCCGGGACGTTCACCATGACCGGCGGCGCCATCACCGGTAATTCATCGACGGTCGGCGGCGGTGTGTGGATGAGTAACGGCTGTTCGTTCACCATGACCGGCGGCGCCATCACCGGCAACACGGCGGAAAGGGGCGGCGGCGTGAATTTTTCTAGCGGCACCATCATCCACGTGGACGGCGGGACAATCAGCGGGAATATCGCCACCGACGGGCCCACCTTCGGCAAGCAGGTGTTTCAAAGCCCGCATTACATTGACGTGGCGGACATTGCCCCGCCCATGACCGTTGACAACTGGGTACCGGGCGGCCCCAGCTGGGAGGGCTAGGGCATCCCGCCCAAAATCCGCGTCCTCGCGGATTTTGGGCTTGGAGTTTTCGGCTCCGCCGCAAACTCCACCCGCCCGGGTTCCCCGGGCGCGTTGGTTACAGCGGCGTCCATGCCACCCTTCGGCAGGTCCAGCGGGAAAGCCCACAAGCCCCACGGGGCTTGGGGGGCGGGGAGTTCTCGCTTGGCGAAAACTCCGCCGCGATCCCGCTTCGCGGGATCGCGCCGCTTCCCCGCGTCACGCGGCGGCGGGCGGTCCGGGGGCGGGGCGGCCGCGCGGAACATTATGGCAACCCAGAAAAAAAGCCAAAGGGCCTCACGGAACGGCCCCTTTACCCACCCGGAAAACGCCCCAATCCCCGTCAATCCGTTGTCCATCTGTTCCGTGCGGCCGCCCCGCCCCCGGACCGCCCGGCTTCGCAGAGCGCGTTGGCCTCGGCGGACGTGGGACGGACTATAGAACGGCCCCTTTTATGCCGAAAATAGCGTTATGAATAAGCATATTAACTTTGAAGACAATATTTTTATCCTCAATATAAGAATTCGGATGATCCAGGACCTGCTGATCCTCGACACCGATCCGGATATTTTTCTCAATAAAACCATGGAAGACCTGGACTTTATCAACACCAGCCTGGCCACCCTGCTGGCGGCGCTCAAAGAGAGCTTCCGGCTCATAGAACGGGACGAGCAGTTCCACAACCTGGAGGAGACGGAGCGGATTTTCCGGGAGGTGCTAAGCGACGCGGATCACGGGGAGGGAAATATCTCCGGCCTCCAGTACCCGGAACTACGGGAAAAGGCCGCGGTCCTCACCAGCCAGTCCCAGGAACGGCAGCGGTCCATCGCGGAACTCATCGTGGAAACGAAACATCTATCCCTGGAACCGGTGGTGGGGTACGAGGAACTCCACGAGCTTTTAAGCCGCTGACCCTGGGACATGAGAGTATCCGGGGGAAGCCTAAGGGGGAGGATCGCGCGGGTTCCCCCGGGAACTATCCGGCCCGCCATGGACAGGATGCGGGAATCGGTTTTCGCCGTCCTGGGGGATCTTTCCGGACGGTCCTTCCTGGATCTCTTTTCCGGGTCCGGGATCATCGCCCTGGAAGCGGCCTCCCGGGGAGCTTCCTACATTGAGGCGGTGGAATCGGACCGGCAAAAACGGGGGGTCCTCCTGGCCAACGCCGCCCTTTCCCCGGTCCGGATTACCTGCCGTTTTATGGCGGTGGAAATGTATGTCCGGCGGTCAAAGCGGCCCTTCGACGTTATCTTCTGCGATCCCCCCTTTTCCTACCGGTACAAACCCCAGCTGCTCCTGTCCATAGACGCCTCCCCCCTGACGGGACAAAATTCCCTGGTTCTGATCCACCGGCCCCGGCGGGAGGGGCGGGAAGGACTGGAATTGTTGGGGGCCGGGGGGCTGCGGCTCCGGGAGAGCCGGTACTACGGAACATCGGCGGTGGATTTCTTGCAGAGGGGATAGAAAAAAAGGAAATATACTTGATTTTTTGAGTAAAGTTTCTTATATTTTCATTGTTGTATTTGTACAGATAACAATTGTTGCTAATTCTGGAGACTGGGTTTATACTAAAGGGCGGGTAAGATTCAGGGTAAAAAAATGGAGTATCAAAAGATTTTTGAGCGTTTTGAAAAGCCCCAGGGTTTTATCAAGACCACCGTTACTTCCTCAATGGACGGCGGCACAAAGGCGGCGCTTAACCGGAAGGGAAACGTCCTCTTTAACACCGGCGATATTGAGGGTGCCAGGAGAATCTTTTTAACCACCGGTTATTCCGATGGACTATCCAGGGTTGGGGATTACTACAAAGCCCAGGGAAAACCACTGGACGCCCTAAGGATGTACTGGATTGCCCCGGATCGTACCAAGGCGGACCCGCTTATCCAGCAATTATCAGAAATCATCAGATGCTTTATTAATGAAGGGGCGGTAGATGAATAACGAGACCACTGCTGGCGTTATGTTCGCGGAACTTCCAGTTGTTTCCGCGGCCATGGAAAGGAAGATGTACGATCCGGAGTCCTTGATCATGGAGGAAGAACCGGATATCTCCGATTGGTCCAAACGGGGCTATCAGCTCCTGAGGGAAAACCGCGTTGACGAGGCCCAGGGATACTTTATCAAGATCCTCCAGGTGGACGGGTACAACAACTACGCCCTGGTGGGCCTGGGGGACGCATCCAGAAAACGGGGGGCCTGCCGGGATGCGGTAAACTACTACTGCCGCTGCCTGGAACACCATCCGGGGAACAACTACGCCCTCTTCGGCCTGGCGGACTGCTACAAGAGCCTCAGTCAGTTTCACAAGGCCATCGAAATCTGGGAACAGTACCTCCTTCACGACGACCGGAACATCACGGTCCTTACCCGGGTGGCCGACGCCTACCGCAAGGTCAGGGATTACAAACATTCCCGGGAAGTGTACCTCCGGGTGCTGGACATGGAAGATTCCAACCCCTACGCCATCATCGGCCTGGGACACCTTCACTACGACTTTAAGGAATACGAGGAAGCCCTGGCGTACTGGCAGCGGATGCTGGAACTGAGCAGGGAAAATGTCGATATCCGGGTGCTGACCTCCATAGGCAACTGTTACCGGAAACTGAAAACCTTTGAAAACGGCGTTGAATTTTTTGAACAGGCCCTCCGGCGGGATTCCAACAATTTTTACGCCCTCTTCGGCCTGGCGGACTGTTACCGGGGAATGAACCAGCAGCACCGTTCCCTGGAATACTGGAACCGGATCCTCGATCAGGATCCCCGGAACAAGGTGATCCTGACCCGGGCGGGAGACGCCTACCGGAGCATCAAGGACTACCAAAACGCCATGGAGTACTACCGCCGGGCCCTTAACGTTGAATTCGACACCTACGCCGTGCTGGGGCTGGCCATGGTGGCCAAGGCCCAAACCAAGTACGGGGAGGCCATCGAATCCCTCAAGCGGCTTGTCCAGCAGGATCCCCGGAACTACCGGCTTTACGTGGAACTGTCCGACTGCTGGTACCGCAAGGGCGAACGGAAAGAGGCCCTGGAAACCCTGGGGGAATTCCAGAAACAGGGCCTGCGGAATGCCAAAATTTCCGAACTCCTGGACCGGTACCGGAATTAGCCCCGGCGGTGAAGCGCCGGAAAACCGTCCGGCCCTTTCGGGGATGACCCGCGGAGAACTGGAAACGGCCCTGGCGGCGCTGCCTGGTTCCCCGCCGTCCTACCGGGCGGCTCAAATCATTTCATGGATCGCCCGGGGCGCCCTATCCTTTGACGACATGACAAACCTTCCCCGTTCCCTCCGCTCGGCGCTGGCGGAACGGTTTACCCTCCGGGGAAGCGCGGCGGCGGCGCGGCAGGAAGACCGGGACGGAACGGTAAAGCTCGGCATCCGCCTGCGGAGCGGCGCCGTGGTGGAAACGGTTCTGCTTGCCGCGGCGGAGGATACCGCCGCCGGGGCGGAGGAAACGGAAAAACGGCGTTATACCGCCTGCCTTTCCACCCAGGCCGGCTGTCCCGTGGGCTGCGTGTTCTGCAAAACCGGATCGCTGGGATTCCTCCGCAATCTGGACGCCTCCGAAATTGTCGATCAATTTCTCTATCTTTCCGATTTAATCCGTCCCTCCGGCGGACGGATTTCCCGGGTGGTGGTCATGGGCATGGGGGAGCCGCTCCTCAACCTGGCCGCCCTGCGGGGGGCCTTGGAGATCCTCCGCGACGGGGAGGGGGCGGCCCTGTCCAAACGGGGGATCACCGTTTCCACCGCCGGTATCCGCCGGGGGATCCTCGACATGGCGGAGAACGGGCCCGAGGCGGAACTGGCCCTGTCCCTGACCACCGCCCGGGAAGACCTGCGGCTTCGCCTTATGCCGGGCACGGCGGGTAATTCCCTGGGGGAAGTAAAAAAAGCCCTGAAAATCTACCGGGAAAAACAGGGCCGGCAGATCACCCTGGAAACGGTTTTGCTGGGGGAGATCAACACCACGGCGGAGGACGCCCGGGCCCTGGCCGGCTTTGCCCGGGGCCTCCCCGCCCTGGTAAACATCATCCCCTGGAACCCCGTGGAGGGCCTTTCCTTCGAGGGAAAACCCCTCCGAAAGCCGGCGGCGGAAGAAACGGCGGCATTCAAAAAGATGCTGACGGAGGCGGGGTTAACGGTAACGCAGCGGTACCGCCGGGGCCGGGGCGTATCCGGCGCCTGCGGCCAGCTGGGAAGCGCCCTCCCCTTATAACCGCTGTAACCGCCGCCCGCATGAGGAAACGGCGCGGCGTTACGGAGCCGAGGCGGCAGTCCGGGCCTTGTCCGGGTTGTCGTAGACCGTAAGGGTTTCTTCGGGAAGCCAGCCCCGGTACTCTCCCTCGGCCAGGAGCCAGTACCGCACCGTGTCCCCCTCCCTGACAAGCCGCCGCTCCAGAACGGTGAGGATCGTTCTTTCCCGGACATAGCCCAGGACGACGCCGTCGTCCCGGGGTTCGTCAAACATTCTGGTATAGGAAGCCTGGACCACCCCGTAGCCCAGTACGGTCCGGGAAAGGGGGGGCGCGGCGGGGGGCACAGGCTCCCCCCGGGGGGAACAGCCGGAGAAAAGCGCAAGAACCAGGCAAAGGGCTCCCCACTGGAAAACGGTACGGCCGTCCATTATACTCATACTATGAA
>JAIRPD010000024.1 GCA_031257195.1 Treponema sp. | reverse complement strand
AGCTTCCCATTCCCATGGGTTCCTTTGGGGTAAAGTGGCGGTTTTAGGGAAACGCCGTTTTTCCAGTACGGCGAAATATTTTGCGGTATGTCTATGCTTTTGCCGATGATAGAGGCTGTCGCAATCGCGCCCGGTAAAACCGGGTGCGCCTTCAGTTTTGCGACAGCAACCGCTTGAGAACCGCAGTTTTGCAGCCCGTAGGGCGAAAAACTGCAAGCAACCAATGGTTGCAAGCCTGTGCAAAAGTAACCGACTTTTGCAACAGGCTCTACATTATTCAACAAATTTCAGCCACAATTGTAACACAACGTGTTACCGCTTGCTCCCTAAAAAGCCCGCACCGCACGCACACTGCCGTTAGTGTACTTGCCTCCTTCGTTGCCCTGGTAGCCATCGCTGAACAGCTGATGCCACGCGTACTCATGGCCGAGCTGTGACGAGTACGAGGACTGTGACGAGGACCAGTAGTAGTTTGTACTCAAGTTCTCAACACGGCTCCGATTGGTGTGGAGCGCGTTCAGCTCATCCTTGCTCGGCAGGAACCAGTCGTTCTTGCCGCCGGTCGTCAGGTCCTTGCACGCCAGCGCTGCGGGTGCGGCGCTGTCGGTTGCCAGAATGAGCGCGGTGTTCTTCCGCCCCGTCCCGATGGCTGTGCCCGTGCCGCTAATATTGGTTAATTCATACGAGGATGTAGCCCACAACAATGTTGTTGACATATCCGATGGCGCGGCTTCAAGGTAGTGGCACACCTGGTTGTTGTCGGTCATGGTAAAGCCCGCCTCGCTCACATAAAAGATTTTCCCGCCGCCGGGTCCGGTGTCGCCGAGGGCGTAGGTTTTCGGCGGATCGTCCTCCCCGCCTCCGGGGCCGGTGCCGTTATCGCAGGCGACAAAGGCCGTCAGAATAAAGGCGATACCAAGGCTCAAAACAAGGGGTGAAAAGTTTCTTCTAATTAAAGAGGAGAACGGAGAACGGAGAACGGAGAACGGAGAACGGAGAAACGGCGCTTTTCAGTATGGCCGTTTTTTTGGGTTGTGTCAATCATGGGGATTAACTCCTTTGTGTAAAAAGTTCCCGCCGCCGCGGGCGGGGTTCGCCGTCCCGCGTGGCGGAAGGGCGCGGGGTTCAGCCAACGGCGTACCCCATGCGCCTATGGTAGCAGGGTTTGGCGAAATACGCAAGGGGGGATTGGGGGGCCTTTCGGCCCCCCAGCGGGGGTGTTACGGGGGCGGGGTCCTCATCGCTCCAAAACGAACTCCACCCGGCGGTTTTTCCACCAGTTGTCCCGGTTTTTACGGTCCCGGGAAACCGGCCTCCCGCCGCCTACCCCCACCGCCCGCAGGCGGCTTTCGTTTACCCCCAGCCGGATCAGATAGTCCCGGACAAACTCGGCCCGCCTCCGCGAAAGGGGAACCAGGATCTCCGTTTCTTCCTTTTCCGTGCCGGTTTCACTGTTCGCGTGCCCCTCCACCGTAACCCGGTAGTCGGGGAAACGCTGCAGGGCCGCGGCCACCCGGGCCAGGACTCGTTCGTTCTTTTCGATAACCTCCGGGCTTAGGCCCCGCCGGGGGTCCCGGGATTTGGGCTCAAAGTCGGCGTTGTTGGCCCGGAAGGTAACCGCGGGCACGCGGATAACCAGGCGGCCGCCGTCCCGGATCACCATGATGTCGATGGTGATAACCCCCTTGACCTCGGCGCTCTGATCCTGGGTGTCCACCACGGTAAAGGTGTAGGGATAGTCCATCGCGGATTCCACCAGGACGCCGTCGTTTCCCCGGCCGTTCCAGGTAAGCTGCGGGGGAACCTCGGATTTGCCCGACGCCGTCCAAAAGGGCTTGTGGTTGGGATCGAAGATCACAAAGGACCAGGAGGCGATGGGGATCTGACGCCGTACGTCCAGCTTGATCAGGAGGGTGTCGTTGGAGCCGTCGCCGTCGGGGCTGAACAGCTCCGGCGCGGCGCTTACCGCGGCCCGGGGAACGTCGCCGCTCACAAAGGGCTGAGTCCCGGCCTTCAGGACCGTCCCGTTGGCGTAGGTGATTTCCAGCGCGCCCATGTAGTTCCCCTCGGCGACGCCGCCGCCGGCCAGCCTGCCGTTCCAGTCAATACGGGCGGGGATCTTCTCGTCCCCCTTGGGCCAAACGGCCGCGGCCTCGCCCCCGCCGGCGGGGACCACCCGGAAACTCCAGGATTCCACCCGCCCCGGATCGCTGGCCTTTATGGTAAAGACCTGGGTTTTGACGCGGCCGTTGGGGGCGACCTCGGCGTTGGCCCGGCCCGCCTCGGCGGTTTTTGGCGTGGAGTCGTAGGTGATCGCCGTAATCCCCGCCGGGGGGGATGTATTGCCCGCCGCGTCGGTGGCGCCGACGCTGTAACGGTAAACGCCGTTGGGGAGCGCAAGGCCCGCGTTGTCCGCGCCGTCCCAGGTAAAGGAGGGGGGCGCGGTGTCCCGCCACTCAAAGGTACGCACCACCGCGCCCGACTCGTTCCGGATCTCCCCCACCCACCGGTCCTCCCGGCTGCCGGACTGGGTGATGGTCAGGGCGGGTTTCGCGCCCTGGCCAAAGACCTTTTCCCCCTCGCCGGGCTGCCGGACCGCGACGCTCGGCGGGACGGTGTCCACGATCACCTGGTACCGGCGGGTTTCGCCGTAGTTGCCGTTATCGTCGGCGGCGGAAAAGTAGAAGTAGTACGTTCCGTCGGGAACGGCCGCGCCCGCGTTGTTCTTCCCGTCCCACACCACGTTTTTGGGCGGGTTCACGCTCCGCTTGGGCTTAACAAAGGCGGCGAGGATGGCCTTCCAGTTCTTGGGATCAACGGCCACCTCCTCCACATCCTCCCCCCGGCGGTACACTTCCTTTCCCCCGCCGTCGGTTACCGTAAAGGCCCAGGAATAGATAAAGCGGCTGTCCCGCATGGTAAAAGGAACGGTCAGCTCGTCCTTAACCCCGTCTCCGTTGGGGGAAAGGTAAAACACCGCCTGTTCCTGGGCGGCCGCGTGTTCCACGCCCCAAAGGGCAAATACCGCCGCGGCCAGAAGCAGCGGCAGTCCCGCTTTTCGCGCGCGCGAAGTTCGAAAGATCATAGCCTTCCCCTAGTCGTTTCGGATAGCGCCGACATGAATATCCGGCGGAATGGTGTCGCGGACGCCAAAACTGGCCGCCGCGCCCAGCGAATACAGATGGACATCCTTCCACAGCCGCTGCCAAACCGCGTCCGCGGTGATGTCCGTTTGATCAAATCCCCGTTTCTTCATCGTCTCATTGCCGGAGGTGTTGATCGACAACTTTACCCCCAGGCCGATGTAGGGTGAGTGAAAGCCGGTTCGCCCGTTGCCGGGCCCCCATTTTTCGGCGGCCTCCCAAAGGTTAAAATCCCAGCCCGCGGAAACATACACCAGGTCCGCGATCACCGCCTGAAGGCCGGTGTTAAAAACCAGGTTACTGAGGGTGGGAACGGACAGGTCCGCCGAAACCCCCAGGATCAGCCCCTTCTTTTCCAGCAGATGGGCCGCCGCCCCCACCTTGGGGGTTATCATCCCGGGATACCCGCGAATATCAAAGGCGGCGCCCCCGTCGTCCGGCCCGAATTGGGTAAAGGTTTTCCCCAGGTTCTGTGCCACCGCGGCGAAGCGTACCTGTTTAAGAAAGGCGATTTCCGGAAACCTCAGCCACGCGCCCAGGTCCGCCGCGATGTAAAAATCCCGGTAGCCGTCGTAAAAGAGGGCGCCCCCCGTTACCGAAAGGCCCAGGTAGAAGTTCCGGGTTACATCCCGGCTCCAGCCCAGGCGGCCTATGGCTATATTGCCCACCCCCAGGACCTCTTTGGCGAAAAGGCCCTGCGCGGCGGCGGAAAAAACGCCGAACCTGGTGGGAGCGGCGGCCCCCAGGCGGAGGGCCGCGGCGTGGCCCGCGTCCTCCCCGGCGGCAAGGAGCCCCGTATAGCCCAGATCCGCCGAAAGGCACTGAAGGTCCGCCGGAAGCGCCGGGTTCATGGTCAGCGAATAGGAGCCGGTGGTAAAGACGGGCCCCCCCGCCGCGGAGTTGGCGCCGGTGATAAAGCGCGGATGCCCGTAAAGCAGAACCCCCTCACTGCCGGGGATCTGCTTTGTCTCGGCGGCCAGGCCGGCCGCGCCGAAGCAAAAGAACACCGCCAGCGCGAAAAACCCCGGGGCTTTCCCCCGGGCGAAACTGAATCGTCTCAATGCGCGTCTCCTCCGCCGCCGGTTTACCCCAGCTTTTCCCCGAACGGCGCTGTTCCACAATCCGGCTGGGACCGGACGGATTCAGTATACCATATCCGGGGAAACGGGGATAGGGGCGGCGCCCCGCCCTGACACCGCCCGCCGAATCCGCTATACTGCCCTCCATGAGGCTTAATCTTGAGGCGGAACTGAACGGCCCCCAGTTGGAGGCGGTGAGGACCATCGAGGGTCCCGCGCTGATCATCGCCGGGGCGGGATCGGGAAAAACCAGGGTCATCACCTACCGGATCGCCCACATGCTGGAAAAGGGGATACCCCAGCACGCGATTCTGGCCCTGACCTTTACCAACAAGGCGGCCCGGGAAATGGAAACCCGGATCAAGGAGTTAACGGGAAAAAAGCTCCAAAGCCTTACGATAAGCACCTTCCACGCCTTTGGGGTAAAGATTCTGCGGGAGGAAATTGAGACCCTGGGGTACCGGAAGAATTTTTCTATCTACGACGAAACCGACCGGAACGAGCTGATCAAGGAAAGCCTGCGGGAAACCAGGGCGGGAAGCGAGGAGACCAGCGTCTACAGCCTGGGCCAGCTTTTTTCCGGGATCAAGACCGGCCGCTTTACCTGGGGCGAGGTCCCGGGCGGCCTTTACCCCAAGGGGCTGTCCGCCGCCTTTGAGCGGGTCTACGGGGAATACCAGCACAGCCTGAAGGTGTTTAACGCCCTGGACTTTGACGACCTCCTGGTACTGCCCATAGCGCTTTTTGAGAACCACCCGGACATTCTGGACAAGTACCGGAGCCGCTACCGTTACCTCCTGGTGGACGAATTCCAGGACACCAGCCGGATCCAGTACCGGCTGCTGCGGCTTTTGGCCCAGGGTACGGCGAATGTCTGTGCGGTGGGGGACGACGATCAGTCCATCTACTCCTGGCGGGGGGCCAACTACGAAAACCTCCTCCAGTTTGAAAGGGACTTTCCCGGAACCCGGGAGATCAAGCTGGAACAGAACTACCGTTCCACCGCCACCATCCTGGAGGCCGCCAACGGGCTTATCTCCCACAACACGAACCGGAAGGACAAAAAGCTCTGGTCCGGCGGCGAGGGGGGAAGGCCCGTGGAACTGTACTACCCTTCCAACGAGCGGGAGGAGGGGGAGTTTATCGCCGCCCGGATCAAGGAACACATGATCCGGGAACGGCTTAGGTACGACGACTTTGGGGTGCTGCTGCGGACCAACTCCATGACCCGGCCCCTGGAAGAGGCCTTTCTGGAGGCGAACATCCCCTACCGGGTTTCCGGGGGGCAGAGCTTTTTCCAGCGCAAGGAGATCAAGGATATCCTTTCCTACCTTCGGATCATCGCCAACCCCAGCGACGACGTAAACCTCCTGCGGATCATCAACACCCCCCGGCGGGGAATCGGCAAGGGGGCGGTGCAGGCCGTTTCCGAGCTGGCCCGGAAGGACAAGACCTCCCTGTGGGACATCATGGACAGGCTCCGCCGTATTTTGGGGGACACCCCCCCGCCGCTCCCCCCCAAGACCCAGGTGGAAGTCGAGGCCTTTATGAGTCTGATCGACCGTTTCCGGGAGCGGATCCTGGGCGCGGGAACCAGGCTTTCGGGAGAGGTACGGGCGCTGGTGGAGGAGATCAACTACCGGTCCTACCTGGCGGCGGAGTTCAGCAAAAACGAAAAGATCGCCCGCTGGAAATTCACCAACATCGAATACCTGATCCAGTCCATCGAGACCTGGGAAAGCGACCCGGACAACCTTGAGACGGGGCTGTACCCCTGGCTCAACCGGGTAAGCCTTATCCTCCGGGACGACGGGAACGACGAGGCGGGAAAGGGCAAGGTAAACCTGATGACCATCCACGCCGCCAAGGGCCTGGAATTCCCCGTGGTGTTCATCGCCGGGGCCGAGGAGGGGACTATCCCCCACACCCGGAGCCTGGAGGAAGCCGCCGCCGCCGCGGGCGATACCGACCCCTCCGCCCTCCAGGGCCCCCTGGAGGAGGAACGCCGGCTATTCTATGTGGCCATCACCCGGGCCAGGGACAAGCTGTACATCACCAGCTGCCAAAAACGCCGCCGCCTCCAGGACGAGGTGGAACGCGCCCCTTCCCCCTTTCTGGCGGAGATTCCCCCCCACCTTATAACGGTTCACGACGAGGGCAAAGCCCCGGACAATCCCGGCGAGGCGGACGCGTTCTTCGCCCGGATCAAGGAACGGTTTACCCCCGCGGCCTTGACGAACTAGGGCCAACCCGGTATAGTTTTTCCGTCGCCGCCGATAACGCGGGGAACACACAAAAAAGGGCGTGGTATTTATGAGGAAGGCAAAACAAGGAAAAACGCGAACCGCCGTGTACGGCTGTTTTTTGGCGGCGCTTTTGGCGACGGTCCTGGGGTGCGGCCAAAAGCGGGACTATCCCTATGAGTTCATGGAAGAAAAGGACGGCGTCTCGGTATACCTGGACGGCGCCCGGGGAAAGCTCATCTACATAGACGCGAATAACAACGTCATCGATTACGTAAGCCTGCGGCCCAGCGCCAAAGCGGCGCGGACCATCGCGGAAAACAAGGAACAGGCCCTGAAAACCGTGGACCGGGGGACCGACACCCTGCGGGGAACGGCCTATTCCATCTCCCTGTCCACCCGGTTTTATAACAACCGCCTCCTCTACGTGCTGGAACTGGGGCCCAAGGACGACATGGCCTGGAGCGTCGCCGGCACGGTGGAAATTAACCTGATGGATGCGGACGGCTTTAGCGTCGGTACGATAGTCCCCCTTAACCCCTGGGCGGACACCATAGAGACCACCGACGGGGGGACGGTGGAATGCTTGATCACCCAGGGGAGCGTTCCCTTTTCCCTGAGCGATTACCTGGAGTTCGCGACCTGGGAATCGAGCTGGGAGGAACTGTCGCCCCCTTCCCCCGCCGGTGAATGGGAGGGGATCCCCTAGGGCCCGAGGGGGGGCCCAACGGGGGGCCCGAAGGGCCTTTTCACCGCCGCCCCCTCTTTCCCCGCGCCGCCCCCTTCCCCGGTTTGTCCTTCCTCCGCCGCTTCCCCGCCACCGCCGCCCCCTTCTTTCCCGCCGCCGCTTCTTTCCTCCCCGCCGGCCAGCCGCCGCCGCCGTTTTTCCAGGTCCTCCCGCAGCCCCCGGGGCAGCGCGCCCCCGGCCTGTCCCGGGGGAGCCTCCCCCTCCAGGGCCAGGGCCCGCTCGACGAGGGCCAGGGCCAGGTCCCGCCGCCCAAGCCGTTTAACCGCGTCCAGGGCCAGGGCCCGCAGGGCCAGCGCCCGGGGGACAAGGCCGGGAGGAACCCGCCAGGAGGCGTCCCCGGGGCCGCCGGGGAGCGGACCCGCGGCCCGGCGCAGGGCCGCCCGGCCTTCCTCCAAGCGGCCCCGGCGGAGGTACTCAAAACCCAGCCGCAGACAGGACCGGGGGTACACCGCCGCCGCGGCCTCCAGAAGCCGCAGGGCCGCGGTTTCCCGGCCCCCGGGGCCGTCCTGGGGGTTCCCCTCCATCCCCGCCGCCGGAACCTCCCCGCGGCGGAGGGCCGTCCGGTAACAGAGGGCCAGGTTTTCCCCATCGCAGTTAAACCGGCGGACCGCCTCCAGGGGGGCGGCGGCGATTTCCAGGAAAACCCGGAAGAGGGCCGCCAAACCGGCGATATCCCTGATATTGTGGCCGGCGATGTTAAGCAGCTCCCGGCCCCGGGGGCCGTCGAACTTCCCCCCGGCCCGGAGAAAGGCGAACCAGATCTCCGGGGCCAGGGCCCCCGGGATGTCCCCGGCGCGGTCCAGGCCCAGGACCTCCCGCTCGATGGTGGCCTGGGAGCAATCGGGCAGGACCCGTTTCCAGAGCCGCCGGGCCGGGTGGAGCAGGTCGGCCTGGGGAAGGAGAGGGAGGGGGAGGCCGTTCATCAGGCACCGGGTTTTGAGGAGGGGGTAGTCGAAGGTCTTGCCGTTGTAGGTAACGAGGATGGGCGGCCCCGGCGAAGCCGGTTCCCGTAGGAACGCCAGGATTCCCTCCAGGAAGTCCGCCTCGCCGGGGTAATCCAGGAGCAGGAACTGGGTGATTTCCAGGGAGGCCCCCGCCCCGCCCGCCGGCCCGCCAAAGCGGCCCAGGGCGGCCAGGAAGGCCACGGTCCCGGCCCCACCGGAAAGGCCCGTGGTTTCCAGGTCGAAGAACAGGAGCCGCCCCGCGAGCCGCGGCCAGAGGGGGAGGGGAGGCGGGGGATCTTTTTCCGGCGGCCCGGCGGCCTCCCCCTCGAGGGCGGCCAAACCGGGGATCAGGAGGGAGAGGTCCCCGGGGCCGGCCCGTTCCCCCGGCGGCGGGGCCGGGAGGTCGAAGGGCAGGGTAACCGTCCGGCGCAGGACCTGGTACCCCCCGGGGGTCCAGCCGGGAGGGCTGGGGGGTTCGGGAAGGGCGGCCTCCGGGCCCTCCGGGGCGGCCCCCCGGGTTCCGGCGCTGGTCCTGATCCGCTCAAGCCGGGCCCGGAAATTCCGGCTAAAAGGGGAAGGCATGGGTATACGCTACAACCCCCAGGGGATTATGACAAGCTTCCGGCGGCCCGGGGAGGTCCGGGACGGGTTCGCCCCGGGGCTATTGTCTGTACAGAACGGGCCATTGTCTGTACAGGAGGATCATCGCTGCGAGGCCGCCGTCGACGCGGGTTCCCCCGCCGGGTTCCGGTTCGGCGGTTTTCCCGCCGCCTACCGTTGGTAACGCGGCTCCGGGATACCGCTTATTGGCGTTTCGGCCATGGAACGGTTGGACGCGCTCGCGGTCCCTCCCCGTACATAACAGGCGCCACAGGGATTTTCTTTTTGGCCCGCGGCAACGTTTTGATGAAAGCTATCAAGGTTACTCGACCGAATCCGCCTGTTTAGAGCAAGAATGATCGCTTCATAGGTAGTTAGCTCTTCACCGGTCCAGATAAATTTTCCCTCCCCGTGGGGGAGCGGGGAAAACTGATCCAGCCGGATGAGATCGCGCGTCAGATAGAGGTAGTATATGTAAACCAGTTCCGTCTGGGTGGGCAGCCGCCAATCGGTATAGCCCCCCCATCCTGGATGTAGAGCGGAAGCTTCGTTGAAGGTCAAAGCGGTATTCGCGGTATAGGGCCGTACCTCCAGGTCATAGCCAAGGCGAAAGGCAAGACCGCTTTCCCCATTCCCGTCGATGATGGTCCTCCGCCGGGGCCGGTCCGGCCGGTCCTTGACACGGGTATCTCCGGAGCTTCTTCGGGGTAGTCAAGAAAGTGGTCAAGCAAGTTACACGCGGCGTCAAATATCCGTCCCGCTGTTTGGGGGGAGTACCAAAAACAACAAACTCAACCGTGGCGGGACCGTAATCGCTGTTAAGGTAAACGGCCACCGCCTTCCGGGACTGAAATTCCAGGGGCGGCAGTTCCGGCGCTGTTATCCGAGGAACCTCAATTGTCTCCCTGTCCGGCTGGCCGGTAGGAACCGGACAACTCGCTAAAAAGAACGATACCGCCAGGCACAGGGCCGCGACGCGATCACGGGTTTTTATTTCCATAAACACAACCTCTCGCCCGCTAAGACGAACCATAGCATAGCGATCTTTATCCATACCATCAAGGGTTGTTATCGTAAAGGTAAGGCGTGGTTCGCCGCTGCCGCGGCCCCGGGGCTTTCCGAAGGACGGCATGGACTTGATGGTAGACCCCGTGAACAAGCGCCCGACCGGCGTCCACGGCGAGGAAGAGCTTCTGCTGGCGCTGGGCGCGGCGGATTGAGGGGGGCCGGGCGCTAGGGCTTCCAGGCGGCCTCGTAGTCCAGGGGCTGTTCCAGGGTCAGAAGTTCCGGCAGGGGAATCTCGAAGCGGGCCTCCCCGCCGGAAAAGGTTCCCCCCCGGACGCTCTGGACCGGGCCGGGAAAGGTAACGGCCACCTTGATGGTGGAGGCGGCTATTTCTTTGGCGAGGCCCCTGCCGTAGATGGAAGCCACCAGGTCCAGGTACTCGGCTTTGCCGAGGTTCTCCCCCGTGGCGATGGGGGCCATGAGGGCGGAAAGATAGTCCGCCGCGTCCGGGGAAATCATGGCCAGGATACGGGGGCCCGCGGCCCGCTCCAGGTGGACGCCCAGCCGGCCCGGCGCCGCGCCGTCGGGGGCCTGGTAACGGATAAAGCGGTTTCCCGGGGAAGCCGCCCCGCCCCCGGACAGGACCTCCCCGGCGCGGCTGAAGGCGATGGTTCCCTCAAGCTTTTCCGGGCCGCTGTTCCGCAGGTCGGCGGAGGTGATCCCCGGCGCGGCCCGCAGGCTCCGGTTAAGGGCGGCGGCGTCCAGGACGGGCCGGGCGTTCCCCGCCCCGGACCCCGTCCCGCCTCCGGCCAGGCCGCCAAGGCCCCGGATCAGGGCGGCCATCTCCGGCTCCAGGCCCGCCTGGACCCGCACGGTCCCCGACGAGTCCCGGCCCAGCCGCCCCGCGATCCGGGCGGAACAGGAAACGAAAAACAATAACCCCAGGCCGGTCAAAAAAAACGCGGCCCGGGGAAAAAAAGAAGACTTCATAGCTTTACTGTAACAGAAAGAACCGGAAGCGGTTACCCGGTTATCGCGGCCCCCCGCCGGGGCGGATGGGCCGCTTTTACCGGTTATCCCAGCCGTTTCACAATCGCGTCCAGTTCGTCCGTCAGCTCCCGGGGCAGCTTGTCCCCGAACTTGGGATAATGGTTCTGGCGCACGTCGGCGATTTCCTTCTTCCAGCCCTCGATGTCCACGGAGCAGAGTTCCTTCATCGTTTCCGGGCTGACCCCCGGGGGGGGCTCGATGGCGCCGGGTTTGGGCAGGTTGCCGATGGGGGTCTCCACGCAGTTGTCCTTGCCGTCGCAGCGGTCGAAGATCCAGGCCAAAACTCTGGAGTTCTCCCCGTAACCGGGCCACATGAACTTGCCGTCCTTGTCCTTGCGGAACCAGTTGACGAAGAAAATTTTCGGCAGCTTGTCGCCCTTGCCTTCGGCCTCGGCCTTTTGTCCCAGCTTGATCCAGTGCTTGAAGTAGTCCCCCATGTGGTAGCCGCAGAAGGGCAGCATGGCGAAGGGGTCCCGCCGCACCTGGCCCACCTGGTCGGAGATCACCGCGGCGGTAACTTCCGAACCGGTGATGGATCCCATGAAGACCCCGTGGATCCAGCTCTTGGACTGGTTCACCAGGGGGATGGTGCTGGGCCGGCGGCCTCCAAAGAGGAAGGCGCTGATGGGCACCCCCTTGGGGTCCTCCCATTCCGGGGCGATCACCGGGCACTGCCGGGCGGGGGCGGTGAACCGGGCGTTGGGGTGGGCGATCTCCTCCCCCTTGGGGCTCTTGTCGGTCTGGGGGGCGGGTTTTTTGTTGCCCTTCCAGTCAACGATCTCCTTCCCCGGCGCGCCGTGGCCGATCTGCTCCCACCAGATGTCCCCATCCTCGGTGAGGCCGCAGTTGGTGAAGATCGTGTTCTTCTTGATGGACTCCATGGCGTTGAGGTTGGATTCGTTGTTGGTCCCCGGGGCCACGCCGAAGAAACCCGCCTCGGGGTTGATGGCGTAGAGCCGGCCATCGGCGCCGAACTTCATCCAGGCGATGTCGTCCCCCACGGTCTGGACCTTCCAGCCCGGCAGGGTGGGGATCAGCATGGCCAGGTTGGTCTTGCCGCAGGCCGAGGGGAAGGCCCCGGTGATGTACTTCACCTCCCCCTGGGGGTTGGTGATCTTCAATATAAGCATGTGTTCCGCGAGCCAGCCCTCGTCACGGGCCAGGACGCTGGCGATGCGGAGGGCCAGGCACTTCTTGCCCAGCAGGGCGTTGCCGCCGTAGCCGGAACCGTAGGACCAGATTTCCCGGGTTTCGGGGAAGTGGCTGATGTATTTTTTGTCCATGGGGGCGCAGGGCCATTTGCCGTTGTCGCTTTCTCCGGCGGCCAGGGGCTTGCCCACCGAGTGATAGCAGGGCACGTAAAAGCCGTTGGTCCCCAGCACGTCCAGGACCTTGGTTCCCACCCGGGTCATGATGTGCATGTTGGCCACCACGTAGGGGCTGTCGGTGATCTCCACCCCGATATTGGCGATGTCCGACCCCACCGGGCCCATGGAGAAGGGGATCACGTACATGGTCCGGCCCTTCATACTGCCTTTGTACAGGGCGCTCATCGCCGCTTTGAGTTTGGCGGGGTCTTCCCAGTGGTTGGTCGGGCCCGCGTCGCTTTCGCTTTTGCTGGAAATGAAGGTACGATCTTCCACCCGCGCCACATCCGAAGGGTCGGAACGGAACAGGAAGCTGTTGGGCCGGGCCTTGAGGGGGGTGGCAAGCCCCGCGTCCAGCAGGGTTTTGATCATCCGGTCATACTCGGACGGGGCGCCGTCGCAAATTTCGACTGAGTCCGGGGTCATGAGGGCCGCCGCCTCTTCCACCCACTTCTTCAATCCCGCGTGTTTCAAGTCCTGTAGTTTCATGGTTACTCCTATATAAGTTGTTTTGTTAAACCGTCGTTGTTATCTATAGTAAAGAAAAGGGGGGGGAAGTACAAGGGTTGTTGTGGGGAGTAGGGAGTAGGGTGCGCGGGGCTTGAGGGGGGCGCGGAGGGCTTGGGGGCGGTGCGGGGTTTGGGGGGAGCGGGG
>JAIRPD010000014.1 GCA_031257195.1 Treponema sp. | reverse complement strand
CTCTTCAAAATCGCCCTGGTGAACCTGGGCTTTACCCTTTCGGGGCTGCTTACCCTCCTGGCCGGCAGCTTCCTGAGTTCCCTGCCCGTCCCCGCCGCGCCGCTCCTGGCCGCGGGGGCCGTCGCGGCCGGCGGGTTCTGGTGCCTGGTGTATCTGGCCGCCGCCGCCCGGGCGGTAACGGGAATCTCCGACTACGGCTCCTTCGGCCCCGCCGATTTCCTTCGCGCCCTGGGGCGGGCCTGGCCGGCGGGGCTGATGATGGGGGCCTTCGCCCTCCTCCTGTGGGCCCTGGCCCGGTACGTCATCCCCTTTTACGGCGCCCTGAATTCCACCGTCGGCATGGCGCTGGCGGCGGTCAGTTTCTGGTTCCTCGCGGGAGGGGTCCTGGCGCTGCAGTTTTTCCTCACCATCCACGCCAGGCTGGAAAACCGCCTGGTAAAGGCCGTCAAAAAGGCCTTTCTGATCTTTCTGGACAACCCGCTGTTCTGCCTCTTTTCCCTGATCCACGACCTCCTGGTCCTCGCGCTTTCCGCGTTTCTCCTTTTCCTGGTCCCCGGCCCGGCGGGGGTGCTCCTCTACCTGGACGAGGCCCTGCGGCTGCGGCTCCTTAAGTACGACTGGCTGGAGGCCAACCCCAGCCCCGCCGGGTCCTCCCGCCGCCGGATCCCCTGGGAGGAAATCCTGGCGGAGGAGCGGGAAAAGACCGGAAACCGGAGCTTCAAGAGCTTTATCTTTCCCTGGAAGGAATGAGCCCCGGCCCCGGGGGTGGGAGGGTTAACCCCGCCGGGGAGCGTAAACGAAGGGTTTGATCATTTCCCAAGAATGCTTGACAGTTCCCCCCCGCCGTGGTAGGCTGAAAATGTTCTAATCTATTATTAGGGGGATTTTTATGGCAAAAGTTGAGTTACAGGGGATCGGCAAAATCTACGAAGGCGGTGTCAGGGCGGTGGAAAACGCCAATATCACCGTGGAAGACAAAGAATTTGTCGTTTTCGTTGGTCCTTCGGGCTGCGGCAAATCCACCACCCTGCGGATGGTCGCCGGTCTTGAGGACATCAGTGAGGGGCAGCTCTTAATCGACGGAGAGAAGATGAATGACGTGCCTCCCAAGGACCGGAATATCGCGATGGTATTCCAGAATTACGCCTTGTATCCGCACATGTCGGTCTACGAGAACATGGCCTTTGGGCTTAAGATCAAAAAGGTTCCCAAGGACGAGATTGACAAGCGGGTCCACGAGGCGGCGAAGATTCTGGATATTGAGAAATTCCTGGATCGCAAGCCCCGGGCGCTTTCCGGGGGCCAGCGCCAGCGGGTCGCCGTGGGCCGGGCCATTGTCAGGAACCCGAAGGTCTTCCTTTTTGACGAGCCCCTGTCCAACCTGGACGCCAAGCTGCGGGTTCAGATGCGGGCGGAGCTTTCGGACCTGCACCACCGGCTTAACGCCACGATGATCTACGTTACCCATGATCAGGTGGAGGCCATGACCATGGCGGACAAGATTGTGGTTATGAAGGACGGCAAGGTTCAGCAGATTGGGAGTCCGCTTCATCTGTACAACCGGCCGGCCAACAAGTTTGTCGCCGGCTTTATCGGCTCCCCCCCCATGAACTTCCTTACCCTTAAGGTGGAAGCATCGGGGGTCCTTAAGGGCGAAACCTTTGAGCTTAAGCCCATGGCTGAACACGCCGAGGCCCTGAAGGGTATGGGCGGCAAGAACCTGTACTTTGGCATCAGGCCGGAAGACCTGACCTACACCAGCGATCCGGGGGAGAACGTTATCCCCGCGGCAATTAACGTGGTGGAACCCCTGGGGGCGGACATTCATCTGTGGCTTACCGCGGGGGGCCAGCCTATGGTGGCCCGGACGGAGCCCTACCACACCTTCAAGGTGGGGGAGACGGTGTACTTTAAGGTGGACATGGAGAAGGCCCAGTTCTTTGACCGGGAAACGGAGCTTTCCCTCCGCGGCGCGTAAACCGCGGCATTGGAAAAAATACTCCCGGGGTGTATGATACACCCATGGGAGTGGAAAGCAGCCCCGGCGCGGCGGGTTTTTTTAAAGCGGCTCCGGCGGAACCCAGGATCCGCCGGATTGCCAAATTCCTTGTTCTTATTGGAAGCGACCGGGCGGCGGAGATACTGTCCCGGTTGGAGACCAGCCAGGTAGAGCGGATTTCCAAGGAGATCGCCTCTCTTCCGCCCATCGGTCCCGGTGAGCGGGGGGCGCTTTTTGAGGAGTTTCACTCCCTGCTTTCTTCCGGAAGCTTTACCGGCGCCGTTTCCGGCGGAGTGGAAACGGCCCGGCGGCTTCTTCATGCCGTCTACGGCCCGGAAAAAGGGGAGGCGGTGCTGGTTCGGGCCGTGCCGGAGGCGAAGCGCGGGGCCTTCGCTTTTTTGGAGGATTTTTCCGGGGAACAGCTGGCCCTGCTCCTCCAGGAAGAGTCTCCCGCGGCGGCGGCCCTGGTGCTTGCCCAGCTTTCCCCCAGGCTTTCCGCCGCCGTTCTGGCGGGGATGACCGGGGGGAAAAAGCTGGAAGTTGTCCGCCGTGTCGCCCGTCAAGCCCCGGTATCCCCGGAGGTGCTGACGCGGGTCGCCGAGGCTCTGCGGGAAAAGGCCCGGCACATGGGTTCGGCCCCGGAGCCTCCCGGTTTTAGCGGCATGAACGCCCTGGCGGCGATCCTTAAGTCGGCGGACCCCCGGTTCGGTCAGGACCTGCTTCAGGAATTGGAAGAAACGGACCCGGACCTGGGCAGGGATCTGAAAGATCGGATCTATACCCTGGACGACATTGTTTACGCCGCGGATATTCCCCTTCAGAAAAAGCTTGCCTCCATGGACAACCGGGAGATCCTCTTTCTCCTTAAAGCCAGGCCGGGGGACGAGGGGGCGGCTTTTAGGGCAAAGATTTTGGGCAACCTTTCCCTGGGCCGGCGGAACGATGTGCTGGAAGAGGGCGAGATTACCGGCCCCGTTCCCCGGCGGGAAGTGAACGAGGCCGCCGCCGCTTTCCTGGGCTGGTTTAGGCGGAGCCGGGAAGATGGGGCTCTTATTATGACAAACGATGAGGATTTGATACGATGAAACAAGGGGATTTGATAAGCGGTTTTGAGGTTCTGGAAACCCTGGAGCTGGAGGAACTTAAGGCCCGGGGAATTTGGGCCCGCCACCGTTCCGGCGCGGAGCTTTTTCACGTTCACAACGATGATCCGGAAAATCTCTTTGCCTTTGCCTTTACCACCGCCCCGGAGGATTCCACCGGGGCCGCCCATATCCTGGAACATTCGGTACTTTGCGGTTCCCGGCGGTATCCGCTCAAGGATCCCTTTGTTGTTTTGCTCCAGGGAAGCCTGGCGACCTTTCTTAACGCCTGGACCTTCCCGGATAAGACCGTATATCCCGCCAGCTCAACGAACGAAAAGGACTACTTTAACCTTATGTCGGTCTACGCCGACGCGGTGTTCCGTCCTCTCCTTTCCGAGTGGACCTTTATGCAGGAGGGCTGGCGGCTCGCTCCCGTTTCTTCTCTCCGGCCGGCCGGTGGAGACCAGGGCGGGCCGCCGGGTTTGGAGTATACCGGGGTGGTGTACAACGAAATGAAGGGGGCCTACTCCTCCATGGACGCCTACGCCGGGCTCTGGTCGGTCAAGGCGGTTATGCCCGGCACCCCCTACTCCTTTGAGTCCGGGGGCGACCCGGAATGTATCCCGGACCTAAGCTGGGAAGCCCTGCGGGAATTTCACCGCCGCCGTTACGCCCCGGCCAACTGCCGGATCTTCCTGGCGGGGAATATCCCCGTGGAAAGGCAGATGGAATTCCTCCACCGGGAATGTTTGGCGGGGCTTGAAAGCGGGAACCCCGCGGGGGAAATACCAGAAACGGAACGCTGGAGGACCCCCCGGTTCTTTCGCGTCCCCTGTCCCGGCGGGCTTCCCGGCGCTGGCCCGGAGGCGGCCGATCCGGAACAAACCGGCGCCGCCGGGGCGGAGGCGGAGGACAAAAAGCCTCAGGTTATCCTTTCCTGGCTTTGTTCCAGCGGCGCCAACCCCGGGGAAACCATAGCCCTCTCCTGCCTGGCGGAAATCCTTCTGGGCCACGATGGTTCCCCCCTTACCAGGGCCCTCCTGGAATCGGGCCTGGGGGAGGATATTTCCCCCTCCTCCGGCCTTGAGGGGGAACTGCGGGAAACGGTATTCTGCGCCGGCCTCCGGGGGTTCCAGGGGCCGGGTGCCGGCGCCCCCCCGGAAACCAGGGGTTCCCGGGAACCTGAGGAGGCTTACCGTCCTTTTGAGGAATTAGTTTTGGGGGAACTGCGCCGCCTGGTTAAAGAGGGCATCCCTAAAGAAGAAATTGACGCGGCCCTGCTTTCCATGGAATTTTCCCACCGGGAGATCAAGCGCTCCCACGGGCCCTATTCCCTGGTTTGGCTGCGCCGGTCCCTCCGGGGCTGGCTCTACGGCAATAAGCCCTGGGAATCCCTGCTCTTTACGCCGAATTTCAACGCCCTCAAACGCCGGTTCGCGGAAAATCCCCGGTACTTTGAATCCCTCATAGAAAAGTATCTGCTGAATAACCCCCACCGGGCCTTGATAGCCGTTGAACCGGAGGAAGATTTTCTTGTCAAAAAAGAAACCAAACTTGTCCAACGGCTGAAAAACGAGGAAGCGTCGTTAAGCCCGGAGGCGCGGAAACGCCTGGAGGAAAAAGCCGCGGAATTGGAACGGATCCAGAAACGGGAGGAAAGCGGGGCCGCCCTGGAATGTATCCCCCATCCCTCCCGGAAGGATCTGATCCCGGAGGTTGAGGCCGTTCCCTCGGAATTAGGTGTCCTGGGGGGAGGCGTTCCCCGCATGATCCATCCCCTTTTTACCAACGGCGTTACTTACGCCGATCTGGCCTTTCCCGTGGACACGCTGGAGCCGGAGGACTATCCCTGGCTGCCCTTCTTTGCCCGGACGGTGGTTTCCATGGGGCTTCCCGGCATGGACTATGGCGAAGTGTCGAGTCTTCTGGCCCGGACCGCCGGGGGGTTCTACGCCCTGCTGGAAACCGGTTCCGCCGTTCCTGGATCCCCGGGGGAGGGGCCAAACCCGGCGGCGCGGGGGACAACGGGAACGGATTTGGCGGAAGACGGGGCTCTCCGTGTTCCGTCCCCGCTCCTTGCCCGGGACTGGATCATCTACCGGGTTAAGGCGCTGGATGAAAAACTGGCGGATTCCCTGGACCTAATCCGGCGGCTTATCCAGGAGGCGGATTTTTCCGATCTCCGGCGGCTGCGGGATCTGGCGGTGGAAATGAAAAACGACGGCGATTCCAGCCTGGCTCCCGCGGGGCACGGCTACGCTTCGGGCAGATCGGGCCGGCGTTTTTCCCGGGCCCGGGCGGTGGATGAACTTTGGAACGGCCTGGGGCAGATCCCCTTTGCCCGCCGCCTGGCCGCCATGGACATGGGGGAAGTCAGGGACCGCCTGATCTCCATCCGAAACGCCCTGCTTAAGGCCGGGGTTTTTGTCAACCTAAGCGCCTCGGAGGAAGCCCTTCCGGGGGCCCTTAAGGCGGCGGAAATGTTCGCTCCCTTTGGGTATCCCCGGCGGGCCAATCCCCGGTGCCTTGAAACGGAACGCTTCTTTTCCCTGTCGTCCTGGGACGCCCGCGCCGGGGAGCAGCCGGAACGCGCCGAAGTTTACGGCTCCCCGTCACTGCAGGTGGGCTTTGCCGCCTTGTCCCTTCCCGCGGCTCCCTACGGCTCACCGGGGCAGGCGGCGGAGCTGGTCTTTGCCCACGAGCTTTCCTACGGTCCCCTGTGGGAGTCTATCAGGATGATGGGGGGAGCCTATGGGGCCTTTGCCCGGCCCGATAATCTGGAAGGGGTTTTTTCCCTTTCCACCTACCGGGACCCGGATCCCCTCCGTTCCCTTTCGGCGATTCCGGCGATTTTAAAGAACCGGGGCGCCCTCACCATCGACGGGGACAGTCTGGAAAAGATGATCATCGGCGTTTACGCCAGGGAAACCCGGCCCCGGACCCCGGCGGAAAAGGGTTTTTCCGGTTTCCTCCGCTCCCTTTATGGCATCACCCAGGACCACCGTCTTTCCCGCCTTCGAGGAATTATCGGCCTGACGGCGGAGGAATCCGGCGCCGCGGCCCGGCGGCTGGCGGAAGCTTCGGAGGCCGCCGCCGCAGGGAACGCCGCCGGAACCTGTCCCGTGGTTATCGCCGGGATGGAACAGGCGAGGAAGGCCGCTAAAAAGCTTGGCGTAAATCTAAAGGAACTGCCCCTATAGGCGGCGGAATCAGAATACCCAGGGGCGGGCGCGTGAAGATAGTTCGCGGCGGATATACCCTTTTTCCACGCGGCCCGCCTCTAATTCTTTCCCAGGAACTGGAAGATGCCCTTCATAAAATCCGGGAGGTCGTCAGGTTTCCGGCTGGAGACCATGTTTCTGTCGATCACCACCGGCTCGTTGACCCAAAGGGCCCCGGCGTTTTCCAGGTCGTCCTTGATCCCCGGGGTGGAGGTCATCCTAAAGCCCTTGCAGACGCCCGCGGAAGCGGCCATCCACCCCCCATGGCAAATGTGGGCGACAAGCTTTCCGGCGGCCATGAATTCCCGGGTAAGCTGTTTTACCTTATCCAGCCGCCGCAGTTTGTCCGGCGCGAAGCCCCCCGCCAGAATCAGGCCGGTAAAGTCCGCCTCCTTCATGTCCGCTATGGCGGCGTCGCTGACGGCGGGGTAGGAATGTTTGCCGTGGTAGAGCTTGCCCGCTTCCGGCGCGGCCAGCGTTACCCTGGCCCCCGCTTCTATAAGCCGGAGCTTGGGATACCAGACTTCCAGGTCCTCGTAGAGATCGTCGATAAAAATCAGAAAACGGCCCTCAATTTTTTCCATAACGCCTCTCCTTGTTTATCCCCTTAGTAGGTGATGGTTATTTGTTCCGCCTCCGAGCGGTGACGAAGCTTGATCAGCAGGGTTTGTTCCGATGTTGAATAGGTCCAGCCGGAGGTATCGTAGCGTTCAAACTGGGGGTCCTGGTAGAGGCTGACCCCTCCCAGGGAAAAGTCCGCAAAGGCCTTGATCCCCCGGATAAAGAGGTAATGAGTTTCCCCGGCGGGGAAATTGACGGTGATCCTAAGGGTTTCCGGATCCGCCTGGATGGCGCTTATAGGGGACGCCGCGGTCCAGGCCCAGATTCCCGCTCCCAGGCTTTGAGCCCGGGCGTAGAATTCCCCGGTCCGGCAGATCCGGTATATCCTTGACGAAAGGAGGAGGGGGCCGCCGGTTTTGGCGGAAAAATGCCCCCCGTAGTCGACGATCAGCGCGGCGGGTACGGCGCCGGAGACATCCGCAGTGGAAAGGGCGGAAAGGATCAGGGTTCTTCCCAAGGCGATTTTGGTTTCGTCGCTGTACCGCAGGAGGGCGCTTCCCAGCCTAAAGTTGAGTTCCGCGTCCGCCTCATTTTCAGAAAAGACCAGGGCATAGCCGGTACGGGGTTCTTTTTTTATGTTTTCGGTGATCACAAAAACCGCCTGATCGATGAACCGCTCAAAGGGATTATTTCTTCCCGACCGGAACTGTTCCCAGTCCAGAAAACCCTCCAAAAAACTCACGGCCTGTTCCACAGTCATAGCCGCGGGATCAAAGCCCCGGAGCATCAGGGCGGTATCATCCAGCAGGCTGCCGTAATCCCGGACCCCCAGGTACTCAATAACCCGGTATTCTTTGAAAAAATCCGGGGATTTTTCGTTTAAAAGCCGGGCAAGCCGGGCGGACTTTTCCCGTTCCGCCGCCGCCAAAGCCCGCAGGGATGTATCCATCCTGTCCACGTAGGGGGAAGCCTCGTAAGAGGGCGCGGCCTCGGGGACCGCCGCCGCCGCCGCGACGGCGGCCTTATAGGCGCCCCGTTTCAGGGCTTCGCTCATGTAGGCGCTGATCATCTCCCCGTCCAGAACGTTTTCCCGGGAAGGAGCCTGGGAGGCCGCCCGGGTCCAGCCCAGGTAGGACTGATCCAGCCAAAGGGTAAAGATCGCCTCGTACTCGGCGCTGTCCTGGGCGGCGGGGATAATAAATTCCTCGGGGCGGGCGGTTTGCTTTTCCGGCAAAACCCGGTAACTGATCGAGGGGTTTTGGGTTTCCAGCCTGATTTCCCTGTTAGGACCGGTGTTCCGGTTAAACGTGTAATTTACCCCCCCGGTGTTCAAAACAAAGGCCCCGCCGCTTTCCCGGGCCCGGCTGGTGGGCAGGGGCCTGTAGGTCAGGGTCAGGGAACGGTTTTCCTCCTCCGCCTCCTCTTCCCCGGGGTCCGCGAATTCCGCCCGGATCAGCAGTTCTATGGCGCCGCCGCTATACTGGGTAATGAAAAGCAGCTCCGGCCCTTCCGCCAGGTGAAAGTACACCCCGTTGTCGGCCAGGGTCATGGATTGAAGCCGGGCCCTGGAGACGCCGCCGGGGCCGGTTAAGGTAAAGGCCCCTTCTTCTCCCAGGCGGAATTCCATGCCGCCAAAAAAAACGCCGGCCTCTCCCTCCAGGGGGTAAACATTGGACGGGGAAAACTCCCCCGGGGAGCGTTTTCCATAACGGCCTTGGATAACCAGTTCTCCCGCGCGGTAGGTAAAGCTCGCCTTTTTGGCAAACTGAAACTGGATCAGCGCCGCTAAAACAACGGCGTATGCCGCCAGGAAAATTAAAAAACGGAGGATCAAGGGCTTTCTCATCCCCATAACCTTACCCTATTTCCGCTCTTTAGGCAACTTACCGGGATTCCGATGATAGTATTAATGAAAACGAAAGCCTCCCTTGTTATCCGGGCCCTTGAGGTCCTGTTGTTGGCCGCCCTGCTGGCGGGCGCTGTTTCCTGCAAAACCGGACCGGCGGCTCCCGCCGTTGCCACTCCCCCGGAACCGCCGCGGAATACATCCGCCCTGCTGGAAAAAATCGCGGACCTGCTGGGTAAGGGGGATTATGAGGGGGCCCTGGCCCTCTTTGACCGGATCGATCCCAGGGACGCGGGGAAGAGCGAAATTCGCCTCCTTAAGGCTTCGGCCTGCCTTTCCGCGGGAAAAACCGGGGAGGCCCGGGCCATAGCGGAAGAGGTAAACGGCGCCGAGCCTTCCAATACCCAGGCCCTGCTGGTGCTGGCTTCGGTGGAGGAAGCGCTGGGGAAGGAAAAGGAGCAAAAGACCCTGCTGGAAAGGGTTTTAAAACTGGAACCCGCCAATACCGCCGCCCTGGTTTCCATGGGGAATATCGCCGCCCGGAACAATTCCTTCCGGAGCGCGGCCGCCTACTACGATCAGGCCCTGGCGGCGGATCCGGCCAACGGCGGGGCCCTCCTGGGCCGGGCCTGGGTGTACCGGGCCGTCAAGGACCATAAAAAGGCGGAGGAATTCCTTACCAAGGCGGTGGAACTGTATCCCCGCTGGGCCGCCCCCCTCCACGAAAGGGGCCGGTTCTACAAGGCCCTGGGCTACCCCACCTACGCCCTGGTGGACCTGGACAAGGCCAAAGCCATGGAACCGGCCAACTACTGGATCGCCTGTGACCGGGGAGACGCCCTGGCGGACCTGAACCGGAAAAACGAGGCCCTGGCGGAATTTGAGCGGGCCGTTAAACTAAACCCCAACTACTTCCTGGCCTATGTGTACAGCGCGGGAATCAACGATGAGCTGGGAAAGTACGATGAGGCCGCCCGGGACTATGAAACCCTGATCCGGCTTAACCCGGAGTACTACTTTGCCTTTGAGGGCATAGGGATGCACCTGATGCGCCGGGGGGATTGGCTCGCCGCCCGGGACGCGTTTTTGGAAGCCTACAGGCGATCCAAAGAAAAAAACGATGAGAGCGCTTTTGGGCTTTTGGCGGCCCTGAACTGGATGAAGGGAGGACGGCCCCATGAGCCCCGGCAGTTCCTGGAAGAGGTGATGCGCAAGGTCCAGCGGGATTCCCTGGAGTATTGGATGCTCCGGCTGTACCATGACCTTTCCGGGGATGGGGAGATTGCCATCCGGATCGACAAGGAAAAAAACAAGACCCTCAAGGCCCGGATGCTCTATTACCTGGCCAGTTACTACGACATCCGGGGGAACAAAAACCTGGCGGACAAGTGCTTTTTGCAGGTAAGGGAATTGGACATAAAGGGTATTCCCGAGTGGCGGCTCAATGAATGGGCCCTGGAAGCCCGGGGATTGGCGCTGAATTAAATGAGCGATACCAGGATCACCCTAAACGCCGGCGGCAGGACGATTACCCTGATCGGGACGGCCCATGTTTCCAGGGAAAGCATAGAGGAAGTACGCCGTTCCATAGAAGAGGAAAACCCCGACATGGTCTGCGTGGAGCTGGATCAGGCCCGCTACGATTCGATGAGCGGCGGCGCCTGGGAAAAACTTGACGTGGCCAAGGTGTTTCGGGAGGGCAAGGGCTTTCTCCTGATGGCGAACCTGGTCCTGGCGGGCTTTCAGCGGCGGCTGGGGGATGAGCTGGGGGTTAAACCGGGGGAGGAGATGAAAACCGCCCTGGAAATCGCGGAAAAGCTGGGTATCCCCCGGGCCCTCTGCGACCGGGAAGTACAGATCACCCTGCGCCGGGCCTGGTCCAGGTGCGGTTTTTGGGACAAGACCAAGCTGCTGGCCTCCCTCTTTTCCAGCGCCTTTACCACGGAGAAACTCGACGAAGAGGAAATCGAGAACCTTAAAAAACGCGGGGAACTGGACGGGATGATGAATGAGCTGGCCGCCTACCTGCCGGCGGTAAAGGAAACCCTCATCGACGAGCGGGACCGTTACCTGGCGGCGAAGATCTGGGCCGCCGGGGGGCTACGGTCCCTAGCGGTGGTAGGGGCGGGCCATATGGCGGGCATCACGGCCCGGATCAAGGAAATAGCCAACGGCGGGGCGGAAGTCAGTGTGGAGGGCCTTAACCGCGTACCTTCCCCCAACCTCTTTTCCCGGATAACGCCCTGGTTCATCCCCCTCCTCATCGCCGCCCTCATCGCCTGGAGCGCCTACAAACTGGGGGCGGCCTCCAGCCTTTCCACGCTGCTCCGGTGGGTCCTCTGGAACGGAAGCCTGGCGGCGCTGGGAACGGTCTTGGCCCTGGGGCATCCCCTGTCGGTACTGGTATCCTTTGTGGGAGCCCCCATCGCCACGGTGAACCCCTTCATTGGGGTGGGGCTTTTTTCCGGTTTTACCGAGGCGGCCCTGCGCAAACCCCGGGTGGAGGACGCTGAATCAATTACCGAGGATATAACCAGCCTTAAAGGCGTTTACCGGAACCGCATCACCCGGGCCCTGCTGGTGTTTCTCCTTTCCTCCATAGGGGGAGTGGCCGGAAACATTGCCTCCATTCCGGGGATCATCGGGGACCTGCTTAAGTAAACCGCCGGATCCCCCGGCGGCCCCTACTTCTTCCCCGAATAGAGGGTGAACTCCATCCGTTCCTTGTTGGACTTGATCAGGTTGAACCACAGGACCTTTTTTCTGGTCAGCACCGGGCTCTTCCGCCCCATGTCCTTCAGTTTTTCGTAGATGGCCGCCCCGTTTTTGGCCGCCTGGTAGGCCTTAAGGTACTGCTCGTTAAAGATATGATTGGCCCTGTCCTCAATCTCTTTTTCCACGCTCTCCCGGTAGGCCGGCAGGAGCGACTCGTACTTGGCGGCAATCCCCTTAAGATAGTCCAGAATAAGCCGGTCAAAGGCGGGGATCGTTTCCACCAGCTCGATAAATTGCTTGAGGTAGCTCACCGCCAGGGGGTAATCCTCGTCCTGGGTATAGGCTTTTACGGCCAGCCTGCAAAGCTGCAGGAACGAGTCGTTGTTAATGCTGATCATCCCCCGAATCGGCTCCTGGGGGGTGATGGTAAACTGGGGCATGGTGGAGGCTATTTTGGACAGCAGGTCCATCATATCCGTATAGATCCGCTGTTCCCACAGGGATTCCTTGGTGGAACCGAAGAGGCGCGCCAATTCCTCGCTGAACTGCTCCTTGTAACGTTCCTCCGGCTTGAACACCACCTCGCAGGTGGGGATCATGACGCCCTTAAATTCAATCTGCCCCGTATCAAGAAAGTAGATCGCGTCATTTTTGGCGATGGCGCTCCTGATGGACTGGTTTTCCTTGATAAAGTTCATCTGAACCTGCTTGGACACCATGATCCGGTTCTCCGTGGAGGAAAGCTCGTTGGCCCTGGTCTGGAGCCGGGCGCCGGAGTTAAGGAGGAAACCCGCCAGGCTGCCCCGTTCGGTGATGATCAGGGGGCTTTGGGTGTTGCCCCCGGTGATGCCGGCGGAACACTTAAACAGCGGCAGGCTTTCGGCGCTGCCCTGCCGCTTGGTGGGAATCGCGGGGTCCCCCACATAGCTGGTCTTGCCGAAGTAGTCCATGATCGCCAGGGTAACCGTCAGGGCGTCGGTGGCGCTCGCGGCGACCACCACCATCTCGTCCCCCCGCTCCCGCTGGCTCACCGCCTGGCAGCTGGTGGCAATCCGGCTTACTTCGGCGCTCATGGCGTGGTCCAGGGTATGCATCATGGACAGGTTCTTCCGGGAATCCATGCAAAATTTGGTATACCCGTGAATATCCAGCATCGCGATGTACAGATTGGAGATCTGTAAAGTCGGCTTCAGGTCCCCCGCCTCGGGAAAGTGCTGATCGGGAATCACCAGCTCCTTCCACAGCCGCCGATGGGACCGGAAACCCATGCCGGCGAAAAACCCCCAGTAGAGCTTCTTGATCAGCTCAAAGGCCCGGGCCGCCGCCGCCTGAACCCGGGGGTCCTTGACCACGGGCAGGATGCGCTCCTTGAGGGCGGAAAAGGAACTCACTTCCCCGGAGACTATTTTTTCGCTCAAAAAGGAAAACAATTCGTATTCCGAGGTATTATCGTTATACTCACTCAGGTCTTTCACAGTCTTCCCCTTCTCAATATACTCTTTTTTTACCGTTTGTCCTAGCCGGGAGTAGTACCGGCCGGCCCAAAGGACCCGCGGTGCCCCCGGAGGCCGCCGCCCCCCGTAGAAACCGGGGCGGGGAGCCTTCCACCGGGGCGGGAGGCGCTGATTGATTCAGCCGGGAGTTGATCGGCGCCATTTTATTATTGTATTCGCGTAATGAAATGAGCAAATACAAAGGGAAACGCCGGTTGGCGTCAGGCTAACCAGCGTTTCCCGGAGCGGGCCAGAGGCCGGCGAGGTATGTTTTAAGGTCCAGGTTGATGGGCATGAGGTAGAGGTTGAACCGGCCGCGGCGGCAGAAGTCCAATACCTGCCGGGCAAAGGAGATATTCCAGAACAGATCGGGCCTAAAGGAACGGGGAAAGATCGCCCGGTTCCGGGATTCCCAGTAGTTTTTGTTTCCCGCCGTTACCACCGGGGCTACCCCCCAAAAAACGTTTTTTCCCTCCAGGTATTCGGCGTAGATCTCCAGGAGCCGGGTATCAAAGAAGGGCTGGCTCATAAAGCCCGCGGCCCCGGCCTCTTCCTTGGCGGCCAGGTAGTCCAGCTCGTAGCGGATATTGGTCCGGTAGGGGTCAAAGGCGGCGTAGATCTCCAGTTCCGGCAGCTCGGCCTTGAGTTTTCTGATGAAACCCAGGGTGGGGGAGGCCTCCGACCAGGGTCTGCCGGGGACAAGTCCCGGAGGGGAGGGGGTTCCGGCCTCCAGGGCCTCGTCCCCCGCGATTACCAGGACCCGGTTTATGCCCTGTTCCCGGAAGCGGGCCCCCAGGGGAAAGGGCTGATCCGGGGAAAAATCCCGGGCCCGCAGATGGGGGATCAGCTTAAGGTCCCCGGCGGCGGCCCGGATCGCCGCGCAGGCTTCCCAGGAACGGATGGGAAAGCGGGTTAAATCGGGGATGTTGACGCCGGTGATGTCCCC
>JAIRPD010000132.1 GCA_031257195.1 Treponema sp. | reverse complement strand
CCCCCCCCCCCCCCCCCCCCCCCCCCCCCCCCCCCCCCACTCCCCGCGCCCACGCGGGTAGGGCGCTGGGGACTGTCCGGCTTTGACGGAAACTCCAGGGGCGCGTATAACGCGGGAACCGGCGGGCGAAGAAGTCTGCGCTGGTGAACGCCACCCTATTCATAGACAGGTTATAGTAATCGATCGCGGGGAACGGTGTCAAGCGGACCGGCGGGAACCGGCGGCGGGCGGACGCGAATCCGCCATCGCGGTTTTGCCAGGGGCCGCTACTGGAGTACCAGGCGCTTTTGCCCCTCGCCGGATTCGCCGGTCTGGGTAACCTGTTTCACCTTCATGGTCATGGTTTGCAGGGATCCCTGCCGCTTGAGGTTCAAAAGGTACTGGCCCATGGCGGTATCCGACACGGCGATATGGGTCAAAATCCAGTCCTTGAGGTAGTGAACAAAGGCCAGGGGATTGTAGGTGGTATCCTTGTTAAGATCGTCCACCGCCCTAAGCACTTCCCGGACAAAATCGGTATGTTCCTTTTTGTGGGCGGTAAAACCGGGGTAGTTTACCCGCTCCATGATCTTCTCCTCCGTGGAAAAATGGTAGCCCACATATTCCACGGCCCCCCGGATAACTCCCATAAAGACCTCT
This sequence comes from Treponema sp., assembly GCA_031257195.1. Taxonomy (GTDB): domain Bacteria; phylum Spirochaetota; class Spirochaetia; order Treponematales; family Breznakiellaceae; genus JAIRPD01. Next base: position 41,696 of record JAIRPD010000132.1, on the reverse strand, counting down.
TTAGAATGTTCCCGGCCCTTCATGCAGCTCCGGTAAAGCTTGTTGGTTAAATTGATCAGTTCCTTATGTTGAGCGTCTACCAGCGGAATGCCAACTGAATACGAATTTTTCCAAAGCACCACATCATTGCTGGAAGTGTTTCCCTTTCCCGCCGCGGCATTGACAACCATGCTCATCCTCCATGCTATTTTAAACTTAGTTTTATTGACTTAACAATCACGCGGGTGTAATGATAGCATAAATTTTTTTTTTGTGCTATAGTCGTATGCCGGTGTTATAGTATCGGCGCATTTCATGGAAAACAGAGGTTTAGTATGGTAATTCTAACGTTAAACTGCGGATCTTCCTCCGCCAAGTACCAGGTCTACGATTGGGAGGCCAGGGATGTGCTGGCCGTGGGAATCGTGGAAAAGGTAACTATTGGCGGTTCTTTTATCAACCACAAGGTCAAGGGCCGGGAAGAGATCACCATTAACCACGACTGCCCCACCCATGTGGACGCGGTGGATCTGATCATCAAGACCTTAACGGACAAGGAAAGGGGCTGTATTTCCGATATGTCCGTGATCGGGGCCGTGGGGCACCGGGTTGCCCATGGGGGCGATAAATTCACCAAAAGCGTTATTGTGGACGACGCCGCCCTGGAGGCTTTTAACAAAATAGGGGACCTGGCGCCCCTGCATGTCCCCCCCCAGATGCTTGGGGTTCAGGCGGCCCAAAAGGTGCTGCCCAACGTGCCTCATTGCGCCGTCATGGATACCGCCTGGCATCAGACTATGCCCCCCGAATCGTACCTTTACGCCGTACCTTACGAATGGTACGAAAAATACTCGGTCCGCCGTTATGGCTTTCATGGTACCAGCTTTCTCTACACCGCCAAGAGGGCCGCGGTTTTGCTGGGTAAAGACCCCTTCCAGACAAACCTGATTATCTGCCACCTGGGGAACGGCTCTTCCATCAACGCCGTAAAGAACGGCCTTTCATTTGACACGTCCATGGGCATCACTCCCCTGGAGGGGCTGATCATGGGAACCCGTTCCGGCGACGCGGATCCCGCCCTGGCTTTTTATGTGATGCGGAAAACGGGGATGAGCGCCGCGGAAATTGAAAGCGCCCTCAATAAAAAGAGCGGCCTCCTGGGAATCTGCGGAAAACCCGACCGCCGGGATATTCAAAAGGCCAAGCTGGAGGGGGACAAGATGGCCCTTTTGGCCCAGGATATGGAAGCCTACCGGGTTAAAAAGTACATTGGCGCGTACCAGGCGGCGCTAGGCCGGGTAGACGCCCTGGTCTTTACCGCGGGGGTGGGGGAATTCGCCTTCTTTATGCGGGAAAAGATCCTTGCCGGCCTGGAGGAAAGCGGCATCGTCTATGATCCCAGGAAGAACGGGATGTCCCACACCCGGAATACGGAGACGATCATCAGTAAGGACGGGTCGAAGATTCCTATCTACGTTATTCCCACCGACGAGGAACTGGTAATGACCGAGGACGCCCGGGCCCTGATGGCGGGAACCTACGATGTGCATACCCATTTTACCTATTCCTTCCAAAGCAAGGACTATGTAAACAAGGGCCGGGCGGAAAGCCTTAAGGGCGAGCTGGAAAAACACCCGGAACTGAAAGAGATTATCGCCGTCCCAGGGTGAGGCGGAACGCCGTGGACGGCCTCGCGGAGCCCCGCGGATACCGTTTGTTCTGTGTGGGTAACGCCATGGTAGACCTGTTCGCGGAGGTCTCCCCGGAAACCCTGGGGGGCCTTTGCGCGCGTTTCGGCCTGGATCATCCCGTGCGGCACGTAAGCCCCGAAACCGCCGGGGCGATCCTGGCGGCGCTGCGGTCCCCGGAAAACGCGGCCGCCGCCGTGTACTCCTCCGGCGGGGGCGCCGCCAATACCGCCAAAATCGCCGCGGGGCTGGGGGTACAAACGGTCTTTGCCGGACGCGTGGGTCCCGATTCCCTGGGGGCCTTCTTCAAGGAGGAGCTTTCCAAAGCGGGGGTACAAACCCGGCTCGGCGAGTCCCGGCAAGGTACCGGCCTGTTTATCAAGTTAAGCGGCGGCGGCGTTCCCGGCGCTCCCCGGAAGGGCATCCCCGCCGCCGGGGAATGGCGTATCGCGGCCTCCCCCGGGGCGGCGCTGGACCTGGGGCCGGAGGACCTGCCGGATCCGGCGCTGTCCTCCGGGCCGGACGCCGCCGGTCCCGGGGTCCTCATGTTCGAGGGTTTTTTGATGGACCGGCGGGCCCTGATCCGGCGCTGTTTTGATCTGGCCGGCCGGGGCGGACTGCGCCTGGCTTTTGATCCGGGAACGGCGGATATCGCCGCCGGCCATGCGGGGGAAATACTGGGCTGGTGCGCCGGCGCGGCGGCCCCGAAAACCCCGGCGGCCCCAAAGGACGGGGACGGACTAATCAGGCGGGTCAGTTTTATCCTTTTTGTAAACGAGGACGAGGCGGAAGCGCTGGCGGCCCATTCGGGCGGAGCCGGGGATACCCCGGAAGGGAAAGGCCGCCCCGCCGGCTGGGAAACGCTGTTCACGAAGCTGAGCGCCCACGCCGGGGGCCTGCTGGCGGTGGTAAAGCTGGCCGAACGGGGGGCGGCGGTCTTTTCCGGCGGGGTGATCCACCGGGCGGCGGCCGCGCCCGTGGCGGGGGCGGAAAGCACCGGGGCGGGGGACGCCTTTGCCGCGGGTTTCCTCGCCGCCCTGCTGCGAGGGAAAGGCCCCGAAGCCTGCGGCAGAGCGGGAAACGCCGCCGCCGCCCTGGTCCTGGCGCGCCCCGGAACCGCGGGGAAAACCCCGGACCCGCCGCCGGGGGATCAACTTATTACGCGGGCCGGTTAGGCCACCAGGGCTCCGGCGGCGATTTCCTTTGCCTTTTCCGGCCCGGCTAGGGCGTTGATCAGGGCCAGGGCGAAAGCGGCGGCGGTGCCGGGCCCCCGGCTGGTGATAAGGCGGCCGTCGGCCACCACCGGATCGGCGGACCAGGCGCCGCCCTGTATTCCCTTTTCCATGCCGGGATAACACGTAAACCGTTTCCCCGCCAAAAGCCCCAGGGGGGCCAGAAACACCGCGGGGGCGGCGCAAATAGCGGCGGTGATCTTCCCGGCGGCGGCCATTTCCTGATAGAAAGCCCCCAGGGGCGCGCAGGCCGCCAGATTCGCCGAACCGGGCATGCCGCCGGGGACAAAAACCCCGTCCCACAGAGCGGCCTTGAGTTTTGCCGCCGTTTCCAGTTCCCCCAGGGTGGTGTCCGCCATAAGGGCAACGCCGTGGGAGCCCGTAACGGACCGGTCCTCCCCCAGGGCGGCGATAACCACCTCGACCCCCGCCCGGCGAAGAAAATCCACCGGGGTTACCGCCTCCACTTCCTCAAAGCCGGGGGCCAAAAAAACCAATACCTTTTTCCCCATCATGTCCTCCTGGAAAATTCCACAAAGAACAGTATAAAAAAATATTGAATAACCCGCTAGATATGTCCTATACTAAGGCCGTGACTCAAGTTTTGATTATTGATGAAACGCCTCTTCTCCGGGAATATCTGCGCTTTAAGCTGACCGATAACGATGTGGATGTAACCATAGCCACCAACAGCCTGGAAGGGACCATTAAGCTTAAAAACATCCGCCCGGACCTGCTGATTCTGGACTACCACCTGGGCCATCAGATGGGATGTATGGAGGTCCTGAAGCAGAAGAGGACCAGCCTTAATACCGCCCAGATTCCGGTGATCATCGTGGCCCAGCAGCTGGATCAAAAGAAGATCCTTGATCTGGTGCAGTACAATGTTAAAAAGGTCTTTACCAAACCCATCAAAACAGACATCCTTTTCGCCACCATTTCGGAAATGCTGGGAATCACCCTTGATATTGACAACACCCCGGGGATCGTGGAGGTCCATGTCAACGACGATATTATCTTTATTGAAATATCCGAGGGCCTTAACCGGGATAAGCTGGATATCCTGAGTTTCAAGATCACGGAACTGAGCGAACTGTACCAGATCCGGTCCCCCAAGATCATCGTCATGTTCAGCGGCATTACCCTCAGCCACTCCCACGTTCCCAACTTACAGAAACTCCTTAACATTGTCCTAAGGGCGTCCAAGATCAAGCCGGGAAATATCCGGATCCTCGCCCAGGATGACTTTATCAAGATCTTCATCAAAAGCCAGCGGGAATTCGAGGGCATTGAGGTGGCGGGCAGCCTTCCCGCCGCCCTGGACGGCCTGCTTTCCAAAGCGGATGGAAAGGAAGAGGAGGACCCGGCCCTTATAGGGGCGAAGATCCTGGCCTCAAAAGAAACCGACGAGGGGGTGGTGGAACTGCGCTTTGGCGGGGAAGCGAGGAGCGGACCCAAGTACACCATGGATGACATCAAAGAGGCGCTGGGGGGAATGCATATCGCCGTGGTGGACGACGACGCGGTTATTATAGAACTTATCAAAAACACCTTTAGCAGCTTTAACATCAAGCTCAGCGCCTTCCCCGACGGGGCGGAATTTATCGCCGCCCTGAACAGCGGCCCCTTCGATTTTATTTTTCTGGACCTGATGATGCCCCGGGCGGACGGTTTCGCCGTACTTCGGGAACTGCGGGACCGGGACATCCACGCGCCGGTGGTGATCCTTTCATCGATAAACCAGCGGGAAACGGTGATCCGGGCCTTCCAGCTGGGGATCAAGAGCTACCTGGTAAAGCCCCTAAAACCGCCGGATATTTTTAAAAAAACCCTTGAAATCCTGCGGATCAACTTTTAGCCATGGGGGAATTCCAGCCGCTTCAAAGCACGTACTACCGCTTTTTTCGCGACGCCGGAACCGCCATGGCGATAGCCGACAAAAACGGGGTCCTGGTGGCCAGCAACGGCCGCTTTAACGAGCTTATCCAGTCCCTTTCGGTAAATCCCATGGACATTGGCAGCGACACCGCCCGGCTGGGCGCTTCCTTTGATTTCCTTCCCATCCATGACGCGGTGCGCTTTTCCAATCTCCTTTCCCGGATAGCCAACGGTGAAACGGTGCGGATGGACTTTAAAGCCCCCTATCACGACAGGGAAAGCCAGGTCCACTGGTTCAAGATCCACGCCTGGAAAATGAGCGCCGACCCCCGGGTGGATCTTTCCGGCCGGGGACCCTTTATAGGATTCATCCTCAGCGACGAAACGGTGGAAAAAGAGGCGGAAGAAAGGCTCCAGGAAGACATGCGGATCGCCGAAAAGGCCATGGAAGCCAAAAGCCGTTTCCTGGCTACCATGAGCCATGAGATCCGCACCCCCATCCAAACGATCATAGGCATGACCGAACTTCTGGAAGATACCGCGTTAACCAGGGAACAGGCCGGGTACGCCCAGCAGGTAAAGTTTTCCGCGGAGGTGCTTCTTTCCCTGGTCAACGATATTCTGGACTATTCCAAGATCGAGGCGGGAAAGGTGGAGCTGGAAAGGGTCCCCTTTTTCCCCGGGGAAACGGTGGAACAGATCGCGAAAATGCTTTCCCTGGAGGCCGGCGAAAAGGGCCTGAACCTGATCGTGGACATCCACCAGGAAGCCCGGCGGCGGGTCCTGGGGGACCCCGGCAGGTTCCGTCAGATAGTGATCAACCTGATCAAAAACGCCGTCAAATTTACCCCCCAGGGGGAGATAACCGTTACCCTGAGCCTTAGTCCCGGGGCGGATTTTATAGACCCCCGCCTAACCGCGACGGTGGCGGACACGGGAATCGGGGTGGCCGAGGATGTCCGGGAACGGCTCTTTACTACCTTTATGCAGGCCGATTCCTCCCACAGCCGCCGCTTTGGTGGTACCGGCCTGGGGCTGGCTATCTCCCGGAACCTGGTGGAGCTTATGGGGGGAACCATCGAGATGCTCCCCAACGAGGGGGGGGGATCGATTTTCCGTTTTACCATTCCCGTAAAAGAAGAAACGGAACCGCCCCCGGGCTTTATCATCCCCCCGGAAACCGTTCCCCTTCGCGTGGAGGCCGCCAAACCAGAGGCCGCCGAAAAGCCGGCGGCCCGCGGAGACGCCGGGGTAAAGGCCGTTGAAAACGCCGGGGTACTCATCGTGGAGGACCATCCGGTAAACCAGCAGCTCTTTGTGATGATCATGAACAAGCTGGGGATTACCACCTTTGCCGCCGATGACGGACTGGAGGCCCTGGAAGCGGCGGCGGCTCATCCGGTGGACCTGATCTTTATGGACATACAAATGCCCCGGATGAACGGTTACGAGGCCGCCCGGGAACTGCGCCGCCGGGGCTTTAGCCGGCCCATTGTCGCCCTAACCGCCAACGTCCTGGACGATGAACGGCAGCGCTGCCTGGAGGCGGGTTTTGACGACATCCTTTTCAAGCCCTTTAAAAGACCCGGTATAGAGGCGGTATACCATAAATGGATCGGCAAAACCGGCGGCGCGTTTTTCGGCGGCGGCGTCCGCGCCGTTTTTGGGACGGCCCCGGAAGCCGTCCCGGAACCTCCGTCCGCCCCGGCGGAAAGCGCCCTTTTGGGAGCCCCCCCGGTGGAGGCCGCCGGCAAAACAGCGGGAAAGGAACCCCCGGTAATCTTTAGCAAAGAGGACCTGCTGGATACCTTTATGAACAACGAGGAAAGCGCCAAATCTCTCCTCTTCCGCTTTCTCCAGAGGAGCGCCGAACAGCTCGAGTCCCTGCCGGGGCTGCTGGGGGAGGAAAACTGGGAAGAGGCCCACCGGATCGCCCATACGATCAAGGGCAGCGCCATGACCCTGTCGGGGATGGACCTGGGCGCCGCCGCCGCCCGGCTGGAAAAGGCTTATAAAAAACAGAATCGCGAAGAAATAGCCGCCGCCCTGCCCCCGGTAATGGAAGCCTTCCGGCGCTTCAAAACCGCCGCGGAAGAGTACATCCTCCCATGACCCTCTCCTGCCTCCATACCCACACTACCTTTTGCGACGGCGCCGCCGATATGGAAACCATGTGTCAGGCCGCCTTTGACCGGGGCTTTGAATCCATCGGCTTCAGCTCCCACGCCCCCATCGCCAAAAAGACGGGCATTAAATCGGGCTGGCACCTTCCCGGCGAACGGCTGGACGAGTACCTTAACGGCGCGCTGGCCGCCCGCCGGCGCTGGAAAGGGCGGCTTCGGGTCTTCTTGAGCCTGGAAGTGGACTATATCCAGGACCTTTGCGGCCCCGCGGACCGGGATATCCAGGAACTGCCCCTGGATTATGTGATCGGGGCGGTCCACTATGTTCTTTCCCCCAAAACCGGCGAACCCGTGGAAGTTGACTGCGCCGGGGAAAAGTTCCTCCCCATCCTCCGGGACCGTTTTGACAACGACGGCTCCGCCCTCTGCGACGCCTACTACGACGCCTACGGCGCGATGATCCGCGCCGGGGGCTGCGACATCCTGGCCCACATGGATCTGGTAAAGAAAAACAACGGCCCCTTCGGCTTTTTTTCGCCCGGCGATCCCCGTTATACCCGCCGTCTCGCCGAAATGGCCGCGGCGGCGGAGCGGCTCCGCCGGACTACCCCGGACCGCCCCCCGGTGGTGGAGGTGAATACCGGCGGCCTTATCCGGGGCCGGACCGCGGAATGTTACCCCTCCAGGGATCTGCTCCGCCTTCTCCGGGAACGGGATATTCCCCTGACCATCAACGCCGACGCCCATGCCCCGGAACACCTGGGGGGCTTCTACGGCCAGGCCCGGGAAGATATGCTGGCGGCGGGGTATACCGCCGCGTTGATTTTCCAGGGCCGGGAGGACGGCGCATCCCCCTGGCGGGAGGAAAGGCTGTAGCCGCGCCCCTACCGGTTACGCCGCTCATCGGCGGTTTTGCAGTCGATGCACATCAGGGCGTAAGGGATCGCCTCCAACCGGTCCAGGGGAATCTTCTTGCCGCACTTTACGCACAAGCCGTACTTCCCCTGTTCTATCCTGGTCAGGGCGGAGTCGATAAGCTTAAGCCGCTTAAGCTCCTGGGAGCCCAAGGCCTCTATCATCTTCCGGTCAATATCATCGGAAGCGATATCGGCCAGATCCTTGGGATCCATCCCTTCCACAATTTCCTTAAAATCCTCGTTACTTGCCACCAGATTCGAGATGATCTCTGATTTAAGGTCCATGAGGGACTGTTTCATCCGCTCAACAACAGTTTTGTCCATAAAGATCCCCTGTTTCTTTGTTAGTACGTTTTTACATAAATATCAGCGTACATTGGCGTATATGGGAGATTTTGTCAACCCCCTTCCGTGTAAAACGTTTTTTTTCTATACTGTAATTATGGAAATAATTACCCTGGAAAACAAGGCTGACTCGAGAAATGATCAGGTTTTGCGGGAAAAGACCAAAACCATCAAGGATATAAACGACGAAATCAGAAAAACCGCCCAGGAAATGGTGGACGCGATGCGCCGGGGCCGGGGGGTGGGACTGGCGGGGCCCCAGGTGGGTCTTTTAAAGCGGATCTTCGTGACCCACGCCGAGGGGGATAAACCCCGGATATTTATCAACCCCTCCATTGTATGGACCAGTCAGGAACAGGGCGCCCACGAAGAGGGGTGCCTGTCGATCCCCGGACTTTGGGCGGACGTAAAACGCCCGGAACGAATCACCATTCAGGCCTGGAACGAAAAGGGCCGGGCGTTTACCCTGGAAGCCTCGGGGATGCTGGCCCGGGTGATTCAGCACGAGTACGATCACCTGGAGGGGATCCTTTTTATCGACCGGATCGACGAGGCCCGGCGGGAAAAACTCCTGGATAAGCTGGGAAAACAGGAAAAACGGAAAAGGGCCGGCTAGGGCATGCGGATTCTTTTTGCCGGAACCCCCGCCATCGCCCTGCCCAGCCTGAGGATGCTGGCGGAGGGAGCCCTGTCGGGCCGCTGGGTTTTGGCGGGGATTTTGACGAACCCCGACAAACCCCGGGGCCGGGGACGCCGCGCCGGCGGTCCCGGTGAAGAAGGGGGCGGGGCGGAACCCTCCGAGGTGGGCCGGGCGGCGGCGGAGCTGGCCGGTGAATACGCCGCCCGGGGGCTGGCCGCCCCGGCGATCCTCAAGCCGGAAACCTTAAAGGCCGAAGCCCGGGAAGCGGCGGCGGCCCTTAAGCCGGATCTCCTGGTAACCTTCGCGTACGGCAGGATCTTCGGCCCGCGGTTTTTGGGCCTCTTCCCCCTGGGGGGGATCAACGTCCACCCCTCCCTGCTTCCCAAATACCGGGGCGCGTCCCCCATCCAGGAGGCGATCCTCCGGCGGGACCCGGTAACGGGGATCACCATACAGCGTATCGCCCTGGAAATGGACGAAGGAAATATCCTGGCCCGGCGCGAAATTCCCCTTACCGGCGGGGAAACCGCCGGGTCCCTGGGCAAAACCGCCGCCCTGGAAGGTTCGGCGCTCCTCTGGGAAGTTATGGAGGATTTCCTTCAGCCCCCTCCCCCGGAAGGCGTTCCCCAGCGGGGAGAGGCCAGCTACTGCGCCCGGATCGGGAAGGACTCGGGCCTTATCGACTGGTCCCTAAGCGCCCTGGAAATCGGCGCCCTGATCCGGGCCTACCAGCCCTGGCCCCTGGCCCGGACAGTCCACCAGGGGCGGATCATCAACATCCTGGAGGCGGCCCCCTGGGAAGGGGAGGCTCCCTCCCCGGCGGCCCCTCCCGGCGGTATCTTGGGCATCGACAAGAAATGTGGTATACTTATTCAAACAGGGAAAGGGGTGCTGGCGGTCTCGGTACTTCAGTATCAGGCCAGAAAAGCCCTCCCCTGGCGGGCTTTTTTAAACGGCGCCAGGGATTTTATTGGGTCCCGCTTATAGGGGGTTCTTGAGGTTATGACTTTTAAGAAATTCAGCTTCGATTTGGAAGGCCTGGAAGATTACATCGGAAATCACCTGCGGCTTTTTATTTCCTTTACCATAGGGGTTTTGGTTTTTGTGGCGCTGATCGCCTTGTCTGTTTTTTTTATCACCGTCCAGGGTAAAGAGGAGGTTATGGTTCCCGATGTGCTGGGAACGGAATTGACCCAGGCGCTGATAGAACTCCAGGAAAAGGAGCTGTACCCCCGGATTCAACTGCGGCCCTCCGGGGGGGGGGAAGAACGGGGGATAGTGCTGGAGCAAAGCCCCGAGGCGGGTACGCTGGTAAAGGCCGAGCGGCGGATCGATCTGGTGATAAGCCAGGGTATGGCCTTGGATAAATTGGGGGATTATGTAGGCAAAAACATCGGCGATGTCAGGGCCGATGTGCTGGCCCGGAATTCCCAGTCCCAGGAGATTATCATCACCTTCCGGGAACCCTTTATGTACCAGTATTCCGCCGAGGCGGCGGGAACGGTGTTGCAGCAAAATCCCGCCCCGGGCTCGGACCTGACCGGGCCGATCACCCTGGAACTGGTGGTAAGCCGGGGCCAGGAAAACGCCCGGGTTACGGTGCCCAATTTTGTGGGCCTTTCCCTGGCCGATACCATGGACAGGCTCAGCCAGGTGAGGGCGGGGTTTACCTTTTCCATGCGAAACCCCGAGGCGGGTGAAAGCGCCGGTTCCGTTTATTCCCAGGACCCCCTGGGGGGAACGGAGATCCGCGCCACCGACAGGATAACGATCAACATCACCGCCCCTCAAGTGGAAACCGGGGAAATAACGGGGCTTTTCAGGTATAACCTTCCCGTTAATCCCTACCCTCTGCCGGTAACGGTGGATGTCCAGCTTCCCGGCGGGGCCCGGCGTAACATGGTAAGCGTAAACTACCCGGGGGGGGAATTTATCATCCCCTACAGTCTTCCCGCCGGATCGGTAATCATCCTTTCCATGCTGGACCGGGAGCTGTACCGGCAGACCATAAAGACGCCGGTGGAAGCCCTTTCCACGGACGGGTTATAGCATGGGTGTAAATCGCCGGCGAGTCCGGCGGGCGCCGATCCTCCCGCTGCTTTTCCTCCTTTGCTTAGGCGGGGCCGGTTTTACCCAGACCGATCCCCAGGCCTCGCAGGACCCGGCGCTCCTTATCGGCGCGACCCTAACGGACCTTTTAAACCGTTACGGTGTGCCCAAACAGGTCTACGCCGTTCGGGGCATAGCGGCCTGGCAGGACGACGTGGTTTTTGTCTACGACAGCGGCGAGTTCTACATCTTTGGCAACCGGGTCTGGCAGCTCAAGCTCCGTTCCGCCTACAGCATTAAAGAGGGGGACGCCAAAACGGTGGTGAACCGGGCGCTGGGGGAAGGCCGGAGCTTTGAGGGCTATACCCTCTTCCAGCTTCCCAGCAGGATCTGGCCCATCACGCTCCGGGTAAACTGGGACACCTCGAGCCGGGTTTCGGGGATCTATCTCTTTCGTTCTGATTTTTAGGAGCGTCCATGGCCAAAATTTGCCTGTGCCTAACGGGGAAAACCCTTGCCCAAAATCTGGAAGTGCTGGACAAGTACCGCAAGTACGCGGACATGGTGGAACTCCGGGTGGACTGTCTTGAGGCGGATGAGCGTTTTGTAATCCGCCGCTTCCCCGAACAGGCGGGCCTTCCGGTGATCCTGACGATCCGGCGCAGGATCGATGGCGGCCATTTTAACAGCGGGGAGGGGGCCCGGGTGAGTATCCTTTCCAGGGGCCTGGCCTTCGCGGAAACAGACCGGCGGCGGAATTTCGCCTACGTGGACTTGGAAGAAGACCTGGAGGTACCGGGACTGGAAGAGGCGGTTAGGACCTTTGGCACCCGGATCATCCGGTCCTTCCACGACCTGAAGGGGATAACCAACGTAACCCAGCGGCTTAAGGCCATGTGCCGGGTGGGGGACGAGATTGTCAAGGCCGCGGTAACCCCCCAAAATATGGAGGATGTGTTTACCCTGTACCGCGCCGTTAGAAGGGAATGTTACGGCATGGAAAAAATAGTCCTCTGCATGGGACCGCTGGGGGTCAACACCCGGATCCTGGCGGAACACATGGGAAGCTGCTTTACCTATGCCTCTCCCCTGGAAGAAAACTATCCCATCGCGGCGCCGGGCCAGTTGGATCCCAAAGACCTGGTGGAAAATTACCGCTTTCGGGAGATCACCGCCGCCACGCGAATCTACGCCGTGGTGGGATACCCCCTTAAAACCACTTTCAGCCCCCGGATCTTCAACACCGCGTTCAGCCACGAAAAGATCGACGCCGTTTACGCGCCCTTTCCCGCGGATAACCTGAATACTTTTTTAAGCCTGGCCAGGGAACTAAACATCACCGGGATCTCAATAACGATCCCCCACAAGGAAAAGATCATCCCCCATCTCCGGAAAGCTTCCGGGGCCGTCGCGAGTTCCGGGGCCTGTAACACGATCCGCTGGGACGGCCAGGGCTGGGAGGGAATCAACACCGACGCCCGGGGCTTTTCCGAATCCCTGCTGGGTTTTATGGGAAAAAAGAACTTCCGGGGCCTTAAAATCACGGTCCTTGGGGCCGGGGGGGCGGCCCGGGCGGTGGTTTCGGAAATCCGCCGCCTCAAGGGAAAGTGCCTTATCCTTAACCGCAACGCTGTCCGGGCCCGGGACCTGGCCCTGGTCCACGGCTGTAAGTGGGGAGAACTGGACAGTCAGAGCCTTGACACCATGGAGCGGTATTCGGATATTATAGTTCAGACCACACCGGTGGGAACTTTTCCCCATGTGGACAGGGACCCTTTCGAGCCGTACCACTTTAAGGGGCATGAAATGGTAATGGACCTTATCTACAACCCCGAACGGACCGCCTTTTTAGCGCGGGCCCAGGAGGCGGGCTGCGAGGTCCTTAACGGGCTGGATATGCTTATCCGGCAGGCAAAGTACCAGTACCGCTATTTTCTTGGCAGGGACTTTCCCGACGAAATCATGCCGCGGATTTCGGAAACGCCGGGAAACTAAGGGCGGCGCTGTTTTACCGCCGGGCGCCCGGGCCGGGGAAACCTAAGGAGAAACCATGACAGAGGAAGCCAGAAGTATCATCGCCAGGGTTAAGGTACTCAGGGAAATCGCGGAAATTTCCAGGGAGGAGCTTGCCCGGGAACTGGGCTTTGACGCGGCCGAATACGCCCGGTGGGAAGAGGGGGAAGCGGATTTCCCCATGGGGGCGCTGGTGGAAATCGCCGCCCATTTTAAGGTAGACCTGACGGAGCTGATCAACGGAAAACCATCGAGGCTTACCAGCTACTGCGTTACCCGGGCGGGCAGCGCCCCGGAGGTAAGCCGCCGGCCCATGTACACCTACTGGAATTTGGCCTTCAAATTCCATAACAAACGGGGCGAACCCTTTTTGGTGGAGGCCAATCCGGAAACGGAAAACAAGCCCATCAGTCTTAACACCCATCCGGGGCACGAATTTGACTATGTGCTGGAGGGGCGGCTCCTCATGTCCGTGGGAGGCCGCGAGGAAGAACTTGGCCCCGGTGACGCAATTTACTACGACTCAACCGAACCCCACGGCATGAAGGCGCTGGGGGGCGGACGGGCCCGGTTTCTGGCCTTTGTTTTATAAGCCCGCGAAAAGGAGACAAGGTGGAACTGCTTACAACCTACCTGCCCCGGCAGGAATTTGATTCCTACGATGACTTCTACGGCGGCTATACGGTCAATGTCCCGGATAACTTTAACTTCGCCTACGATGTGATGGATACGCTGGCCCAGACCAGGCCCCGCGCCGCCGCCCTGGTCTGGGTTGACGAAAGAGGAGCGGAGGCCTCCTTTACCTACGGCGATATCAAGAGGCTTTCCAACCAGGCGGCCAATGTTCTGGCCCAGGCCGGCATAGGCAGGGGCGATCCGGTGATGCTGATCCTAAAACGCCGTTGGGAGTATTGGCCGGTACTGCTGGCCCTCCACAAACTGGGGGCTATAGCCATTCCCGCCACTCACCTCCTTACCGCCAAGGACATCGCGTACCGCCGCGCCGCCGCGGATATCAAGGGGATCATCTGCGTGGACGAACCCAAGGTCATGGCCGCCGTGGAAGAGGCGGAAAAAAGCCCGGACGGCGGCGCGAGCGGCGGCAAAGCGGCTTGGCGGTACAAGGCCTTTACGCGTTCCGTTGGAGCCGCGGAAGCCCCCGCCGGGGCGGCCGGCCGGGGGTGGGTGGACTTTAAGCCCCAGATGGAGAAGGCTTCCCCGGACTTTTCCCGGCCCGCCGCCGTCAACACCAACGGCGACATCATGCTTCTCTACTTTACCTCCGGTACCACCGGAATGCCCAAAATGGTCCGCCATAACTTCGCCTATCCCCTGGGACACATCGTTACCGCCAAATACTGGCACCAGGTCCAGGAAGGGGGCCTGCACTTGACCGTGGCGGACACCGGCTGGGCCAAGGCCGCCTGGGGCAAAATCTACGGCCAGTGGCTCTGCGGAACCGCCGTCTTTGTTTACGATTACGACCGTTTCGCGCCTTCCGCCATGCTGGAAGTCATATCCAAATACCGGCTTACCACCTTTTGCGCCCCCCCCACGGTGTACCGTTTTTTTATTAAAGAAGATTTGGCAAAATACGATTTCTCCGCGCTCAAGTACTGCACTGTGGCGGGGGAACCCCTGGAACCGGAAATCTATGAACAGTTCCGGCGGGGCACGGGGATTAAACTCCGGGAGTGTTACGGCCAAACGGAGCTTACCGTTACCGTTGGTACCTGGCCCTGGCTGGAACCCAAACCGGGTTCCATGGGGCGGCCCGCGCCGGGCTACGATATAGACCTGCTCCGGGAAGACGGTTCCTCCTGCGACATGGGCGAGGAAGGCCAGCTGGTGGTTCGTACCGGCCGGCGGCGGCCCTGGGGCATGTTCGACGGCTACTACCGGGACGAGGACCTGACCCGCGGCGTCTGGCGGGACAACATCTACTACACCGGCGACATGGCCTGGCGGGACGAGGACGGTTACCTGTGGTTCGTGGGCCGTTCCGACGATGTGATCAAAAGTTCCGGCTACCGCATCGGCCCCTTCGAGGTGGAAAGCGCCCTGATGGAACATCCCGCGGTGCTGGAATGCGCCATCACCGGGGTCGCCGATCCCGAACGGGGGACAATTGTAAAGGCCACGGTGGTCTTGTCCCGGGGCTGGTCTCCCTCGGAGGAATTGAAAAAGGAACTGCAAAACCACGTTAAAAAGATCACCGCGCCTTACAAGTATCCCAGGATCGTGGAATTCGCGGAGGAACTGCCCAAGACGATCAGCGGAAAGATCCGCCGGGTTCAAATCCGGGACGCGGATAGGGCGTAACAGCGCCCAAAAGGAGGCAACCATGAATAGCTACGTCCAGGCGGTGGTGGATAACAGCCCCATCGACCCGGAACTCTTTGACAAATTCAACGTTAAGCGGGGGCTGCGGAACGCCGACGGCACCGGGGTTCTGGTGGGACTTACCCGGATAGGCGATGTCCACGGCTACATCATCGACGAAGGGGAAAAAACCCCTGTGGAGGGCAAGCTCTACTACCGGGGCGTGGATGTGGAAGATCTGGCGCGAAACGCCGCCGCGGAAGGCCGTTTTGGCTTTGAGGAGGCGGTGTACCTCCTCCTCTTTGGCGGCCTTCCCACCAAGTCCCAGCTGGATGATTTTCGCGCCCTCATGGGAAACTCCCGGGCCCTGCCCAAGAATTTCGCCGAAGACTCGATTATGAAGGCCCCCTCCAAGGATATTATGAACAAGCTGGCCCGGTCGGTGCTTACCCTCTACTCCTACGACGAAGCGCCGGAAAACAGCTCCCCGGAAAACATCCTCCGCCAGTGTGTGGAACTGATCGCTCGGTTTCCCACGATTGTGGCCTATTCCTACATGGCCAAAAAGCACTACTACGACCACGAAAGCCTGATCATCCACATGCCCGAATCAAGCTACTCCAGCGCGGAAACTATCCTCTCCCTGATCCGTCCGGACCAGCGCTATACCCGGCTGGAGGCGGAAACCCTCGACCTGGCCCTGATCCTTCACGCGGAACACGGCGGCGGCAACAACTCCACCTTCGCCGTCCACCTGGTTTCCTCCGCCGAAACGGATACCTTTTCCGCCATCGGCGCGGGAATCGTTTCCCTCAAAGGTTTCAAACATGGGGGCGCCAACGCCAAGGTAAGCCGGATGATGGAGGAAATCAAGCGGTATGTTAAGCGCTGGGACAGCGAGGGCGAAGTGGCGGACTACCTGGCGCGAATCCTCCGGGGAGAAGCCTGCGACGGCTCCGGGCTTATCTACGGCCTGGGCCACGCGGTCTACACTAAAAGTGATCCCCGGGCCAGACTGCTTCGGGACAAGGCGGCCTTTCTGGCGGAGGAAAAGGGCTTAAGCGGCGAATTCAACCTCTACCGGCTTATAGAAAGGCTCGCGCCGGAGGTCTTTAAGAGGGTCAAGGGTTCCGATAAGGTGATCTGCGCCAATGTGGACTTCTATTCCGGTTTTGTGTACAAAATGCTGGACATCCCCGAGGACCTTTACACCCCCCTCTTCGCCGTCAGCCGGGTGGCGGGCTGGTGCGCCCACCGGCTTGAGGAAGTTATCGCCGGAGGACGGATAATACGGCCCGCCTACAAATGCGTCCAAAAACGCCGGGAATACGTCAGCCTGGAAAACCGGTAGTGGAGATAACGTCCCCTCACTGAATTACGAGACGCTTTTCTTCCCGTGGGCCGCCGCGGCTTTACAGGTTTTGCAGACCTTCATTTTATTGCCCTCCGCCTCAAGCTCGTAAAGGACTTTAACGCTTTCCCGTTTGCAGAGCGGACAGGCCCCCCTTCCCCTGGCCGTCAGTTCCCGTAATCCCTTGCCCCTGTGCGCTTTAGACATACCTTAATCCTTTTCCTTTTTGGCCGGTTTTCCGGCGGTTTTCTTCTCGGCCTTTTCCGCTTTCCCGGCCTTTTTGGCTTTTTTGTCCTTTTCCTCGCCGGTTTTAAGGACATAATCCACCAGTTCCAGGATCACAATTTCCGAAGCGTCCCCGGACCGTTCCCCCAGTTTGATGATCCGGGTATAGCCGCCGGCCCTGTCTTTCATCCGGGGGCCTATGCTGGTAAAAAGCTTGGCCACCACCCCCTCGTCATACAGCCGGCCGGAAGCGATACGCCGGTTGTGAACCGAATCGGTCTTGGCCCGGGTAATCAGCTTTTCCGCCGTCCGCCGGACCGCCAGCGCCTTGGTCTTGGTGGTTTTAATCCGTTCGTGCCGGAACAAAGAGGTTACCATGTTGCGGTGCAGGGCTTTCCTGTGAGCGGACATCCGTTCCAGGGGGTTAAAGCCTCTTTTATGCTTCATCTTCGCCTTCCTTTTCTTCTTCCTTCTGGGAGGTAATTTTTACCGCGTTTCTCAGCACATTCACATCGGTGATCCCCAAGTTTAAGTTCCACTCCTTCAGTTTTTCCTTTATCTCCTGAAGGGACTTTTTGCCGAAATTCCGTGTTTTGGCGATGTCATCTTCGGTCTTCCGGGTCAGTTCCCCAATGGTCTTAATATTGGCGTTCTTAAGACAGTTCGAGGACCGGACGGAAAGTTCCAGCTCCTCCACCGGGGTACTCAGGATCTGCCGGACCCGGTCGTCGTCCGGGTCGTCGTCCAGTTCCACCCCCAGGCTGTTCTCGTCAAAGTTGATGAAAACAGAAAAATGATCTTTGACTATCTTCGCCGCCTCCGCCAGGGTATCATCGGGCTTAACCGTGCCGTCGGTCCACACCTCCAAAACCAGCTTGTCATAATCGCTGCGCTGCCCCACCCTGACAGGTTCCACGGTGTACTTAACTTTTTTTACCGGGGAAAAAATCGCGTCCATTGGTATGGTACCAATCACATCCACATAACGCTCGTTCACTTCCGAAGGCACATAACCCCGGCCCAGATCAATCTGAATTTCCAGTTCCACCCGGGCGTTGTCCATCAGGGTCATAATGTGCGTTCCCACGCTGAGTATTTCTACCTGCCCTTCCCTCTCAAAGTCATCGCTCTTTATGTCCCGCCTTCCGGCCCACTCATAGAGGATAACGTTTTGCTCCATATCCGCGGGCAGGCGCAGCCGGATCTGTTTGAGGTTGTTGATCACCTCCAGGGTGTCTTCCACGATGTTGGGAATGGTCTCAAATTCGCTGGACACCACATGGGGATTCCCATCAGCGTTGTAGGAGGTAATCTTAACCGCCGTAATGGCGTATCCCTGAATCGAGGAAAGAAGCACCCGCCGCAGGGTATTGCCCACGGTGGTTCCAAAACCCGGTTCAAAGGGAGCGGCGATAAATTTACCGTAACTCGGCCTGAGTTCGCCGTGTTCAAAGGTAATGCCTTTGGGGCGCTTGAATCCCTTAAGCAGATTCTTACGGGCCATGGGGCCTCCTTATTTAGAATAGTATTCGACGATCATCTGTTCCTTGATGTCCGCCAGATCGGTGATGTCGCTTCGCCTGGGAGCGGCAAGGAACTTACCCTTCATCGCGTCGGGATCCAGCTGAAGCCAGGGCATAACCCCGGACTTGCCGAATTCCTTTAAGGCTTCTTTAATAACCACCAGGCTTTTACTCCCTTCCTTAATCTCAACCTCATCTTCCGGCCTGACCAGGTAAGAGGGAACGCTTACCCGTTTTCCATTGATCCGCACGTGACCGTGAAGAACAAGCTGCCGGGCCTGGCTTCTGGAAGCGGCGAACCGGAGCCGGTACACCACGTTGTCAATCCGTCTTTCCAACAGGACAAAGAGGTTTTCGCCGGTAATGCCCGCCATCCGCAGGGCCCGCTGGAAAAAGAGGTTAAACTGTTTTTCCTGCATACCGTAAATCCGCCGCAGCTTCTGCTTTTCCCGCAGCTGAATGCCGTAGTCACTCCGCTTTCCCTGCCGTCCCTTGGGATCCTTCCCCGGGGCGGGGCGCTTTTTGTTAATCGCGCACTTGTCGCTCCTGCAACGATCCCCCTTAAGCATAAGCTTTTTACCCTCCGCCCGGCACAGGCGGCACACAGGACCTGTATATCTAGCCATCCGTTTCTCCTTCCATGTCCTTATATGCGGCGGGTCTTGCGCGGCCGGCAGCCGTTATGGGGAATAGGGGTAACATCGTTGATTGACTTTACCTTAATGCCGAGCGCGCCAAGCTGCCTGATGGCGGACTCCCGGCCTATGCCGGGCCCCTTAACATACACATGAACTTCCCTAAGCCCCACTTGAAGGGCCTTCTGCGCCGCGGTTTCCGTTACCGTCTGAGCGGCGAAGGGGGTGGATTTTTTCGCGCCCCTAAAGCCCAGTCCCCCGGAACTTGCCCAGGAAACAGCGTTGCCCATGAGGTCGGTAATCGTCACAATGGTATTGTTAAACGTAGCCTGGATGTATACGTTTCCCTCATATACCGACTTCTTTTCTTTCTTCTTTTTAGCGTTCTTAGCAGCAGCAGCCACCCGATCCTCCTACTTCTTCTTACCGGCCACGGTTTTCTTTTTGCCCTTACGGGTACGGGCGTTAGTCCGGGTCCTCTGCCCCCGCAAAGGAAGGCCCTTGCGGTGCCGAAGCCCCCGGTAACAGCCTATATCCATAAGCCGCTTGATGTTCAAGGCTACCTCGGTACGGAGGCGCCCCTCTACTTTATAATCATTCTCAATCAGATGACGAAGGGCGTTAAGCTCCTCCTGGGAAAGATCATTGATAAGCCTTAGGGGATCGATCTTGGCCTTTTGGCAGATCTCATCGGCGCTGGACCGGCCTATGCCAAAGATATAGGTCAGCGCGATATTAACGTGCTTGTTGGGGAGATCGATCCCCGCTATCCGTGCCATGTCCTCTCCTTATCCTTGCTTCTGCTTGTGTTTGGGGTTCTGGCAAATAATACGGATTATTCCGTTCCGCTTGATCACCTTACACTTATCGCAGATTGGTTTAACACTGGTCCGCACTTTCATTGGCAGCTCCTTATAGGTTCCTTCCCCGGAGGCGGCCCTTTTTAGTAAGCCCCTCGTGGTGATGCATCTTTAACAAACTTTCCACCTGACTCATAGTGTCCAGGTCCACCCCAACCAGGATCAACAGGGAGGTACCGCCCATCAGATACGAAATGGACGAAGGAAATTTAAAAGCCCACTGAATAAAAGTGGGGATAACCGCGATTAAGGCCAGGTAGAGCGAACCGGGTAGCACAATGCGGTTAAGGATCCGGGTCAGGTATTCCTCGATCCGCTCCGTCCTGATCCCCGGAATGGAACCGCCGTTTTCCCGGATGTTCTTGGCTATTTCTATAGGGTTAAGGCTCACCTGGGTATAAAAATACGCGAAGAAGATGATCAAAAGCACGTACAGCGCGTTGTACAGGGGCCCCCGGGGGGTCAGCGCCCGGGACACCGCCGCCAGCCAGGGGATGTTCCCCCCCACGGTACTGGCGATCTGCAGGGGAAAGGTTAAAATCGACGAAGCGAAAATAACCGGTATAACCCCCGACGGGTTGATCTTAAAGGGAATGTAGGTATTCTGCGCGCCGTACATCCGCCGGCCCACAATACGTTTGGCGTAGTGAACGGAAATCTTCCGCTGCCCCTGCTGTTCAAAAACCACCAGGGCCACCACGGCGATAAACATCGCGAAAACTATCGCCACAAACACGGGGTTCTGCTCTCCCCGGGCCACCTGCTGGCCCAGCTCGTAAACCGCCTGGGGCAGCCGCGCCACGATGCCGGCGAAAATCAGGAGGCTTATACCGTTCCCTATGCCCCGCCGGGTGATCTGTTCCCCCAGCCACATAAGAAACATCGTCCCGGTGGTTACGGTAAGAACCGCTATGACGGCAAAGAACCAAAAGTTCTGGATGGTAAAGAAATTATCCACCTGCCGGGCTATGTACTGGGCGTACTGGGTTACCGCGAAGGACTGGACAATAC
The DNA here is from genome assembly GCA_031257195.1 of Treponema sp. Taxonomy (GTDB): domain Bacteria; phylum Spirochaetota; class Spirochaetia; order Treponematales; family Breznakiellaceae; genus JAIRPD01. The sequence continues at coordinate 20,905 of JAIRPD010000132.1, read as the reverse complement.
ACACCCCCACGGTACCAATCCGCTGATAGCTCTGGATCTTCTTTCTTCCCCCCTCTTCCTGGGAAAGTTTTTTAAGGGAAGGAAAGACGATGATCAAGAGCTGCATGATGATCGACATGGAGATATAGGGCATGATCCCCAGCATGAACACGGAAAAGTTGGAGAACGCGCCCCCCGCGAAGAAGTCAAGGTAGTCCACTATGGCGTTCCCCGAATTCTGCTGGGACCGGAAAAAGTTGTTCAGCTCCTGGACATTGATCCCCGGTATGGGAAGTACCGCCCCAAGGCGGAAGATCAGGAGCAACAACATGGTGTAAAAGATCCTCTCCCGAAGTTCCTTAACCCTGAATATACCAACCAGCGGATTTGCCATCGCCTATTCCTGTTCCTTGTCTTTTTTCGCCGCCCGGGACTCCGCCGCGGCGCCCGTAACGGTCCCGCCGGCCTTTTCAAACTTCGCCTGGGCGGACGCCGAAAGGGCGCCGACATTGACGGTAAGTTTCTTGGTCAGCTCCCCTTCCCCCAGGATCTTGACAGGAACGGCCCCCTTGGCCAGTCCCTTGGCGATCAGTGAGGCGGCGTCCACGGTTTCCCCGTTTTCAAACCGCCGCTCAATCTCGCTTATATTCACCACCTGAAATTCCTTTTTAAAGGGATAGTTGGAAAAACCCCGCTGGGCGATGCGCCGATACAGGGGCATCTGCCCCCCCTCAAAACCCACATAGGTCTTCCCCCCAGACCGGGCCTTCTGGCCCTTGTTGCCCTTTCCCGCGGTGGTACCCCTGCCGGAACCCTGGCCCCGGCCTATGACGCGTTTCTTTTTATTAGCGCCGATGGGGGCGTGTAAATCAAAATCATGCATTCCTTTTACTCCCGCGGTTTCCAAAAACCGCCCCGTCAAATACCCTTAAGGATTTGGCGCGTCCTCCATGGAAACCAGATGCGAAACCCTCTTCACCATCCCCAAAACGGCGGGATTCGCCTCAAACACATTACTGGAACCTATCTTCCGCAGGCCCAGGGAACGAACCGTGGCCCTCTGCTTAGGCGGCCTTCCTATAACGCTCCGAACCAGCTTTACCTTTATCTTTGCCATACACAAACCGCCTCCGCGGGTCAACCCCACAATTCCTTAATGGACTTTCCCCTGGCCTTGGCCAGAACTCTGGCGTCCATCATCCGGCCAATCCCCTCAAAAGTGGCCTTAACCACATTGTACTGACTGGAAGCGCCAATGGACTTGGACAGCACATCGGTAACGCCCCCGGCCTCCATAATCGCCCGGACAGGCCCGCCTGCGATGATCCCCGTGCCGGAACAGGCCGGTTTAAGGTACACCTTGGACGCCTTAAACACCCCCTGAATTTCATGGGGGATGGTTCCGTTTTTAACGGGAAGCTTGATAAGGCTCCGCTTGGCCTTTTCTATGCTCTTGCGGATCGCCTCGGACACGTCGTTGGCTTTGCCAAACCCAAAACCCACACTGCCCTTCCTGTCCCCCACCACGGTAAGCGCGGAAAAGGAAAAACGCCGGCCGCCCTTTACCACCTTGGCGGTCCGGTTAAGCTTAACCAGCTTTTCGATAAATTCCTTGTCCTTTTCCTCTCGTCTGTCTCTATCCCTGTCCCTGCGGCCTTCTCTTGAATACTCCATTCCGCCCCCTAGAACTTAACCCCGGCTTTCCGGGCCCCATCGGCCATGGCTTTTACCAGGCCGTGATATAAATAACCATTCCGGTCAAACACCACCGTGGTAATGTTCTTTTCCAGAAGCCTTTTTCCCATAATCTCCCCCAACTGGACAGCTCCGGTTACGGTGGGCTTTATGTTCCGCAGTTCCTTTTCCAGGGTTGAGGCCGCCGCCAGGGTATGACCCTGGGTATCGTCAATAACCTGCATATACAGGGCTTTATTGCTCCGGGTCACGCTAAGCCGGGGACGTTCCCCCGTCCCGGAAAGAGTCTTCCTGATATGGATCTTCCTTTTAAGCCGTTTTCTGTCCTTTTCCAGCATCTTACGCAGCATAGTCCGTTCCTATTTAACGCCCGATTTACCGACCTTACGCCGGATCCGTTCATCCTCATAGCGTATACCCTTGCCCTTATAAGGTTCGGGGAGCCTGAGCTTTCTTACCTGGGCGGCAAATTCGCCCACCCTTTGCCTGTCAATGCCGCTTACCGTTACCTTGCCGGAAGCTTCGGCGGTTACCGTTAATCCCTCGGGGATACCCACGTAAATTTCCGTGGAGTAGCCCAGGTTCATCACCAGAAGCTTCCCCTGCACCTCGGCCCGGTAGCCGACGCCGGTGATGATCAGGACCTTGGTAAAACCGGAGGACACCCCCGTAACCATGTTGTTAAGCAGGTTCCGGTACAAGCCATGGAAGGCCTTGGTTTGCTTCTCCTCATTGGCCCGGCTTACCACAATTTCCCCCTCCCTGGGCTCAAAGCTGATCACCGGATGGTACTTCTGGGCAAGCCTGCCCTTGGGGCCTTCCACGGTGATCACCCCGTCCTGGAAGCTCACCTTCACCCCCTGGGGAACCTTAACCGGTATTTTTCCGATACGCGACATACACAACCCCTACCAAACGGTACAAATGATCTCGCCGCCCACTTTGTCTTTGGCGGCCTTTTTTCCGGTGGTTACTCCCTTGGAAGTGGAAACGATCAAGGTGCCGTAACCGTTAAAAACCCGGGGCATATTCTGATACCCCGTATACACCCGGCGGCCCGGCTTACTGACCTTTTCAATGCCGTGGATCACCGGCCCGGCGGCATCGTCATACTTAAGAAATACCCGGATCGTATTGCTCCCTTCCTGACTCACCTTTTTAAAATTCTTGATATACCCTTCGGTCTTTAAGATCTTGACGATCTCAAGCTTTAATTTTGAGGTAGGAATATCAACCTTTTCATGCTTTGCCATTCCGGCATTACGGATTTTGGTCAGCATATCCGCCACGGGATCAGAAACGCTCATCCTTCTCTCCTACCAGCTAGATTTAGTGACGCCTGGAATAAGTCCCTCGCTTGCCAGCTTGCGGAAACAAAGGCGGCACATCTCAAATTTACGAAGGTAACCCCTGGCCCGGCCGCAGATCCGGCAGCGGTTTACCTTCCTTGTTTTATATTTAGGCGTCCGTAGCGCCTTTATAATCATCGCTTTTCTTGCCATGAATACCTCACTTCCTAAAAGGCATGCCGAATTTGGCGAGGAAGGCCTTAGCCTCCGCGTCGGTCCGGGCGGTGGTGACGATCACCACATTAAGTCCCGTAACCTTTTCAATCTTATCAAAGTCAATCTCCGGAAAGATGATCTGCTCGGTGATTCCCAGGGAATAGTTACCGTGGCCGTCGAAGGCGTTTTGATTCACCCCCCGAAAGTCCTTGACCCGCGGCAGGGCCACATTCACCAACCGGTCCAGGAACTCGTACATCATCGCCCCCCGGAGGGTTACCCTGGCGCCAATCTCCTGGCCGGCCCTGATCTTAAAGTTAGCGATGCTCTTCTTGGCCTTGGTCTTTACGGCCTTCTGCCCGGTAATCAGGGTCAGATCATCTATAGCCGCGTCCAGGAGCTTCTTGTTCTGCAACGCCTCTCCCACGCCCATGCTGACCACGATCTTTTCCAGCCGGGGGATCTGCATGGGGGACTTATAGCTAAACTCCTTGAACAGCTCCGGCGCGATCTGTTCACGGTAGATCTTCTTAAGCCGCGGCTCGTACTTGCCCATTACAGCGCCTCCCCGCACTTTTTACACACCCTGATCTTGGCGGGCTTGCCCGTCCTGGCGTCCTTGTCGCCAAACTTGTAGCCGATCCGGGTGGGTCCGCATTTTTTACAGACAATCATCACGTTGGAGGCGTGGATTGCCGCCTCAATTTCCACGATTCCCCCCCGGTCCTGCTGACTCCGGCGTTTCTGGGCTTTTTTAACCATGTTATGCCCTTCCACCACCACCCGGTCTTTGTCCCGGAGGATCTTGAGGATCCGCCCCCGCTTTCCCTTGCTCTTGCCGGCGATAATTTCCACCGTGTCTTCTTTCCGTATCTTAAACTTACGCGCCACTGTCATAATTTCTTACAACCGCCTTTTACAAAACTTCCGGGGCCAGGGATACTATCTTCATAAAATCCGCCTTTTCCCGGAGTTCCCGGGCTACCGGCCCAAACACCCGCTTGCCCTTGGGATTACGAGCCGCGTCGATAAGCACGCAAGCGTTATCGTCAAAGCGGATATAGGTTCCATCGGGGCGGCGATATTCCTTGTGAACCCGCACAATGACCGCCTTTTCCACCGAGCCTTTCTTCACCGTGGAGGTGGGCAGGGCGTCCTTCACCGCCACCACGATAATATCCCCAATACTCGCGTACTTGCGCTTGGATCCCCCCAGGACCTTGATGCATTGAACGATCTTGGCCCCGGAGTTATCGGCCACATTCAGAAAGGTTTCTACCTGGACCATCTTCTCTCTCCTTTCCTTAGCGGGCCCGCTCGATAATTTCCGCCAGCCTCCAGCATTTTTCCTTGCTGATGGGGCGGCATTCCACCACCCGGACCCTGTCGCCGGTTTTGGCGCCGTTTTCCTCGTCATGGGCCTTAAGCCGCTTGGTCCGGGTAACGTATTTCTTGTAAAGAGGATGCAGGGCCTTGGTTTCCACGGCAACAACAATGGTCTTCTCCATTTTGTCGCTCTTTACGATTCCCACAAACTCTTTTTTTCCGCTCTTCCGCTTGATCCGTTCTTCCATAAATTAAGCCTTCTTCTCCCCTCCGGCGTCCCGCTGGCTGATAAGGGTGTTAAGCCGGGCAATCTGACGGCGCATGGTCCGCTTTTGAAGCGGATTGTCCACATGGCCTATAACCATCTGGAACCGGAATTCCATGTACTTCCTGGACAATTCTTCCCGTTTTGCCTTTAACTCCTGATAAGACAGGCTGCTAAACGAATTCTTCACGCTCCACTCCCGCCCGCGCTCACCCAATCCAGGCTACGCAAGCTCAAAATCGGCGCGGGCCACAAATTTGGTCTTGATGGGGAGCTTTGCCCCCGCCAGGATCATGGCCTCTTCCGCCAGTTTTTTATCGATACCCCCCAGCTCAAACATAACCGTGCCGGGCTTAACCACCGCCACCCAATATTCGGGGGCGCCTTTTCCCTTTCCCATACGGGTTTCCGCCGGTTTTTTCGAGTAGGGCTTATCCGGGAAAATCCGGATCCACAATTTGCCCCCCCGCTTTACATGGCGGTTCATGGCGACGCGGGCCGCCTCTATCTGCCGGTTGGTGATCCACATCCGGTCCAAGGCCACCAGGCCGTAATCGCCGAACACCACGGCGTTTCCCCGGGTAGCGTTTCCGGGCATATTGCCCCGCTGTACCTTACGGTGTTTTACGCGCTTAGGACTCAGCATATTCCACTCCTACGCCTTGACGGGAACCCGGTCCCGCCGCTTCCGCACCAGGGCGCCGGCGTCTTCCTTTTGCTCCCTGCCATATTTCATGCCGTTGTACACCCAAACTTTAACGCCAATGACGCCGAAGGTGGTAAGGGCCTCCGCGAAACCATAATCAATATCCGCCCTTAGGGTATGAAGGGGGATCCGCCCCTCCTTGGCCTCCTCGGTCCGGGACATTTCCGCCCCGCCGAGCCGCCCGGAAAGCCGGACCTTAATTCCCTGGGCGTTGCCCTTCTTAATCGCGTTGGCGATGGCCTGCTTCATGGTCCGGCGGAAACTGCCCCGGGCCAAAAGCTGCCGGGCTATGTTTTGCGCCACAATCTGGGCGTTATTGTCGGCGTTCCGCACTTCCTTAATCTTGATCTGCACCTTTTTGGCCACGAGCTTTTGAAGTTCCGCGCCAATCTTTTCTATATTGGCCCCCTTAACGCCGATAACAACCCCCGGCCGGGCGGTATGGATAACAATGGTGATCCGCTGGGGATGGCGGATAATCTCCAGTTCAGCTATATCCGCCCCCTTGCACTCGGGCATGGCCAGAATAAACTTACGGAGCTTAATATCCTCATGAAGGGTATCGGCGTATTCCCTGGGGTCCACATACCAGCGGGAACCCCAGGTTTTATTGATCCCTATCCGCAGTCCGGTTGGATTTACTTTTTGTCCCATCTACTTCCCCACCTCGTCTATTACCACGGTGATGTGGCACATTCGTTTAAGGAGCGTATCCGCCCGGCCCCGGGCCCGGAACCAAACCCGCTTAAGCCGGGGACCATCGTTTACCTGTATATCTTTGACGTAGAGCATATCCTCGTCCAGTTTTTTGTTAAGGTCCAGGGCGTTGCTGGCCGCGGACTTTACCGTTTTGCGGATAAGGGCGGCCCCCCGGTGGGGCATATACTCCAGAATCGCCATGGCGTCGGGGTAGCTTTTGCGGCGGACCAGATCCGCCACGGGCCTAATCTTATAGGGCGAGGCGAGGATAAATTTGGAATGGGCCCTAAAGCCGGATTTTTCTACGTTCATTTCTTGGCCGCCTTCTTGTCCGAACCCGCGTGGCCCCGGAAGATCCGGGTGGGGGCGAATTCTCCCAGCTTATGTCCCACCAGGTTTTCCGTTATATACACGGGAACCCATACCTTGCCGTTATATACGGAGATTGTCCCCCCAACCATTTCGGGGATGATCGTGGAGCAGCGGGAATAGGTTTTGATCATCTTCCTGTCCCCGGCCTTACTCATCTCAAGCACCTTTTTGTAAAGGCTCTTTTCGATAAAGGGCCCCTTCTTAATCGACCTCGACACTACCTACTCTCCTATTTCTTCTTCCCGCGGCTGACGATAAACCGGGAGGAAGGTTTGTGCTTTTTCCGGGTCTTGTAACCCTTGGTCGGCTGGCCCCAGGGCGTTACCGGATGGATACCCTTGTTCTTTCCCTCGCCGCCCCCATGGGGGTGATCCACGGGGTTCATCACCATACCCCGCACCGTGGGCCGCACGCCCAGCCACCGTTTACGGCCCGCCTTTCCCAGGGTTATGTTCATGTGGTCCTCGTTACCCACCGTCCCGATGGTGGCGCGGCACTTTTTAAAGATCATACGCATCTCCCCGGAGGGAAGCTTAACCGTTACGTAATCCCCTTCTTTGGCGGCGATGAGCGCCCCGGTTCCGGCGGAACGAACCATCTGGGCGCCCTTGCCCAGGGTCAGCTCAATATTGTGAACCGTAAAGCCCAGGGGTATGTTTTCCAGGGGCAGGGCGTTGCCCGGCTCAATAGGGGCGTCCGGGCCGGCCTTTACCGAGCCGCCCACCGCCAATCCCTTGGGGGCGATGATATAACGCTTGTCCCCGTCGGCGTAATTGATCAGGGCGATATTGGCGCTGCGATTGGGATCATACTCAAGGGAGGCGACCCTTCCGGGAACGCCCGTTTTATCCCGCTTGAAATCAATGTACCGGTAACGCCGCTTGTGCCCGCCTCCCTTATGGCGGACGCTGATCCGTCCATGAGAATCCCGGCCCGCCTTTTCCGGCCGGCCGGAGGTAAGGGATTTTTCCGGCTTTTTTTTGGTAAGCTCCGAATAATCCAGACTGGTCCACTGCCGCATGCCGGGGGTTATTGGTTTGTATGTCTTAATGGCCATATCTATACTCCCTCAAAAACACCGATCTTCTCGTCCTTGGGAAGCCGCACAATGGCTTTTTTCCAGGTTGAGGTATAACCGGATCTGTTCCGCAGCCGCTTGGGTTTGCCCCCCACCACCATGACCGTACAGGAAACGGGGTGTACATTGAAGAGCCGTCTTACCGCTTCTTTAATATCCAGCTTGGTGGCCCTGGAATCAACCTTAAATACATATTTACCCTGTTCCCGCAGTATATTCGCCTTTTCCGAAAGGACCGGCTCAATCAGTATGGAAGTATAATCCGTCACGCTCCGGCCTCCTTGGCCGCGCCGCCTTCACCGTAAAACGCGCTCAAATTCTTCGCCGCCGTTTCCAGAAGCAGTACCCGGCGGCCATAAAAAAGGTCGTGGGCCCGCAGGCGGTTATAGGACAGATAGGAAAGCCAGGGAATGTTGGCCGCCGCCCGCTTAAGCATGGGGTCATCGTCCTTGAGGACGATCACCGTCCGCCCGGGGGGGCCGAAATTGTTCAGCGTCCGGGCCAGTTCCCCGGTTTTTCCCGATTCTATGGAAAAATCCTCCACGACCATTAGGGTTTGGCTTTGGGCCTTTAAACTTAAAATTGTTTTTAGAGCCAGCCGCTTCGCCTTTTTGGGGATTGAATAGGAAAAATCCCTGGGCTTGGGCCCAAAGATCGTCCCTCCCCCCACCAAGAGGGGTGATTTTTTATCACCCCGCCGGGCCCGGCCGGTTCCCTTTTGCTTGTACGGTTTGGCGTTAGACCCGTGGACCTCGCCGCGGTCCTTGGTGCAGGCCGTACCCAGTCTTTTATTGGCAAGCTCATTATTAATGGCGTACCAGATAAGATCCTCGTTTACCGGCAGGCCAAACACGGCGTCGTCCAGTTCCATGGTACGCGCTTCCTTGCCATCTATTGAATACACTGTCGCCTTCATGACCTTCCTCAAGTTCCGTTACTTCTTTACCGCGGCCCTGACAAATATCAGGCCCTTGTTAATTCCGGGTACCGCCCCGCGGATCAATAAAAGCCGCTTTTCCGCGTCTATCTTAACCAGCCTAAGGTTCAACACGGTAACCCTTTCCCGGCCCATACGTCCTGGAAGCTTAACATTCTTAAAGGTCTTATGGGGGTAGGTGGACTGGCCGGTGGAACCGGGTTCCCGGTGAAACTTGGAACCGTGGGTCTTTCTCCCCCCGCCAAAGCCGTAGCGTTTAACCACGCCTTGAAAACCTTTACCCTTACTGGTTCCCGTTACATCCACATAACGGCAACCCTCAAAAAGCTCTACCCCCAGGGCTTCGCCGGCGCTGACTTCCTTTTCAAAGTCCCTGAATTCCCGCACCGTTTTCCTGGGAGGAATACCTTCGGGGAACTGGCCGGCTCGGGGTTTGGTAACCCGGTTCTTCTTTACCTCACCCATCCCCAGCACCACCGCCTCGTAGCCGTCTTTTTCCTTTTCTTTCCGGGCTATGACCGTATTTGGATCAACGCGCAAAACCGTTACCGGCGTCAAGTTGCCTTCATTATCAAAGACCTGTGTCATTCCCACTTTCCTGGCCATAAGACCCAACATGACTTACTCCAACATGCGTAATCGTTTCGCGGTTACCGCGGCCCCGCCCGGGCCCGCGAATTACTGCTTAATCTCCACATCCACCCCGGCGGGAAGCTCCAGCTTCATCAAGGAATCCATAACTTCCGGGGAGGGACTAATAATATCGATCAGACGCTTATGGGTGCGCATCTCAAACTGCTCCCGGCTCTTCTTGTTCACATGAGGTGAACGAAGCACCGTGATCTTGTTAATCCGGGTGGGAAGGGGGATGGGGCCCGTTACCCCGGCTCCCGCCTTCTGCACCGTTTGAACGATGGACTTCGCGCTCTGATCGATCAACTCCACATCGAAACCGCGCAACCTTACGCGAATTCGTTCCTTGGTCATTGCTCCTCCACCCTCTTTTTGGAGGGATCGCGAAAGCGGCCAACGCCGCGGGGGCGCCGGCCGCTTTTCACCAAACTACTCAACAATTTCCACCACCTGGCCGGAAGCGACGGTTTTGCCGCCCTCACGGATGGCGAAGCGAAGCCCCTTTTCCATGGCGATGGGGTGAATCAACTCGCCAAAAATCTCGGTATGATCGCCGGGCATGACCATTTCCTTGCCCTCGGGAAGCTTGACCGTGCCGGTAATATCCGTGGTACGGAAATAAAACTGAGGCCGGTAGCCGCTGAAGAAGGGACTGTGCCGCCCGCCTTCTTCCTTGGAAAGACAGTAGATCTGGCCCTTGAACTTGCTGTGCGGAGTAATGGAACCCGGTTTGGCAAGCACCTGGCCGCGTTCAACCTCTTTCTTTTCAACGCCCCGCAGCAGGGTTCCTACATTATCACCGGACTGGGCCTGATCGAGCAGCTTATTGAACATCTCGATGCCGGTAACAACGGTCTTTTTGGTGGGCTTGATGCCGACGATTTCAATTTCCTCGTTGAGCTTAAGGATACCCCGCTCAACCTTGCCGGTTACGACGGTACCCCGCCCCTGGATGGTAAACACATCCTCAATGGGCATGATAAAGGGCTTGTCATCGTCCCGGACCGGATCGGGGAAATAGCTGTCCATGGCGCTCAACAGTTCCTTAATGCAGGCGGTGTTGTCCGTTTCCTCGCCCTTGTTCAGGTCTTCCATGGCCTTAAAGGCGGAACCCTTGATAATGGGAACCTCGCCGCCGGGGAAACCATTGGCGGTAAGCACATCCTTGACTTCCTCCTCAACAATTTCCAGCAGATCCGGATCGTCCACCAGGTCTACCTTATTAAGGAAGACAATGATGTTGGGAACGCCAACCTGGCGGGCCAGAATGATATGCTCCCGGGTCTGGGGCATAACCGAGTCGGGCGCCGACACAACCAATACCGCACCGTCCATCTGGGCCGCCCCGGTGATCATGTTTTTGATGTAGTCGGCGTGGCCGGGACAGTCGATGTGAGCGTAGTGCCGCTTATCGGACTGGTATTCCAGGTGCCGGGTATTGATAGTGATACCCCGGGCCTTCTCTTCCGGCGCGTTATCAATATCATCAAACTTCATGATCTTGTCACCGTAGTGCTTTCCGCAGTACATGGTAATCGCGGCGGAAAGAGTCGTTTTACCGTGGTCAACATGTCCTATGGTGCCCACGTTCATGTGGATTTTAGTTCGATTGAACTTATCCTTGGCCATTACTTTCTCCTCCTAAATATACATTCTAACCGAAGAGACAGAATCTAAGAACAGGGAAAAGACAGCAGAAGAATCTTGACTATCGTTCCACCTATCCCATCAAAACTGATGATCGGTTTGGAAATATGATCAACGCCCTAGCGTCTCATCATACTCTACCATGGCCTCCCTTGGGAAGCCCCCATTAAAACACCGCCACAACGGCGGATAAAGTTTTGCCCCGCAAAACTTTACCTGGAAACCCACGGCGGCCAACCAGGCCGGTTACCGTGGAATTCCAACCTACCACCTATAATGGGCAAAGGCCTTATTGGCCTCGGCCATTTTATGGGTGTCTTCTTTCTTTTTAAAAGCCGTACCCGTACTATTGTAGGCGTCCAGGAGTTCCGCCGCCAGGCGATCCCCCATGCCATGGCCGGACCGGGACCGGGCGGCGTTGATGATCCACCGCATACCCAGGGCTTCCCGCCGGGATTCCCGAATTTCCACAGGCACCTGATAGGTAGCCCCCCCCACCCGCCGGGACTTTACCTCTATCATGGGCTTAACGTTATCGATGGCCTTAAGAAACACCTCCAACGGTTCCTTCTCCGTCTTGGACTGAAGCTCCGACAGGGCGCCATGCACCATCCGGAGGGCCACGGAACGCTTGCCCTCCCACATCATCCGGTTGACAAACTTGGAAACCACCACACTGTTGTACTTGGGATCCGGTAAAATACCCCGGTCCACGGTTTTCTTCTTTCTACCCATACCAGCTTTACCTTACTTTACGCCTTGGGCCGCTTGGCCCCGTATTTGGACCGGCTCCGCTTGCGATCCTCCACCCCCAAGGTATCCTTGGCGCCCCGGATAATATGATACCGAACCCCGGGAAGATCCTTAACCCTGCCGCCCCGAACCAGCACCACCGAGTGTTCCTGCAGGTTGTGGCCAATACCAGGAATATAGGCGGTTACTTCCGTTCCGTGGGAAAGCCGCACCCGGGCCACCTTGCGGAGGGCCGAATTGGGCTTTTTGGGCGTTACGGTCATAACCCGGGTACAAACCCCCCGCTTTTGCGGACAGGAATGAAGGGCCGGCGACTTTGTTTTGGAGGTAACCTGCTTCCTTCCAAAACGGACCAGTTGATTGATAGTAGGCACTACACAAGCTCCTCAGGGCAAACGGCCGCTTCCGGCGGCCATGGTATACAGAGACTCCAAAATAACGGCGTTTTAAAAACCAGGAGTCAATAAGAGATTTTAATATATCCAGACCGCGAAAAAAAGTCAAGCCCCCGCCAAAAAAATTTTTAAAAAAAGCGAAAAAACCGGGATTTTTTCCGGCGCTTTATAGTATACTGCCCCTCAAGGAAGGTATCTTATGGACAAAACCACGCTGGAAGCCCTAAAAGCCAGGGCTAAGGAAATAAGAAAGCTTACCATAGAAGAAATTGGTACGCTGGGATCGGGCCATATTGGGGGATGCATGTCCATCGCGGACCTTTTGGCCCTGCTTTACTACCATAAAATGAAGGTAGACCCCGCCAACCCCCGGTGGGAAGGCCGGGATATGCTGGTAGTTTCCAAGGGCCACGCGGGACCGGCGGTTTACGCGACCCTGGCCTCCAGGGGCTACTTCCCCCTGGACTGGCTGAAAACCTTGAACCACGGGGGGACCAGGCTTCCCAGCCACTGCGACCGGACAAAAACGCCGGGGATCGACATGACCGCGGGCTCCCTGGGCCAGGGGTTTTCCGCCGCGGTGGGGATGGCCCTGGGGCTGAAGATGGACGGGAAACCCAACCGGGTCTACGCCATTATCGGGGACGGGGAGTCCAACGAGGGCCAGATCTGGGAGGCGGCCATGTTCGCCGCGGGCAAGGGGATTGGCGGCCTAATCGCCTTCACGGACCACAACAAGCAGCAGCTGGACGGCTATGTGAAGGATATTCTGGAACCGGGGGACCTGGCCGCGAAATGGAAGGCCTTTGGCTGGTTCACCCAGGAGGTAAACGGCCACGATATAGAGGAACTGGACAAGGCCGTGGACGCCGCCATCGCCCAAAAAGAAAAGCCCTCCATGATTGTGATGCACACAATCAAGGGCAAGGGGTGCAATTTCGCGGAGGGGGTGGAAAAAAACCACAGCATGGCCTTTAACCTGGAAAAAGCCCGGGAAGCTATCGCGGCGCTTGAGGCGGCGGAATAAGCCGCAAGGAGAATACGATGAGCGAAGAACTTAAAGAAATGCGGACGGGTTACACCGACGCGATCACCGCCCTGGCGGCGCGTAACAAGGATATTGTGGTTCTGGAAGCGGACTTAATGAACTGCACCGGAACGGCGAACTTTAAAAAGACCTACCCCGGCCAGTTTGTCAATGTGGGCATCGCCGAGGCCAACATGGTGGGCATCGCCGCGGGGCTTTCCGCGGTGGGGAAGATCCCCTTCGCCTCGAGTTTTGGCTGCTTTTCCTCCCGGCGGGTCCACGATCAGTTTTTTATCTCCGCCAACTACGCCCAGTTGAACGTCAAACTTATCGGTATGGACCCGGGGGTAACCGCGGCGATGAACGGGGGCACCCACATGCCCTTTGAGGACATCGCCCTGATGCGGGTGATCCCCCATTTGACCGTGGTGGAGCCCTCGGACTACTACGGCCTGGCGGCTTTTGTCCGGGAAGCGGCGGAAACCTACGGCTGCGTGTACCTCCGCTACCCCCGAAAGCCCGTACCGGTGATCTACGGCGAAAATGAGCGGTTTCAGTTCGGCAAGGCCAAACTTTTGCGGGAAGGAAAGGACCTCACCTTTGTCTGCCTGGGGAGCCTCCTGGTAAACGAGGCCCTCAAGGCCCGGGAAACCCTGGCGGCGGAAGGCATTGACGCCGGGATTCTGGACCTCCTCACGGTAAAACCCCTGGACAGCGAGGCGATCCTGGACCGGGCGGGAAAGGCAAAGGTCCTGATCACCGCGGAAAACGCCCAACTGGAGGGAGGCGTGGGAAGCGCCGTGGCGGCCCTGCTCCTGGAAAAGGGGGTCTCCGTTACGTTTGGCCGGATTGGGATCCAGGATGAATTCGGTGAGGTAGGAACCCAGGACTACCTGGCAAAGCGCTTTGGCCTGACGGCGGACAAGCTGGCCGCCAAGGCCAGGGAACTTTTGGCCTAAGGAAGCGGGGCGGGCATGGCCGTGCGAACCGGTGGAACGGGTCCGGGGAAAACCCCGGGACCCTTCTTCATCCTCCTGGCGGTCCTCCCGCTCCTGTACCCCGGCCCCTTCCTGGCCGCCCAGGAACTCCGGTTCACGGATTTTTCCCCGCGGGGCCCGCAAAATTACCCCTGCAAGACCAGCCCCATCACCATAGAAACCCTGGCGTTCAGGAACGAACTCCAGTGGGCCTACAATGTCAGCTATAGTTCCATGGGCCGCCGGGTATTGCGGGCCGGCGGACCGCGGGGTACACTGAAACCATGATAGCGCTAAGTAACGACCACGCCGGACTTACCCTCAAGGGGGATATGGCGGCCCTGCTGGAAGAGATGGGCCTGCCCTGGAAGGACCTGGGGGTGAACAGCCCCGAAAGCGTGGACTACCCCATCCTGGGCCGCCGGGCCGCGGAAGGGGTGGCTTCCGGGGAATACGAGCGGGGAATCCTCCTCTGCGGCACGGGGGTGGGCATGGCCCTTTCGGCCAACAAGGTTCGGGGCATACGCTGCGTAGTCTGCAGCGACTGCTACACCGCCAAACTGTCCCGGCTCCACAACGACGCCAACATCCTGGCCCTGGGGGCGCGGGTAGTCGGCCCGGACCTGGCCCGGATGATCGCCCGGATCTGGCTGGAAACCCCCTTTGAGGGGGGCCGCCACGCCCGCCGGGTGGAGATGATCATGAACATCGAGCGGGATTCTTCGCGGGCCGCCGGCCCCGGTTGAGTTCCCCCTGTCCGCCCAAAATCCGCGTCCTTGCGGATTGTGGGCTGGGAGTTTTCAGCTCCGCCAAAAACTCCACCCAAGCCCGCAAGGCGGGCTTGCCTTGGAAGCAGCCGCGTCCATGCGGCCACCGCCCGCCGCCTTACGCCGGGACCGGATCATGTCCAGCCGGTAGTTGCCGCGGGTTACCGGGAATCGCGCCATCCTCGCGGTGAACCGGAAGACCGGGAGGGACTCACCACTTCTGCCCGATATAGCCCTCGGCCTCCGCGGTTACCGCCCGCCGCAGGTTGTCCAGGGTCTCCGGGTCCCGGCCCCCCACCGGCCTGCCGTCGATGTGGCTCGCCGCCTGGCAGTAGGTGCCGGAGCTGGAGATGATCACCTCGTCCGCGGCAAAGAGTTCCTCCAGACTAAAGGCCTCTTCCCGAACGGGGACACCCAAAAGACCGCATTGCTTGATCAGGTGGGCCCGGGCGACGCCGGGGAGGATCAGGTTGTCCAGGGGGGCGGTGCGGAAGGCCCCGCCGGCGAGAATGTGGATATTGCTGTGGGCGCATTCGGTAACCCTCCCGGTCCCGGGGAAGTTTCCCTTGCCGGTGGCTTCGGTGCGGTAAAAGACCGCCTCCGCCGCCCCGGCCCGCTTTGCCCGTTCGCTGGCCAGGGTGTTGGGGATGAGGTTGAGGGTTTTGACATGGCAGTGAAAGAACCGGGTGTCCTCCACGGTGATGAGCCGTACCTTTTGGGTCAGGTCCGGGGCGGGGGAGGGGCGGATAAAGGCCCAGAGGTTGGCCTTTCCCCCGGGGAAGGCGTGGTTCCGGGGGGCCGTTCCCCGGGTGATCTGCCAGTATAGGAAGTGCCGGTCTCCCTCTACCTGGCGGACCAGCCCAGCGAGCAGCCCCGCCAGGTCCTCCCGGGAAAGGGGAGGGGCCATCTGTAAGAGGGCCGCGCTGGAAAAGAAGCGGTCCACGTGTTCCTCCAGGAAGAGGGCCCTCTGCCGGATGGCGCAGGTGGCGTCGTAGACCCCGTCGCCAAACCAGCAGGCCCGGTCGTCCATGGGAATCCGCAGGTCCCCGATTTCGCCGGTGGTTCCGTTGTAGTAGCCCAGGGTCTTCATTATTTCTCCTATATGTAAAGCGATCGTTTCCTAACGGTACTCTTCCCAGGCCTTTATTTCCAGGCCCTTTACCCCGCCGCCCTTTTCATGCCGGGCCGCCAGGGCGTCGATGAACTGCCGGGCTACCTTGATGTTGGTAAAGAGGGGAATGTCAAAGTCCACCGCCAGGCGGCGGATGAGGTAGTCGTTCTTCAGCTCCGTTTCCCGGTTGTTCTTGGGGATGTTGATGATCATGTCCACCGCCCGGTCCTTGATGTACGAGGCGATGTTGGGTTCCCGGGACTCCAGGGGCCAGTTCAACGCCCGGGCGGGGATGCCGTTGGAGGCCAGGAATTTCGCGGAGCCCCGGGAGGCGAAGATCTCGTAGCCCATGACCAGGAGCTTCCTCGCGGATCCCAGGAATTCCACCTTGTCCTCCATGGGGCCCGTGGAAAGGAGGACCCGCTTGCGTTTGGCGAACTCCGGGGGCGCCCGGTAACCCACGGACAGGAGGGCTTTGAGGAACGCGTCGTTCAGGTCCGGCCCCAGGCAGGCCACCTCTCCGGTACTGGCCATCTCCACCCCGCTGACCGGGTCCGCCCCGTGGAGCCGGGAAAAGCTGAACTGCGCGGCCTTGACCCCTACCCAGTCCAGTTCCAGGGCGGAGACGGGGGGCTTTTCCACGGTTTCGTCCAGCATGGCCCGGACCGCCAGATCGATCATGTTTACCCTGCTTACCTTGGAACAGAAAGGAAAGCTCCGGCTGGACCGGAGGTTACACTCGATCACCCGGACCCGGTTGTCCTGGGCCAGGAACTGGATGTTAAAGGGCCCGGTAATCCGCAGAGCCCTGGCGATTGCCTCGGCGATGTGGCGGGTCTTCCGGATCGTTTCCACGTAGAGCCGCTGGGCGGGGAGGACCACCGTGGCGTCCCCGGAGTGGATTCCGGCGTTCTCGATATGCTCCGTGATGGCGTGAAAGAGGATTTCCCCCCGTTTGGCCACGGCGTCTATCTCGATTTCCTTGGAGTTCTCGATGAACTTGGAGATTACCACCGGGTGTTCCGCCGACACGTCCGCGGCCAGGGCCAGATAGCGTTCCAGGGTTTCGTCGTTCCAGGCCACGTTCATGGCCGCCCCGGAAAGGACATAGCTGGGTCGGATCAGCACGGGGTAGCCCGCCTCCCCGGCGAAGGCCCGGGCGGATTCCAGGCTGGCCAGTTCCCGCCAGGGGGGCTGCTCAATGCCCAGCTTGTCCAGCAGGGCGGAAAATTTGTTCCGGTCCTCCGCCATGTCGATGGATTGGGGGTGGGTACCGTAGATCAGCGCCCCGGCGTCGTACAGCCCGGTGGCCAGGTTGTTGGGGATCTGGCCCCCCATGGAAAGGATGAGGCCGTCGGGGCGCTCCCACTCGTAGATGTCCAGCACCCGTTCCAGGCTTAGTTCCTCAAAGTAGAGGCGGTCGCATATATCATAGTCGGTGGAGACCGTTTCGGGGTTGCAGTTTACCATGATCGAGTAGCGCCCCAGCCGGCGGACGGTTTCCGCGGCGTTGACGCAGCACCAGTCGAATTCCACGCTGCTCCCGATCCGGTAGGCCCCGGAGCCCAGGACCATTACCCCCCGGCCCGAGGGGCTTACGTCGTCGGACGCGGAACCCGCGGGGCCGGAGCCGTAGCTCATGTACAGGTAATTGGTCTTCGCGGGATACTCCGCCGCCAGGGTGTCGATCTGCTTAACCGCCGGCCGAATCCGGTACTCCTCCCGCAGGGAGCGGACCGAGGCCTCCGGGAGTCCCGCGAGTTCACCGATCCGCCCGTCGGAAAAGCCCAGCCGTTTCGCCCGGGCCAGCAGGTCCCTGTCCAGGGCCCCCCGCGCCGGTTTGAGCGCCCGCAGTTCCCGCTCGCAGTCCGCCGCGTTGGCGATCTTGTGAAGAAACCACCGGTCGATTCTGGTAAGCCGGTGGATTTTATCGACGCTCCACCCTTCCATTAAAGCCCGGTAGATGATGAAGATCCGCCGGTCCGTGGGTTTGGACAGCCCCTCCCGGATCGCCCTGGACAGATCGCCCCGGCCGGGCCCCGGGCCGCCGGGAAGGTCCTCCTCCGCCGCCAAGCCCGGGGCGCCCGTACCGATCATCCGCAGGGCCTTTTGCAGGGCCTCCTCGAAGCTCCGGCCTATGGACATCACCTCGCCCACGCTTTTCATTTCGCTGCCTATCCGGGGGTCAACGTTCTTGAATTTCGTTAAGTCCCACCGGGGAACCTTGACCACAATATAGTCCAGCGCGGGCTCAAAGCAGGATTTGGTTACCCGGGTGATCCGGTTTTCAATCTCCGTCAGGGAATGACCCAGGGCCAGCTTGGCCGCCACAAAGGCCAGGGGGTAGCCGGTAGCCTTGGAGGCCAGGGCGGAGGACCGGGAAAGCCGGGCGTTTACCTCTATCACCCGGTAGTCCTCGCTGGCGGGGTCCAGGGCGTACTGGATGTTGCATTCCCCCACAATGCCCAGATGGCGGATCACCTCGATGGCGATCCGGCGGAGCTTGTGGTATTCGCTGTCGGTGAGGGTCTGGGAGGGGGCCGTTACGATGCTTTCCCCGGTATGTATCCCCAGGGGGTCGAAGTTTTCCATGTTACAGACGGTGATACAGTTATCCCGGCAGTCCCGGACCACCTCATACTCGATTTCCTTCCAGCCCCCCAGCCATTCCTCCACCAGGACCTGGGCCGCCGTTCCGGCGCTTCCCCCGGCGGCGGCGGTCCTGGCAAAGGCCCGGTCGCAGCGGCGGCGCAGTTCCCCCTCGTTCCGGCAGACCCCGGAACCCATACCCCCCAGGGCGTAGGCCGCCCGGACCATCACCGGGTAACCGATTCGTTCCGCCGCCATAACGGCCCCACCGGTCCCCTCGCCGGGCCCGTCCCCGGCGTTAACGGCGACACTCCGGGGGGTCTTGACGCCGATTTCTTCCAGGCGCTTTACAAACCGTTCCCGGTCTTCGGTATCCTCAATGGCGGACACGGGGGTGCCCAGCACGGCGACTCCGTACTTGTAGAGGGTCCCGTCCCGGTCCAGGGCCACCCCGGCGTTAAGGGCTGTCTGCCCCCCAAAGGAAAGAAAAAGGCCGTCGGGCCGTTCTTTTTCTATCACCCCCTTGATGAATTCCGGGGTAAGGGGCAAAAAGTAGATGGCGTCCGCCATTCCCTCGCTGGTTTGGATGGTGGCGATGTTGGGGTTGATCAACACCGTTTGGATCCCCTCCTCCCGCAGAGCCTTGAGGGCCTGGGAGCCGGAGTAGTCAAATTCCCCCGCCTGGCCGATTTTGAGCCCCCCCGAGCCCAGCACCAGGACCTTCCGGGGCTTTTCTTTTACCATGGCCTTATCCCGCCTCCCCCTGACAGGCTACCGGGTTTTGGGGGAAAAGGCAAGGGCGCCGGAAAACGCGGAGGGGAGACGCGGCGGCTAGTCCGGGGCGTCCGGCGGGAGCGGCGGACTGGGGGTGTCCTGGTTTTTCCGTAAAATCAGCAGCTTTTCTATCTGTTGGAGCGCGTAATCCTGATAATCCGGGGGAAGCTCGTTAAAAATACCCGCCAACCGGGTCATTTTTTCATCGGGGGTCTTGTAGAACATGGCCCCCCCGCCGGTTTTAAGCCAATCCTCGCGGATACCAAAAATCACGGACGCCAGCTTTACAATCCGCCCATTAGCCTTGCGGGCCCCGTTCTCCACATCCGCCAGGTAGGTATTGGAGACGCAGATAGCCTTGGCAAAGTCTTTTTGCGATATATTCAAAGCTTTGCGGGCTTCTCTCATACGGGCGTTTACGGTCATCACCGCTTACAGTCTAGCGGAAAAAACCCCAACCGGCAAGAAAATCCGCGGCCTTCCGCCGGAGATATTTCTTGCCCTGCCCTTGACAAGTACCATACCGCGTATTATATTTCCGCCATGGGGAATACCAGAGGCCGATCCAAGAAACTGCTAAAGGCCTGCGAGGGCTTTGCCCTGCTGGAAGATCAGGACAAGGTGTTCATCCTTGACCTGGTGGCAGGGCTTTTTCGGGCGGACAAACGGCCGCCCGCCGCCGTTACCGGGCCGGAGAACGCCGCGCCGCGGAAAGGGCGGCGGAAAAAAGAATAAGGAAAAGGGCGTGGAAAAATGGCGGATTTAGAGAAAGGGTTTTCGGTACAGACCAAAAATTACAAGAAACTTGTGGTCGAACAGAAGATCGGCGAAGGAGGACAAGGCGCAGTCTACAGAGTCAATTATGACGGCAACCCCAAAGCCCTCAAATGGTACACGGGCAAAAATTTTGCCAACCCTAAAAAGTTCTACGAGAACCTTGAAAACAATATCAAAATGGGCAGCCCCGCCGGCGCCTTTTTGTGGCCTCTGGATATTACCGAACCTGTCCGCGGCGGGGCCTTTGGTTACATCATGGACCTGCGCCCCGGCGAATACCGGGATTTTTCGCGTTTCCTTACCGGCAGAGAAACCTTTGCCAGCGTTACCGCCATGGTCAACGCGGCCCTCAATATCACCGCGGGCTTTCGCACCCTGCACAACAAGGGCTACAGCTACCAGGATTTGAACGACGGCAATTTTTTCATCAACCCCAAAAACGGCGACGCGCTGATCTGCGATAACGACAACGTGAGCGAATACGGCAAGAATTCCGGCATCGCCGGGAAAGCCCGGTACATGGCCCCGGAGATCGCCGCCAAAAATGCCAAGCCGGACATCCATACCGACCGTTTTTCCCTGGCGGTCATCCTGTTTCTGTTGTGGACCAACAACCACCCCCTGGAAGGCAAGGCCGCCTGCCCGCCCTGCATGGACGCCGCCCACGAAAAAAAGATTTACGGCGAAAACCCGGTGTTCGTCTGGGACCCGGATGATACTTCCAACCGGCCCGTGCAGGGCATCCACCGCGGCGCGATTAGCAAATGGCCGCAGTTGCCCGAATATCTGCGGGATGAGTTTATCAAGGCCTTCAGCAAAGAAGTGTTACAGGACCCCAACAAGCGCATTATCGAGCAGGAATGGCTGCGCCTGTTTATCCGTATGCGGAGCGA